>NZ_JAGIOC010000001.1:3650800-3955034 GCF_017876515.1 Brachybacterium fresconis | reverse complement strand
ACCATGTCGTCTCCTCCCCGATGCACAGCCGTGTGCGGTGCATCACTCCATCGTGCCTGTTCTGCCTCGTCCCGCGTCGTCCCGGTCCGTATCGACCGCACCGGGGCCGTCTCGGCCCCGTGCGGATCGCTCGTCGGCCCGGACGACCACCCGCTGGTCGCAACGCCCGCCCCGTGGTGGCGATCACTGTCGTGGTGATGTACTCTCTCTGGTCATCAGACATCATACGTCTGATCTTCGCGGAGAGGCGAACCGTCGTCTCTCGCGGAGGGGATCCGGACGGGTCCCGACGACGGGCTCCACCACGGGACCCGACGACGGGTCCATCCCGGAATCCGACGACGGGGTCAGGACAGATCCCGACGACGGGGTTTTTCCACGACCCCGACGCCCCGGGGCGTCGGGACCAACCCAATGAAGGGATGTCACCACGGTGAACACGAACTCCACCGGCCCCATGGGCCGACGCGGATTCCTCCGCGGCTCCGCCGTCCTCGCCGGTGCCGCCGGGATCGTCGCAGGCATCGGCGCCTGCGCTCCGAAGGACACCGGCTCCGGCAGCGGAGGCGGATCCGACTCCGGTGGCGCTCCCGCCGGCGAAGCGGACCCGGACGGTCACCTCACCGCCGCCATCAGCTACGAGCTGGGGACCAACGGCTTCGATCCGATGACGACGTCGGCCGCCCTGACGGTCGCGGTCAACTGGCACACGCTCGAGGGCCTGACCGAGCTGCATCCCGTCACCCGCGAGGTGTACGCGGCGCTGGCGACCGAGATCCCCAGCGCCGACGGCACCAGCGTCGACGTGACGCTGCGCGACGGCGCGGTCTTCCACGACGGCTCCCCGGTGACCACCGACGACGTGGTCTTCTCGTTCGAGCGCGTGCTGAACCCGGACAACGCCTCGCTGTACGCCCAGTTCATCTCCTTCATCGAGGGGGTCGAGAAGAAGGACGACACCACCGTCACCTTCAGCCTGACCAGCCCCACCGGCGTGTTCGCCGAGCGGCTCTCCACGGTGAAGATCGTGCCGCAGGCCGCGGTCGAGGCAGATCCGAAGGCCTTCGACTCGAATCCGATCGGCACCGGCCCCTGGACGATGACCGACAGCGGCGCCGCCTCCAAGATCGTCGAGTTCGAGCGGTTCGACGACTACACCGGCCCCATGCCCGCGAAGGCCGGCACCATGAGCTGGCAGATCATCCCCGATGCGGCCACCCGCACCAACGCGCTGCAGTCGCAGACCGTCCAGGCCATCGACTCGGTGCCCTACCTGTCGATCGACGGACTCAAGGCCACCAGCGACGTCGAGTCCGTCGGCGGCTTCGGGCTGCTGTTCGCGATGTTCAACAATGCGCCGGACAATCCCTTCAACGATCTGAAGAACCGCCAGGCGTTCCTCTACGCGATCGACATGGACAAGGTCATCGAGACCGGTCTGAGCGGTCAGGCGACGGCGGCGAGCTGCTTCGTCCAGCCCGAGCACCCGAACTACAAGGAGGCCTCGACGGTCTACTCGCTCGATGCGGAGAAGGCCAAGGCCCTGTTCGCCGAGACCGGGCTGGCCTCCTTCCGGATGCTGGTCACCGACCACGGCTGGGTCCAGCAGGTCACCCCGATCATCCAGGAGTCGCTGACCGCCCTGGGCATCGACGTCGCCTTCGAGCAGAAGCAGTCCGCCGACGTGTACAACACGATCGACTCCGACCCCGATGCGTACGACGTGGTGATCGCCCCCGGCGACCCCTCCGTCTTCGGCAACGACCCCGACCTGCTCATGCGCTGGTGGTACGGCAACGACATCTGGACCGACACCCGCATGCACTGGAAGGGCGAGGGCGCCTACGACGAGGTCCAGGAGCTGCTGACGAAGGGCCTGGAGACGGCCGACGCCGCCGAGCAGGAGAAGGTCTGGAGCCAGCTGTTCGACCTGCTCTCGGACGAGGTGCCGCTGTACCCGCTGTTCCACCGCAAGTCGCCCACCGCCTGGGACGGCAGCACCCTGGTCGACTTCCAGCCGATCTCCCTGACGGGACTGAGCTTCGTGGACGTCGCGACCACGGCCTCGGCCTGAACCGTCCCGTGCCGGGGCCGACCCGCCGTCGGCCCCGGCACCCGCCGACCTCCTGCAGACCCGCCACCCCACCGGAGGACCTCCCGTGTCCCAACTCGTCCGCCTGATCGGACGGCGCCTGGTCGCGCTGCCGATCATGATCCTCGGCGCCGCGCTGCTGGTGTTCGTCATCATGTCCTTCTCGCCCTCGGATCCCGCCCGACGCGCGCTCGGCCCGTCGGCCTCCCCGAAGGCGCTGGACATCTATCGCGAGGCCAACGGCCTCAACGACCCCCTGCTGCAGCGATACTTCTCCTTCGTCGCCGGCTGGTTCCGGGGCGATCTCGGCACGACCAGCGGCAATGTCCCCGTCACCGAGGTCGTCGCCCAGGCCTTCCCGATCACGCTGCAGCTGACCTTCCTGGGGCTGCTGATCGCCATCGTGATCTCCGCGGTGCTCGGCGTGCTGGCCGCCCTGTTCCGCGACGGCTGGGTCGACCAGATCATCCGCGTGTTCTCCATCGCCTCGCTGGCGACCCCCTCGTTCTGGCTGGCGATCCTCATGATCCAGTGGCTCGGCGAGGTGCCCGGCGGCTGGGGGATCTTCCCCGCCCTGGTCTCGCGGTGGGTCCCGTTGACCGAGGACCCCGCCGCCTACGTGCGCAGCATCGCGCTGCCGGCGCTGGCCCTCGGCGTCCCGGTGGCGGGCTCGCTGATCCGCGTGGTCCGCACGGCCATGGTCGAGGAGCTGGACCGCGACTACGTGCGCACCGCCATCGGCGCCGGCGTCCCGTACCCGGTGGTGATCAGCCGCAACGTGCTGCGCAACGCCCTGATCACCCCGGTGACCGTGCTCGGCCTGCGGGTGGGCTACCTGATGGGCGGTGCCGTGGTCATCGAGATCATCTTCAACATCCAGGCCATGGGGCAGCTCATCCTCGACGGCGTCACCCGCAACGACGTGTTCCTCGTCCAGGGCGTGACCCTCGTCGTCGCGATCGCCTTCATCGTCGTGAACATCTTCGTGGATCTGCTGTACGTCCTCATCAACCCCCGCATCAGGAGCATCTGACATGCGACCGAAGCTCGGATCCCGCCTCCAGGCCGTCAGCGGCCGGCCGCTGGCACCCCTCACCGCCCTGCCCTGGCCCAGCCGTATCGCCGTCACCTTCCTGATGCTGCTGGTCCTGGTGGCGATCGCCGCTCCGGTGGCCGCCCCGTACGATCCGCTGGCGACCGGAACCCCCGTGCTGCCGCCGAGCGGGGAGCACTGGATGGGCACGGACGCCATCGGCCGCGACATCTTCTCCCGCGTCGTGCACGGCGCCCGCGCCTCCCTGCTGATCGGCCTGCTCGCGACCGCCGCTGCCCTGGTGGCCGCGATGGTGCTGGGCTCCTTCGCCGCCACGGCGTCGAAGATCCCCTCCGAGATCCTGATGCGCACGCTCGATGTGGTCATGTCCTTCCCCGGCATCGCCCTGGCCGCCGTGTTCGTGGCGGTCTTCGGCACCTCGCTGCCGGTGCTGATCTTCGCGATCGGCTTCATCTACGTCCCCCAGCTGGCCCGGGTGATCCGCGGCAACGTCCTGGCGCAGTTCGGCGAGGACTACGTGGCGGCCTCGCAGGTGATGGGCGCCTCGACCCCGTGGATCCTGGTCAAGCACGTGGCTCGCAACTGCATCGCGCCGATCATGGTCTTCGCGACCGTGCTGGTCGCCGACGCGATCGTGCTCGAGGCCTCGCTGTCCTTCATCAACGCGGGCGTGCCGCCGCCGGACCCCTCCTGGGGCAACATCCTCGCCGAGGGCAAGCAGCTGCTGCTGTCCGGCTACTGGTGGCCGACGTTCTTCCCCGGCCTGGCGATCCTGCTGACCGTGCTCTCGCTGAACATCCTCTCCGAAGGGCTCACCGATGCCATGGCGAGCCCGCGGATCCGCACGAAGGTCGACGTCGAGGCCGACGAGCGCGCCGAGGAGCAATCTGCCGAACGCTCCGCCGAGGAGTCCGTCGAGCGATCGGACGAGAAACCCGCCGGAGGGCTCGGCGCGAGAGACGAGGAGGCCTCGCACCGATTGCTGGTCGACTCCCTCGCCGCGCTGCGTCGGGCGGAGCTGTC
This sequence comes from Brachybacterium fresconis, assembly GCF_017876515.1. Taxonomy (NCBI): domain Bacteria; kingdom Bacillati; phylum Actinomycetota; class Actinomycetes; order Micrococcales; family Dermabacteraceae; genus Brachybacterium; species Brachybacterium fresconis. The sequence goes on along the minus strand of NZ_JAGIOC010000001.1, from coordinate 3,950,865 downwards.
GCGTCCGGAGCGTCCGGCGGTCGACGACTCGCAGCCTCCCCTGCTGCAGGTCGAGGACCTGCGCGTCGCCTTCCCGGAGGCGCACGGTGACATCGACATCCTCGACGGCATCTCCTTCGAGGTCCGCCCCGGCGAGACCATGGGGCTGGTCGGCGAATCCGGCTCCGGCAAGTCCGTGGCGTCGCTGGCCGTGATGGGGCTGCTGCCGACCACCGCACAGGTCAGCGGCTCGGTCGAGCTCGACGGCGTCGATCTGCTGACGCTTCCCTCGAAGCAGCTCAACGCCCTGCGCGGACACGAGATCGCGATGATCTACCAGGACGCGCTGAGCTCGCTGAACCCCTCGATGCTGATCCGCTCGCAGATGGCGCAGCTGACCCGCCGCGGCGGGACCCGCTCGGCCTCGGAGCTGCTGGAGCTGGTGGGACTGGAGCCGAAGCGCACCCTGTCCGCCTACCCGCACGAGCTCTCCGGAGGCCAGCGCCAGCGCGTGCTGATCGCGATGGCGCTGACCCGTGATCCGAAGCTGGTGATCGCCGACGAGCCGACCACCGCGCTGGACGTGACCGTGCAGAAGCAGGTCGTGGACCTGCTGAACTCCCTGCGCGAGGAGCTCGGCTTCGCGATGGTGTTCGTCAGCCATGACCTCGCCCTGGTCGCCCAGCTCGCCCACCGGGTGACGGTCATGTACGCGGGGCAGGTGATGGAGCAGGGCACCACCCACGAGATGCTCATCGATCCGCGCCACGAGTACACCCGCGGCCTGCTGGGCTCGGTGCTGTCGATCGAGGCCGGAGCCGACCGGCTCCACCAGGTCTCCGGCACCGTCCCCTCCCCCCGCGACTTCGCCGACGGCGACCGCTTCGCGCCGCGCTCGCTGGATCCGTCGGCCGATCCCACCACGCGCCCGCAGCTGCTGGGGATCGGTGCCTCCGGTCACCGCGTGGCCAGCACCGGGGCCGTCCCTGCTCCGCTCGCGCCCCTCGAAGGAGACCCGCGATGACCACCCCTTCCGCACCGCAGTCCGTCTCCGAACGCACCGGCGGGAACCCGCCCACCATCGAGCTGCAGGACGTGCACGTGGTGCACAAGCTGCGCACCGGCGGCCTCTTCCACCCGGACACCATCCGGGCGGTCGACGGCGTGAGCGTGTCCGTCCGCCGCGGCGAGGTGCTCGGCATCGTCGGCGAGTCCGGCTCGGGCAAATCGACCCTGGCCCGGGTGATGACCGGGCTGCAGCCCGTCACCAGCGGGAACGTCCTGTTCAACGGGGAGCCGATGCAGCGTGGGCGGGCTCGGCGCAAGGAGCTGGGCCGCACCGTCTCGGTGGTGTTCCAGGACCCGTCGACCGCCTTGAACCCGCGCCTGCCGGTGCGGGAGACGCTGATGGATCCGCTGCGCGTGCACGGCATCGGCACCGAGCCGCAGCGGCTGGCCCGCGTCCAGGAGCTGCTGCACCTGGTGGGCCTGCCCCAGTCGGCCATCGAGGTGATGCCCCGCCAGATCTCCGGCGGTCAGCGCCAGCGCGTCGCGATCGCCCGGGCCCTGGCCCTGGATCCGCAGATCATCGTCGCCGACGAGCCCACCAGCGCCCTCGACGTGTCGGTGCGCGCCCAGGTGCTGAACCTGCTGATGGACCTCAAGCGCGAGCTCGGCCTGGGCCTGGTGTTCATCTCCCACGACATCAGCACGGTCCGCTTCGTCTCGGACTCGATCATCGTGATGAACCACGGGAGGGTCGTCGAGCACGACGCCGCCCGGCGGATCTTCACCGATGCGCAGGACGAGTACACCTGCACCCTGCTCGCCGCTGCACCGTCGTTGCTCTGACGAGCCCGTCGGGCCCGTCCTCCCGGTCCATCCGATCCACCCGTACCGCACGGCCTTCGGCCACTCCGACTCCACCCCCGTTCTTCGAAGGAGCACCCCTGCCATGACCACCTCGACCCTCTCCGGCGTCGTCCCGCCCCTGCTGACCCCGCTGACCGCGGACGGCGACCTCGACCTCCCCTCGCTCGAGCGACTGGTCTCCCGACTCCTGGACGCCGGGGTCGACGGAATCTTCGCCCTCGGCTCCAGCGGCGAGGTGGCGTTCTTCGACGACGCGATGCGCGCCCGGGTGCTCGAGGCCGTCACCGGCCTCGTCGCCGGGCAGGTGCCGGTCATCGCCGGCGCCATCGACATGCAGACCCATCGCGTGATCCAGCACCTCCGGGCCGCGGAGCGCTTCGACCTCGCCGGATACGTCGTCACCGCCCCGTTCTACGCGATCACCGGACCCGAGGAGATCGACACCCATTTCCGCGCGGTCGCGGCCGCCGCCGACGCACCGGTCTGGGCCTATGACCTTCCTGTCTGCGTGCACACCAAGCTCGCCCCCGCCCAGCTGCTGCGGCTGGGGCAGGACGGCGTGATCGCCGGGGTCAAGGACTCCAGCGGCGACGACGTCTCCTTCCGTCGTCTGTCGGCCGCGAACCGGGCCGCCGGCTCCCCGCTGACCCTGATGACCGGCCACGAGGTCGTCGTCGACGGCGCCTATCTCTCGGGGGCCGACGGCTCCGTGCCGGGGCTCGGGAACGTCGATCCGGCTGGCTACGTGCGGATGCACCGCGCCGCCCGCGCGGGCGACTGGGAGCAGGTGCGCCGCGAGCAGGACCGCCTGGTCGCCCTGTTCGAGATCGTCTTCCAGCCCGTCGGCAAGGTCGGCCCGGCCGCCGGCGTGGGCGCCTTCAAGACCGCGCTGCGCGAGCTCGGGGTGTTCTCGTCCAACGTCATGACCTCCCCGATGACGCCGATCGAGGGCGAGGCCGTCGAGCGGATCCGGGCGATCCTCACCGAGACCGGGCTGCGGGAGGGCGCGAGTGTCTGATCCGGTCCTCGCCCTCGACCTCGGGGGCACCAAGATCCGTGCCGCCCTGGTCACCGGGGCGGGGGGCGATGGCGGGGCGCGTGTCTCCTCGGCCCCACGGGTCGAGCGCGTCGCCACCGTGGCCACCCCCGCGACGGAGGGCGCTGCGGCGATCCTCGACGCCGCGCTCGAGCTGGCCGAGCAGGTGCGCGGCGGCGCCGCGATCCGGGCGGTGGGGATCTCCTCGGCCGGCGTGATCGACACCGCCCGCGGCGCGGTCACCCATGCCACCGATGCGCTGACCGGCTGGGCCGGGACCGCGATCGCACCGGTCGTCCTCGAGCGCTTCGCGGTCCCGGTCAGCGTGCTGAACGATGTGCACGCCCACGGACTCGGCGAGGCCCGCTTCGGGGTCGGTCGCGGGCGCGCCTCCCTGCTGCTGGTCGCCGTCGGCACCGGGATCGGCGGCTGCCAGGTCCTGGACGGCTCCCCCGTGCTGGGCTCCCGCGGCGCCGCCGGGCACATCGGCCATCTGGCGGTGCCCGAGGCCGAGGGCGTGCCCTGCCCCTGCGGTCGCACCGGCCACCTCGAGGGCCTCGCCTCCGGCCCGGGGATCGTGCGGCTGGCCCGGCGGCTGGGCGCCGATCCCGCACCGGCCGACGGCCACGCCCTCGCCCGGGCCGCCCGGGGTGGTGACCGGACGGCGTGCGAGGCGTACCGGATCGCCGCCGTCGCGACCGGCCGGACGATCGGCGGCCTGCTGAACGTGCTGGATGCGGAGGTGGTGGCGCTGACCGGTGGGGTGAGCGAGGCCGAGAGCCTCTGGCGCGACGCCGTGTCCGAGGGGATCGCGCACGATGCTATGGACGTCGTGGCCGACACCCCGGTGCTCGCCGCCCGCGCCGGGAACCATGCCGCGCTGCTGGGCGCCGCCGCCCGCGCCGAGGACGCGCTGCGCGCCTCCTGATCCCTCCGTCCCCCGTTCTCCCGGTGAAAGGTCCCGTATGCACCCCCTGATCGCTCCGCTCGAGGGCTCGTTGATCGTCTCCTGCCAGGCCTACCCCGGGGAGCCGATGCGCGATCCGCGCACCATGGCCCAGGTCGCCGCCGCCGTCAGCGCCGGCGGCGCATCCGCCGTCCGCGCCCAGGGCCTGCAGGACATCCGCGCCGTCCAGGACGCCGTCGACGAGCCCGTCATCGGAATCTGGAAGGACGGCGCCGAGGGCGTGTTCATCACCCCCACCCTGGAGCACTGCCTCGCCGTGATCGACGCCGGCGCCGACATCCTCGCCCTGGACGGCACCCGGCGCGACCGCCCCGACGGCCGCACGCTCGAACAAACCATCACCGCAGTGCGCGAACGCTTCGACGGCCCCCTCATGGCCGACTGCGACTCCGTCGACTCCGCCCTCGCCGCCGCCGACCTCGGCATCGACCTCATCGGCACCACCCTCGCCGGCTACACCCGAGCCCGACCCACGACCACCGGCCCCGACCTCGACCTGCTGCGCCGTCTCGCCGACCAGCTCCCCAGCAGCTCCGTGCTGATCGCCGAGGGCCGCGTCCACACCCCCGCCCAAGCCGCCGCCTGCCGCACCGCCGGCGCCCACGCCGTCGTCGTCGGCACCGCCATCACCCACCCCACCACCCTCACCACCTGGTTCCACGATGCCGTCACCAGCAGCTGACCCGTCCCGAAGGACAGCGCCCGGCCCCGCCCCGGCACGCATCACCCCCGGACCAGTTCCTGCCTTCAACCTGTCCCGCCCCCGACCTGCCCTGCCCCCGACCTGTCCTGCCCCCGACCTGCAAACTTTCGTCGCCTTGCGTGACCTCAACCGCATAGAGGCGTTGAGGTCACGCTGAGCGACGAAAGTTCGCAGCCACCCACTCTCGCCCCCTGACGGGGCGAGCTGTCAGAAGACCCCCATCCCGATGAAGGAGTACCTGATGGATGACCACCTGACCCGACGTGGCCTGCTCGGAACGGCCGCCGCCGTGACCGCGCTCGGGGCCGGCACCGCTGCCGCCGGGGCGCTGCCCCCGCCGAAGGAGAACGGCCGCCGCCACGGCACCTACGAGGACCAGGCGCTGGCCTGGTCCGGTTACCAGGGCGTGGACAACTTCCGCATCCCCGCCCTGGCCGTCGCCCCCAACGGTGACCTGCTGGCCGCCTTCGACAAGCGTCCCGGCTTCGGGGACGCGCCGGCGCCGAACTCCGTGTGGCAGCGCCGCTCCCGAGACGGCGGGCACACCTGGGGCGAGCCGACGGTGGTGCGTCAGGGCTTCGAGTCCGACGTGCCCGGCGAGAAGCTCGGCTACTCCGACCCGTCCTATGTGGTCGACCGGGAGGCCGGTCTGATCTACTGCTTCTGCGTGTTCTCGAAGGACACCGGGGTGTGGAACGGGCAGTACGGCAACGACGACGAGGACCGCGACGTGCTCAGCGCCAACCTCTCCGTCAGCCGCGACTCGGGCGAGACCTGGGAGCACCGCTCGGTCACCGAGATCGTCAAGCCGGCGGACTGCCGTGCCACCTTCGCCTCCTCCGGCGCCGGCATCCAGCTGCGCTTCGGAAAGCACGCGGGCCGCCTGATCCAGCAGTACGCGGGGTTCTTCCGCGGCGACGGCGACGGCGAGATCGTCCAGGCCTACTCCGTCTACTCCGACGACCACGGGCAGAGCTGGACCATGGGCACCCCGGTCGGCACCGAGATGGACGAGAACAAGGTCGTCGAGCTCTCCGACGGCACGCTGATGATGAACTCCCGCGAGCATGTGCGCACCGGGCACCGGTGGGTGGCGCTCAGCCACGACGGCGGCGAGACCTGGCAGGACCTGCACCGCGACCCGTCCCTGCGGGATCCGGGCAACAACGCGCAGATCACTCGGGCCTACCCGGATGCGCCGCAGGGCTCCGCGAAGGCCCGCGTCCTGCTGTTCTCCCACGCGGACCACGAGCCCGACGACCGCGTGAACGGCACGATCGAGATCTCGACCGATGACGGCGCCACCTGGGAGCGCAAGCGCGTCTTCGATCCCGGCGTCTGCCAGTACTCCGTGATCATCGCGATCGGACGCGATGAATACGCTCTGCTGTACGAAGCTGCGGACTCGACCATCACCTTCGCCCGACTCGACGTGGATTGGATCCTCTCGCGGTGATCTCCCTCGGCCACAGCCCCGCCCCGGTCCCGGATGCCCCGCTCCCCCACACGGTCCTGGCCCGGGCCGGGGAGGGGCCGTGGCCGCGCTATCGCATCGTGGGCCTGGTCCATCTCGGGGACGGCCAGGTCCTGGCCGCCTTCGACGGGCGCGACACCGGGCAGGACGTGCCCGACCCGACCGGCCTGGTCCAGCGCCGCTCGCTGGACGGCGGCCGCACCTGGGGATCTTTCGAGACGCTGCGCGCAGCGGATCGCGAGGGGCGGCACTGGTACTGCGACCCCAGCTTCGTCCGGGACCGCGAGACCGGTGCGCTGCACGTGTTCCACACCCATGCGAAGGATCGCGGGGTCTGGGACGCGGCGGCCGGGACCGACGACGCCGACCGCGACGTGCTCGGCTCGGCCGTCGCCACCAGCGTCGACCAGGGCCGGACCTGGTCGTACCGCTCCGTCACCGCCGTCGCCGCACCACCGGAGCTGATGCGCACGGCGTTCCCCACCTCGGGGGCCGGGCTCCAGCTGCGCCGCGGTCCGCACGCCGGGCGCCTGCTGCAGCCCTACTGCGGATGGTTCTGGGCCGACGGGACCCGCGAGGTGGTCCGCTCCTATGTGCTGTTCTCCGACGATCACGGGCAGACGTGGCAGCGGGGCGAGGCCGTCGGCGAGGACATGGACGAGACCACGATCGTGGAGCTCTCCGACGGGCAGGTGCTGCTGAACTCCCGCGATCACGCCCGCGGCGGGCACCGCCGGGTCGCGGTCTCCGGTGACGGCGGCGCGACCTGGGAGGACCGCGGCATCGACGAGCAGTTCGTGGACCCCGGCAACAACGCCCAGCTGGCCCGGCGCTTCCCCGATGCCGATCCCGCGGATCCGCGCTCGCGGATGCTGCTCTTCAGCAGCTCCTGGGACCGCTTCGCTCGGATCCGAGGGACCCTCAGCAGGTCCGCGGACGACGGGGCGAGCTGGACCGAAGCACTCGTGTTCGAGCCGGGTCCGCTGGACTACTCGGTGGTGCAGCCGCTGGACGACGGGGCGATCGGGGTCCTCTGGGAGGTCGAGTCGCGCGAGATCCGCTTCGTCCGGGTCGAGGCGGAGCAGCTCGAGGCGGAGCAGCTCGAGGCGGCGAGCAGCGAGGCGCAGCCGCTCGAGATGTAGCAGCTCGCACCGTCCCCACCGGACGGACGAGGGCGGCGACACCCTGGATGGGTGCCGCCGCCCTCGTCGTCGGACCCGGCCGGCGGGCCGGGTGCTGAGCCGGCCCCGGTCCCGGCTCAGCGGGCGCCGGGCTTCGGCGGATCCGGGTTGTCGATCGTGAACCGCGGGGAGGTGTAGGTCTCCCAGTGGTCCGGGTCGTCCGGATCACCGAGCGGCTTCAGCACCCGCATCTGAAGGATGTAGTCCCGGTTCTTCACCGTCTTCGACTTCTGGTTCTTCAGCGCGTAGCTGCCGTCCCAGGCGAAGACCTCGGGCTCGCCCGAACGACCGAGGTGATCGGCCGCGTCGATCAGCCCGACCGAGGGATTGACCAGCTTGGCCTTCCCGCCCCCATTGATCCAGTAGGCGCGGACCTCGAGCCGCTCGACCGGATACTGGAAGTAGTACGCGAGATACGGGACGTCACCGTTCTGCATCGTGTAGGTGTGCCCGCCGTCCGGATCCAGCAGCACGCCGCCGGCCCCGTCGCTCACGCCGAGGACGGGCAGTCCCATCCCCTGGTCATCCAGCACGGGCAGCGCCTGGTAATCGCCCGACAGGCCCGCGTACGGGACCACGAGGTCCTCGTCGGCGCCGGTGAGCGTCACCCAGCCGCCGTAGATGTGGCCGTCCACGCCGAAGTCCTCCCCGAGCGTCACGGTGACCTCGGAGGAGCCCTGCGCCGGAACCGTCACGGACGAGGCCGACGGCTCGGCGATCCCGTCGGCCACGTAGAAGGACGGATCGTAGGTCGGGGCACCGGTGGCGATGCCGTGGCGGATGCCGACGTCATAGGTCTTCTCCTGGTCGGAGGAGTTGGTGACGTTCACCGTGACGGTCCGGGGACCGTCCTCGCCCTCGCCGAGGGAGATGGACGGCTCCTCGACGGTGGTCGTGGTGTGCACGGCCTCGACCATGTCCAGCAGACCGGCACCCTGACGGTGGACCGGCTCGAGGTAGCCCTGATCCGGCATCAGCGACCAGGTCAGCGGATCCGCGGTGTTCATCATCGCGGTCTTGACGCCCTGGGGATCCAGCGTCGGGTCCGACTCCAGCAGCAGCGCGGCGGCGCCGGCGACGTGCGGGGCCGCCATCGAGGTGCCCGACATGGAGCCGTGCCCGCCCTGCTCGAGCGGGAGCGTCGACCAGATCGACCCGCCGGGGGCGGCGATGTCCGGCTTCAGCGCCAGCTCGGCGGTGAGCCCGTAGGAGGAGAAGGTCGAGACCAGGCCACCGGTCGCGTTCTCCACCGTGGTGGCTCCCTCCTGCCAGGCCCACGTGACCTCGCCGGCGGCGAGCGCGTCCTGCAGGGCGAGACCGTCGGCCTGACCGATCATGACCACCGGGACGGTGATCGCGGGGTCTCCCGCGACCGTCGGGTTCACGGCGCCGGGCGAGTTGTTGTACAGGATCACGGCGTCATAGCCCGCGGACTGCCCGGCGAAGGCCTTGTCGTAGAACGCGCAGACCCCGCGTTCGACCAGCAGGGCCTGACCGGGGCCGGAGGCCGGGGCGACGGCGGCGGGATCGCAGGCCTGTGCGGCTGCGGTGCCGGGCGCGCCGGCGCTCACGAGCGCGAGCTCGCCGGAGGTCGGTGCATCCGGGGCGCCTTCTGCCGAGGCGTATGCCCGCTCCGCCCCGGCCGCCGTGGCGTAGGGCGACCGACGGTGGGTGTTGTCCACCGAGGCGACCGTGATCGCATCGGCCGCGACCCCGGGGGCGCCGCTGGAGAAGGTGCCGGCCTCACCCTCGTTGCCGGCGGAGATGACGACGGTGACACCGGTCGCGGTGAGCGCGTCGGACAGCTGCGCCGTCGGGTAGTCCTGCCAGGTCACGAAGCTGGCACCGAGCGACATGTTCACCACGTCGGCGCCGTCGGCCGCGGCCTGCTCCATCGCCTCGAGGATCACGTCGGTGCTGCTCGTCCCGTCGCAGCCGAAGATGCGGTAGGCCAGGAAGTCGGCCTCCGGGGCCACGCCGGTCACCTCGCCGTCGGCACCGATGATGCCGGCGACGTGGGTGCCGTGGCCCCCGCAGTCGTCGGGGTACGCATCCGGCTGCGGTGCGTCCCCGGCGGAGGAGTCGTAGTCGTCGCCGACGTAGTCGTAGCCTCCGACCACGCGCTCGCCGGGGAAGTCCGCCGTCTGGTCGTCGACCCCGGAGCCGCCGAGGTCTGGGTTGTTGTAGTCGATGCCGGAGTCGATCACGGCGACGGTGACGCCCTCACCGGTGAGGCCGTCGACCTCCTGGACCTGATCGACGCCCGTCATGGCGTTGCCGTACACGTCCTGCGGGGCGGCGTCGGAGGGCTCCGGCGCCCGGACCTCGAGAACCGGGTAGACCGCCTCGACGCCCGCGACGTCGCGGAGCTTGGCCACGTCGGCGTCCTTCATCTCCACCGACATGCCGTTCCAGCCGGAGACGAAGGATTCCTCGACCGACATCGAGATCTGGGCGTCCTCGGCCCGCTGGCGGACCTCGTCCTGGTGCGCCGTGTTGGCGGAGGAGCTGCCGCCCTTCAGCGTCGGGGATCCCGAGACCTCGACGAGCCAGCGGCCCGGGATCGCGGTCTCGGTCGAATCCAGGACGTCGTCCGGGGTGGGGACCTCGACCCCGAGATCGGAGGCGGATCCGAGCAGCTCGGGATCACCGCCGTCGGCGAGCGCGGGCGGGGCCACGAGGAGCCCGGCGACGAGCGCCGCGCCGGCAGCGGCCGCGAGCGCTCCGCGGGGTCTGGGCAGGACAGGGCGGACGAGGGGCATCGTTGCAGACCTCCAGGGATGGGATGGACGGTGTGCCGCGCCACATCGCGCCCGGGAACCCGGTGCACACCGGCACCACGAATTTCACCACGGCTCTCCCCGATCCGCAGGCGAATCATGCAATCGCTGCGTCTCGATCCGGTTGCGGCCCCTGCCGAGCCCGATACCCTCACCTGCGTGACTTCCCCCGCCGACGCCTCCACGACGCCGCCGGAGGCCGAGCATCGCCCCGTCCCCGATCCCACCACGGCGCGGCGCCTGGTCCCGCCGGTGCTGGCCGTGCTGGCCGCGCTCGCCTACGGGCTGCTCGGCAGCCAGCAGTTCCGCCACCTCGTCACCCGTTCCTGGGACCTGGGGATCTTCACGCAGCTGGCCCGGGCCTACGGCGAGCTGCGGGCGCCGATCGTCCCCATCAAGGGCGACGCCGTGAATCTGCTGGGCGATCACTTCCATCCGATCCTGGTGCTGCTGGCCCCGGTGTGGTGGGCCTGGCCCTCCGGGGAAGCGCTGCTGTGGACCCAGGGGCTCCTGTTCGCCGTCTCGGCGATCCCGCTGACCCGTCTGGCGATCGACCGGCTGGGCCCCGGCCTCGGGTCGCTCGCCGGCGCGGCCTACGTCTTCTCCTTCGGGCTGCAGTCCGCCGCCGCGGTGCAGTTCCACGAGATCGCGTTCGCGGTGCCGCTGCTCGCCCTGTCCCTGACCGCTCTGCTGCGGGACCGCCCGCTGGCCGCGGTCCTCTGGGCGGCTCCGCTGGTGCTGGTCAAGGAGGACCTCGGGCTGACCGTCGCGCTGCTCGGCGGGCTGATCGCACTGCGGGACCGTGCTCACCGGCGGGAGGGAATCGGCCTGGCGGGGTGGGGCGCGGGCTGGTTCGTGCTGTCCACCTTCGTGATCCTGCCGCTGCTGAACACCGCCGGGCAGTACGACTACACCGACAACCTCGGCGGGCCGCTGGAGGTGTTCTGGCCGCCGGTGAAGTGGGTGACCGTCGCCATGCTGCTGCTGGCCGCCGGTGTCATCGGGGCTCGCTCCCCGCTCATCCTGCTCATGATCCCCACGCTGGCCTGGCGCTTCACCGGCACCGTCGAGTTCTACTGGGAATGGGGCTGGCACTATGACGCGGTGCTGATGCCGATCGCGCTCGCAGCGCTGCTGGATGCGCTCGGCGACCGACGCAGCGGGCTCGCCACCCGCTGGCAGCGCCGGGATGCCCCGCGGCCCGGACGCCGGGTCCGCATCACGGCGACCGCGGCCACCGCCGCCGTCACCCTCGTGCTGGGCGGGGCGATGCCGCTGCTCGACGTCGTGCGCCCTTCGCAGTGGGAGCCCACCTGGCGCGCCGAACCGGCCGCCGCGGCGCTCGAGGCCGTCCCCGACCGCGCCGTGCTCGCCGTGGACATCACCCTGATGGCCCACGCCGTCCCCGACCACGACGTGCAGTGGATCCACGGCCCCAACCAGCGGGTTCCCGACTGCGTGCTGAGCGACGAGTACGCCTTCTCCTGGGACGGTCTTCCCCCGGAGGACATCGCGGCCTGGGCGGAGCAGACCTGGGACGGCGACTATCGGACCGTGTTCGACGACGGCGGGTTCACGGTGGCCTGCCGGGCGTGAGATGTCGGAGGTCGCTCCCGAGCTCGGCTCCGGGTTTCAGTCGCCGTCGCCGGGAGTGGTCGGAGTCGGCTCGTCCGCAGGGGCAGGGGCGGTGGTCTCGTCGTCGACGGGGCCGTCCTCGTCCGGCTCCGTCGGCTCTCCCTCCGTCGGCTCCGTCGGCTCTGTCGGCTCTTCCTCCGTCGGCTCTTCCGTCGTCGGCTCTTCCGTCGGGTTCGCGGACGGCGTCGCGGGCGGCGTCCCGCCGCCGTCGTCGGATGCACCACCGCCGTCGTGCGCGCCGTCTCCGCCGGTGCCGCCTCCGCCGGTGCCGCCTCCGCCGGTGCCGCCGCCCGAGCCGCCGCGGGAGGGCTCTGACTGCTCACCGGTGCCGGTGGCGGGGCCGTCCTGCTGGGGTGCCGACGGATCGGTGGGCTGCTGGGGAGCGGCTGCCGGGGTCTCCTCCGCGGTGGGCTCCTCCGCGGGATCCTCCGTCGCCGGGGCCTCGGTCATCTGACCCTCCGTCTCGGGGGCCTCCGTCGCCGGATCCTCGGTGGCGGTCTCCTCGGGCGTGGTCGTGACGGCATCGAGATCGACGGGCGTCGGTGCGGGGGCTCCGCCGCCGTCCGACGGGACGTTCTCGCGCGGCGGGCTCTCGGTGGAGGATCCGAAATCCCCGGCGAGCGCGGCCAGCGGTCCCATCCCGGCGATGCCGAATCCCGTCAGTCCCCCGACGGCGACGACGCAGCCCGCGGCCAGCACCACGGTCGTCCGCGGCCTCGTGGACACCGGCTCGGTGCTGCGAATACCCAGAGCTCGCCTGCGCATCTGTCCCCTTCTGATCGGATTGCGGGGCGAGCGCTGTCGCTCGCGATCGGTGCGCTCGGCACCGCCGGTCGGCCCCCGGCCAGAACTGCCAGATCGTCCTCGTCCAGGATAGATGGTCGACGCCGATGACCGGCAGCCGTTCCTCCGCACAGGCTGCAGACCACGACGAACTCAGTCAGTCCAGCTTCACGTGACGGGTGCGGCGGGCGCGCGGGTCGACGTGGGCCTGCTCCCGCTTCGCCTTCGCCGACTCCACCCACAGCCGCCACGGGGAGTAGCGCTCCGCGGCCAGGGCGATCTGCAGGCCGCGCGAGAGCGCCTGATCCGTCGGCGTCGCCGGCAGAGCCGTGAGCTCCGCGGCGTGCTGCGGCAGCAGATGCGCCGCCCCGCAGGCGCTCCAGCGCGCGGCGACCTGCGTGATCTGACTGCGGCTGTCCAGCATCGAATGCCCTGCCCGAGGCACCTCCAGCAGATCCGCGCCAGGGATCCGCGCCGCCAGCTCACGCGCGATCACAGGCGGCGAGACGAGGTCCTGCCGACCCGAGAGGACGAGGGTCGGAGCTGTGATCGAGGGGGCGAGCTGGTGCAGATCCAGCACCTCGCCCATGAACGGCGGCACCGCACGCGCCTGCTGCCCGACGACGACCAGAGGATCCAGCGGGCCGCCGTCGGCGTGGCGACCAGCGCCGAGCTCGCTATGAGTGATCCGTGCTGTGAGGTCGTACTCCATCACATAGGGCGTGTTCTGCAGCCACCCCTGATTCAGCACCTGCCGCACACTGTTCCAGGTCAGCTGTCCGCGTCCCAGGGCGAGCAGGTCCACCAGGTCGCGCACGGCGGAGGGGCCGCCGTGCTCGTGGACGGCGAGCACCACGGGCCCGGCGCGGCGGGCGTCGATCTCGCCCTCGGCGGCGAGCCGTCGCAGCGTGGAGGCGATCGTCGAGGTCGACGGCTCGGTCCCGTCCCAGTACAGGGCCCGCAACGCTGCCTGCGCCACGCGCTCGTCGTCGGCGCTGGTCAACGGCGAGTCCAGCACCAGGGAATGCACCCGGTCGGGATGGAGGGCGGCCAGCGCCTGCGCGAGATAGGCGCCGTACCCGACGCCGTAGACGCTGACGCGAGGGACCCGCGCATGGTCCAGCACCGCGAGCAGGTCGCCGAGGACCTCCCGCAGCCGGATCGCCGAGGCCGGGAGATCTTCCCCGGTGGAGTCCAGGCGCGAGAGCCCGACGCCGCGGTGCTCCATCATCAGCACATCGAGCCCGCGCCCGGCGAGCGAGCGACGCAGCACGTCATAAGGCAGCACCGAGCCCCGGCCCGGCCCGTCCGGGATCAGCATCACCGGAACCATCGCCGACGCACCGGCCGGGAATGCCCCGCCTGTCCCCCCAGAGCGACGGCGGGCCCCGCGCGGCACCGTGCGGGCATAGCGCAGGGGGAACAGGCGCGGATCGTCGGCGGAGAACTCGCGGTAGACCGTCATCAGGTCGTTGCGGATCTGCAGGAGGTCATCCTGCGCGGGACGGTCGAAGAGGTCGACGGAACGCATGGCGGCGGGGCTCACTCGCCGGTCCGACCGTCCAGCAGCTCGGCGAGCACGTCGAGCTGCCCGGCGTGGCGCGCGGTCTCCTCCACCATGTGCGCGAGCACCCAGCGCACCGTGACCACCTCGGACCCGCCGCGCAGCTCCTCCCGGGCCGCGCGGCCGTGCAGCCGGCCCCGGGAGAGACGGGTCGCGGCCTCGTAGTCCGCGAGCGCGTCGGCGAGGGACGCGCCGTCGGCCACCTCCCAGGCGCGGGAGGGACCCGACCCCTCCGACCAGCTGTAGCCGACCTCCTCGGCCGGAACGGCACCGACGACCTCCTGGAACCAGAAGCGCTCGATGTCCGCCAGATGCCGCACCAGCCCCGTCACCGTCGTGGCGGAGCCGAGCATCCGGGCCGAGGCCTGCTCGTCGCTCAGCCCCTCGACCTTCCACCGGATCGTGGCGCGCAGGAAGTCGAGGAATCCCTGGAGGGTGTCCATCTCGTCGGCGATCGGGGGCGGCTCGGGGCGGCCTTCGCCGTCGGACGGGCCGCGGGCCTCCTCGGCCGCCGTCGTCGCCTGCTCGTCGGCCAGGCGGTCCACCAGGACGTCGAGCTCGTCCGGGGCATCGGGGGTAGCAGCGGGAGCGTCGAGTCCGCCGGGATCCGGCGGCTCCGCGCGGTGGTTCGGGCCCATCAGCTCTGCCCGCCGGCGTCGCCGATGGTGTTCCACAGGAAGGTGTACATCAGGGCGTTCATGCGGGCGGCCTGCTCGTTGGTGGCGGCGCCGCCGTGGCCGCCCTCGGTGTTCTCCCACGAGCGGACGTCGGCCCCCAGCGTCTCCATGGCGGCGGCGAACTTGCGGGCATGGCCGGGGTGGACGCGGTCGTCCCGGGTGGAGGTGAGCAGGAACGTCGGAGGGTAGGCCACCTCCTCGCGCAGCAGGTGGTACGGGCTGAAAGTGCGCACGAACTCCCAGTCGTCGGTGTCCGGGTCGCCGTACTCGGCCATCCAGGACGCCCCGGCGAGCAGGTGCGAGTAGCGCTTCATGTCCAGCAGCGGCACCTGGATGACGACCGCGCCGAACAGCTCCGGGTACTGGGTGACCATGTTGCCGGTGAGCAGACCGCCGTTGGAGCCCCCGCGCACGGCGAGATGATCGCGATCGGTCACCCCGCGCTCGAGCAGGTCCTTCGCGACCGAGGAGAAGTCCTCGTAGGCCCGATGGCGGTTCTCGGTCAGCGCCGCCTGGTGCCAGTGCGGCCCGTACTCGCCGCCGCCGCGGATGTTGGCCAGCACGTAGGTGCCGCCGCGCTCCAGCCAGGCCTTGCCGATCGCTCCCAGATACCCGGGGGTCAGGGAGATCTCGAAGCCGCCGTAGCCGTACAGCAGAGTCGGCACCGGTGCCTCGGCCTCCGCCCGGTCCTGGCGGGAGATCTCGAAGTAGGGGATGCGCGTGCCGTCGTCGCTGGTCGCGAAGTGCTGGCTGACGTCCAGCCCCTCCGCGTCGAAACGGGGCGGGGTGGTCTTGATGACGTCCAGATCGCTCGCCTCCCCGTCGGCCGGGATCTCCGCGAGGTCGCCCAGCCGCAGCGTCGTGGGCTCGAGGAAGCCGGTGACGGTCACCCAGACCCGGTCGTCGACGTCCGCGTCGACCGCGGCCACCCCGATCGAGCCGCGCAGCTCGGGGTACAGATCGCGCTGCACCCAGGCGCCGTGCTCGTCGCGGTAGTGGACCTCGAGGCGGTGGACCACGTCCTCGAGGATCGACAGCACGATCGTCGAGCGGGTGATGGTCATGTCCGCCAGCGAGGTGGCCTCGGTGGGCTCGAACAGCATGTGCAGCTCGGGCTCGCCGGCCTGGAAACGGGCGAAGTCGCCGACGACGAGGGACCCGGCGGGGAAGGTCGATCCCGCCACGTCCCAGTCGCTGCGGGGATGGAAGATCCCCAGGTCGCGGTGGGCATTGGCCTCGAGGTCGCGGGGGACGTCGACCCGGGTCAGCTCCGGCGGCTGCGTCGTGCGGTCGACGACGTGGATGGTGGAGTCGTAGAAGGCGTGCGCCTCGATCACCCAATCGCGCTCCCAGCCCGGGGTGGAATCGTGGCCGGCGAAGACCGCCATGTCGTCGGCGGCGATCTCGTGGACCGGCTGCGCCTCGGACAGCGCCGTGCCGCGGGTCCACAGCCGGGCCTGTCGGGCGTATCCCGAGGTGGTCATGGTGCCCTCGCCGAAGTCGGTGGAGACCCAGACGGTGTCGGCGTCGATCCAGCTCAGAGAGCCCTTGGCCTCGGGGCGGACGAAGCCGCCGGCGGACTCGGGCACGAAGGAGAGGGTCTCGAGGTCGAACTCGCGGGTGACGTCGGCATCGGAGCCGCCGTGGGAGAGATCCACCAGGGCGCGGCGGTAGGGCTCTCCCTCGGCGAGACCTGCGGGGCGCAGCAGGCTCGCGCCGTGCCACACCCAGTCCTCGCCCTCGGCCTCGTTGAGCGCGTCGAGGTCCAGCAGGATCTCCCAGTCGGGGTCCTCGCCGCGGTAGGACTCCAGCGTCGTGCGGCGCCAGAGCCCCCGCTCGTGCTCGGCGTCGGTCCAGAAGTTGTACAGGTGCTCGCCGCGCATCACCACGCCGGGGATCTTGTCCGTGGCGTCGAGGATCTCGAGGATCTCGCGCTGCAGGGTGGCCGTCAGCGGGGCCCCGTCCGCCGCGCGCGGATCGACCACCTGGTCGAGCTCGGACTCCGCGCGGGCGTTGCGCTCGTGGACCCAGGCCAGGGCGTCCTCGCCGGTGACCTCCTCGAGCCACTGGTGCGGGTCGGTGCTGCCGTCGGCGGCGGGCAGGGACGGCGGCGGGGTGCGCTGCGCGGCGGGGTCGGTCATGGATGCTCCTTCTCGGCGATGGCGGCGGCGAAGTCCGTCAGGACCGCCTTCCAGGTGTCTTTCCAGGCATCCCGACCGGCGGTGGTCCCGATGCCCTTGTGCTCGATGCCCACCGTGCTGCGGGCGGACCCGTCACGATGGTCCTTGACGGTGATGCTGACGCTGAGCCGGGACCCGTCGGCCACGGCGGCGCGCCAGTACCTCCAGGTGTCGGTGGCGGTCAGGCTCGGCTCCTGGAGCCCCAGCTCCTCCCGGCGCCGCGGGGTGAGGAACGCGTCCCACGCATCACGCACCCGATCCATGTCGCCGACGACGGTCCTGGAGGCGGAGGCCGCGAAGTCGCCGGCGCTGCTCTGTCCGACGACGCGACGGCCGATGATCTGCTCGTAGGCGACGGTGACGCCCTGCGCCCACCATTCGGTGATGTCCCAGCGCTCCGGGAGAAGCCGGGCGATCGCGGCGTGGTCGAGGACCCGACCGTCGGCCCCGTCGATCCGCTCGACCCAGCTCTGGAGCGACGCACCCGTCGCCGTCTCGATCGCCGCAGCCCGAGGATGCGCACGGGGCGAGGTCTCGGTGCTCATGGGGCCAGCCTACGGGCCGCCGGTTCCGCAGGTCACCGGTTCCTGGAGGTCCCTGCGGCGTGGAACACTGACGCCATGCGCCGACGACACCTCCTGGCCCTGGCCCCCGTGGCCGCGCTCGCCGCCTGCACCACGCAGGACGGGGACCCGCAGGCCGACCCGGAGAAGACCGGAGCGGACGATCCCGAGAGGACCGGCGAGGGCCGGGCCGAGGATCCGACCGACGACGGACAGGTCGAGGAGACCACGGAGCCGCCCACGGCCGCCGAGCTGCTGCTGCAGGACCTCTCCGCCCGCGAGCTGGCCGGTCAGCTGGTGCTCGTCGGCATCGCCGCCGGCACCGAGATCCCCACCGCCGTGCTCACCGAGCATCACGCCGGCGGGATCTTCCTGCTGCAGGTGTGGGAGAGCGCCACGGCGGTCGACGACACCGTGGCCGCCGCCCGCGAGAGCTCCCGGGCGGACCTGCCCCCGCTGATCGCCGTCGACCAGGAGGGCGGCGAGGTGCGGATGCTGCGCGGGGAGGCCGCCCGCCGCACCCCGTCGGCGGAGGAGCTCGGCGCCGAGGGGCCCGCGGCCGTGACCGAGGCGTACACGACCATCGGGGAGGACCTCGCCGCCCACGGCATCCAGGTCGCGTTCTCCCCCGTCGCCGACGTCGTCGACCCGGATCTCGGTGACGCCAATGAACCGGTCGGCGGGCTCGGCCGCGGCTTCGGCACGGAGCCCGAGCAGGTCGGCGAATGCGTCACCGCGGCGGTCGAGGCGCTCGACGCCCAGGGCGTGGCCGCGACCCTCAAGCACTTCCCCGGCCTGGGTCGGGTGGAGGAGAACACCGACTTCTCGGCCGAGGGGATCGAGGATCCGGTCACCGGGATGGACGATCCCTTCCTCGCCTCCTTCGCCGCCGGGATCGACGCCGGCGCCGGCCTGGTGATGATGTCCTCGGCGATCTACCCGCGGCTCGAGGCCGACGTCCCGGCCATGTTCTCCTCCGTCGCGATCCAGGATCTGCTGCGCGACCAGCTGGGCTTCGACGGACTCGTGATCACCGACGACATCGGCGAGGCGGAGGCCGTCGCGGCCGTCCCGGTCGCCGAGCGGGCCACCCGCCTGCTCGAGGCGGGCGGCGACGTGCTCGTCAGCGCCGACCCCTCGATCACCGGGCAGCTGGTCGATGCGATCGAGGACTGGGCCGCCGAGGGGCCGGAGCACGAGCAGCGGGTGCGCGAGTCCGCCGCGCGCATGCTCGCGCTCAAGGAGGATCTGGGGATGCTCCAGCGCTAGGACGAGGCGCTGCCCGTCGAGGGTCCTGCCCCTTACTCCTTGTCGAGGGTGATGAGGTGGTTCAGGGGGCGGTACCCGCCGCGCTCGCGGGAGATCTTCCACTCCCCAGCGTTCTCGATGGCGCTGGCGAGGAACTCGCGGGCCGAGGCCACGATCGTGACCAGGTCGTCGTCGGTCCCCTTGCCGCCGATGTCCCCCAGCTCCCCGGCGCGGTCGAACTCCTCGATGCGGGCCAGCTGCGCCGCGATCGCGGCCGAGAGCGTCGCCCCGGCCCCGCGCACGCGTCGGCCGGGCACCCGGTCCGCGCGCAGCAGGTCCGTGCCGCCGGGGTGGACGAGCACGTCCACCGCGTCCTCGGCCTCCAGGCGACCACCGGTGATCAGCACGGCGGACGGTCCCAGCTCCTGCAGTGCGAGCGCCTGCTCGCGCATCTCGTCGATCGAGGTGGCCTGCGGCCTGCCGAGCAGCTGGGCGGCCTCGGCCATGTTCGGCGTCATGACGTCCACCAGCGGCACCAGCGTCCGGCGCAGGGCCTGCGCCCCCTCGGCGGAGATCAGCGGCGCGCCGTCGCTGGAGACCATCACGGGGTCCAGGACCAGGCGTCCCAGACGTCCCCGGTGCTCGCGGACCGCGGCGGCGACGGCCTGGACCACGGCGGCGCTGCCCAGCGCGCCGATCTTGGTGACGTCCAGCAGGAGGTCCGAGGCGACGGCATCGATCTGACTGCGGACGACGTCGGCCGGCAGGTAGTGCGTCCCGGTGAGCTCGTGCGTGTTCACCGCGGCGACCATGGTGACCGCGGAGGCCCCGTAGGCCCCGAGTGCCGTGAACGTCTTCAGATCTGCCTGGATGCCGGAGGCACCGTCCGCGTCGGAGCCGGCGATCGTGAGGACCAGGGGTGGGCGCATGCGAACTCCATCTGTCGGGGGCCGGAACCGGGGCGGCGGGCTCCCGTGACCGTGTGCCGGGAGGCTATCAAGGGGTTCCGGACGCCCCCTGGCAGATCACGCGGATGCCCGCCGGTGGATCACGCGGACGCCCGCCGGCAGATCACGCGGATGCCCGCCGGTGGATCACGCGGACCCGCCGTCGGAGTCCTTATGCTGTGTGGGTGCACGCCGACGGGGCGTGCGAGAATCACCCGGGGACGAGACCCTCGACGGGGACGAGGCTCCCGATGGGACGAGGATCCCGACGGGGGCTCGGGGCCCTCCGCGCCGGGGAGGTGGCGATGACACAGGATCCGCACGGCCGCGACCAGCAGCCGACGGGCTCCTCCCTGCCCGATTTCACCGGAGCCGACCCCGAGGGGCTGCCCGATCACGAGAGAGCCGGCCGGGGGGTCCCCCTCGGCGAGCCCGACGAGCGCGCCCGCCACCGGACCCTCACCACGGTGCTGGCCGTCGTCGGCTCCGGCGTCGTGCTGCTCGCCGTCGTCGCCCTGGTCCTGTCGCAGACGGTGTTCCGCTCGGTGCTGGACGAGGACGACCCCCAGGCGTACAAGACCGGGGATCGCTCCGCCGAGGGCCAGTCGGAGTACGTGCCGGACCCGCAGGACCCGGACATCGCTCCTCCCCCGCCGATCTTCACCGAGAAGCCGACCACCGAGTGCACGATGCCCTCCGATCCCCAGTCCGCGAAGCCGGCCGACCCCGGCACCATCCGCGGCGGCGACCTGCAGTACACGGTGCCCGAGACCTGGGACTTCCCCTGGGGCCCCTCCTCGCTCCCCTATCTCACGGAGGTCGACGCGCAGGCGCGGCCCGTCGAGGGCAGCTGGTACAGCGTCGTGAACCTCGGCAAGGTCAGCTGGCCACAGGAGGAGGGCGGCTACCCCGGGATGGAGGCGGCCGCGGTCGCGCTCTTCCAGTGCTATGCGACCACCTCGGGCGTCGTCGACTACTTCGGCGATCACCCGAAGGTCACCGACTACCGCTCCGAGGTCACGACGGTCGACGGCCAGCCGGCATGGATCGTGCAGGCCACCTACCACTTCGAGGATCCCGAGATCCTCGATACCACCAAGGCCTCGATCGTGACCTCGATCGTCGTCGAAGGGCCCGACGGACCCAGCGCCCTGGCCAGCGATGTCGCGGCCGATCAGCCCGAGCACGTCCAGGATCTCGAGGACATCATCGCCAGTCTCGACGTCGTCGAGTGATCCCCTGACGCGTCCCGCACCCCCAAGGAGCAGCCCGTGCACACCGGAGAGCAGTTCACCTCGCCCCAGCCGCCGAGCCCCGGCCCCGGCGGCGGGCGCGGCGGCGCGCTGCTGATCGGCGGCCTCGCCTTCGCGATCGTCTTCCTTCTGATCGTCGGGGCCACCGTGGGGTATCTCGTGCTGCGCCCGACCCTCTTCGGCGGTGCGGACGGCGAGACCGCCGTCGCGGAATCGCAGACCGCGACCGATCCCGAGGCCACGGTCTCCGACCCGGCGACCAGCGAGGAGCCGTCCGAGGTGGCCGAGGAGCGCTGCTGGTCCCCGACGTCGGAGCGGACCTCGAAGAACCCCTCCGGCAAGCTCCGCGGCGGCGGGCTGGAGTTCATCCCTCCGGCCGCGTACGGCGGGCGGGACTCCGGCGGGTACGTCCACTTCCTCAACGACGCCCAGACCGCCTACGCCGAGGTCGAGGAGAGCTGGATCTCGACCATGACCGTGGGCAAGGTCGAGTGGCAGCCGGGCGTCGAGTATCCCGGCAACGAGGTCGCCTCGCAGAAGATCGCGAAGTGCTTCTTCACCGACGGAAACTGGGGCGGCAAGGCCCGGGAGCGCACCTGGGACGACGAGACCACCAAGCCCGTCACGATCGCCGGCATGCCCGGGTACGAGACCCGGGCGGTGGTCAACTTCGGGTCCGACGACCTCGAGAAGACCGACGGCACCGAGATCGTGGTGGTGGTGCTGGACACCGAGCAGGGCCCCAGCGCGTTCGTCACGGACACCGCCCTCGGGGTCACCGCGCACGAGGAAGCGGCCGAGAAGGCCTATAGCTCCTTGACGGCCCTGTCGGGCTGAGCCGCGAGTCCGCCCGTACGATGACCGCGCCGGGCTCGGACCGCCCCTGCATCCCAGGGGCTCAGACGACCGCCGAGGCGAGCCGGCACAGGTTGTCCAGCAGCCGCATCGGTACCGGGCGCTGCTCCCACTCCTCCCGGGTCAGCTCCCGGCTGCGGGAGCGGTAGACGTCCTCGACCTGGTGCATCTTCGCCATGAAGTCGGTGCCGCCGATCATCATGGAGCTCTCCATGTCCAACAGGAACGAGCGGATGTCCATGTTCGAGGAACCGATCACCGTCACCGAGTCGTCGATGGTCACATGCTTGGCGTGCAGGATCGTCGGCGCCTGGTACAGCCAGATGCGCACCCCGGCGGCCAGCAGCACGTCGTAGTAGGAGCGCTGGGCGTGGAAGACCAGGAACTGGTCCCCGATTTCGGAGACGAACAGCTCCACGTCGACCCCGCGGCGCGCGGCGGTCACGAGCGCGGCGAGCATCGACTCGTCGGGCACGAAGTACGGACTGACGGCGCTGATCCGGCGCTCGGCTGAGTAGAAGAGCTGGTTGAACAGCGCCAGGTTGTTCTCGAAGACGTAGCCGGGGCCGCTGGGGACGAGCTGGCACTCGTAGGTGCCGGAGGTGTCGGCCGGGGCCTGCAGCAGCTCGTCCTCGGCGAGCAGCTCGGCGGATTCGTAGAACCAGTCGGTGGCGAACAGCAGGTTCATCTCGGCGACGATCGGTCCGCGCAGCCGCGCCATCGTCTCCTGCCAGTGCAGTCCGCGGCGGATGTTGGAGCGCTTGTCGTAGTGGGCGGCGATCATGTTCTGACTGCCCATCCACCCGATCTGGCCGTCCACGATGAGCAGCTTGCGGTGATTGCGCAGATCCGGACGCTGGAACGCGCCGTCGCTGAACGGTTTGATCGGCATCATCGGGTAGTGCTCGATGCCGCAGGAGTCCAGGAAGCGGCGCATCGACCGGTAGGTCGATCCGTGCATCAGCGAGCCCAGGTGGTCGTACAGCACCCGCACGGTGACCCCGCGGTGCGCGGCGTCGCCGAGCGCGTCGAAGAAGTCCTCGGTGATCTGGTCCCGGGCCATGATGTAGAACAGCACGTTCACGTCGTGCTGCGCGCTGCGGATGTCCGCGGTCATGCGGGCGATCGAGGTGTCGTAGTCGATCTCCAGGTCCGCGTCGTTGTTCCCCGTCAGCGGGAACGCCCCGAGCTCCCGGTTGAGGTTGACGGCGGACTGCAGCCAGCTGGGGGCGTCGGCGTCGAGCTCGCTGTCGGGGATGTCGTGGGCGCGCACATGCATCAGGCGGTTGATGACCTTCTGCTTCTCGCGCCGCTTGCGCGGCAGCTCGGCCTTGCCCAGCAGGAGGTAGAGCGGGAAGCCGACGATCGGGAGCACCATGATGGCCAGCAGCCAGGCCAGCGCCGACCCGGGCCGCCGGTTGCGGGGCACCAGGATGAGTCCGAGGATCCGCAGGATCACGTCGATCACCAGGAATGTGTACGTGCCGACGACCACCCAGTGGTCGCTCAGCCACTGCCACACCTCGGCCATCCTCGGGCCCCTCCCTCTCGACGACGGAACGGCGGGCCCCCAGGAAGGGGACCCGCCGCGTCAGCATACGGGGCGAGCGGCCGGCGCCGCCCGATGCTCTCGTCAGTCGCCGCGCAGGATCGCGAGGATCCGCAGGATCTCGACGTACAGCCACACCATGGTCACCGCGAGCCCGAAGGCGCAGCGCCACGCGTACACCCGCGGCATCGCCGAGTTCGCGGCGCGCTGGACGTCCTCGAAGTCCATCACCAGCGAGTACGAGGCCATGACCACGGCCAGACCGCCGATGACCAGGCCCATGACGCCGTCGCGCAGGCTGCCGCCGGTCATCATCACGTAGCCGATGTTGACGATGCCGAACAGGAGGTAGGCGACCATCGCGACCATGAAGATCTTGTTCAGGACCGGGGAGGTGCGCAGCACGCCGAGGCGGAACATCACCAGCACGGCGCCGGCGACGGCGAGCGTGCCGACGACGGCCTGGAGGCCGATGCCGGGGAACTGCTGGCCCAGCATGGCGGTGAGGCCGCCCAGCAGCAGACCCTCGAACGCCGCGTAGGCGAGCACCAGGATCGGCGAGGGCTTCTTCTTGAAGATGTTGATCATTGCGGTGACCAGGCCACCGACCAGGCCGATGACCAGCGCTGCGACCGCGATGGTCAGTCCGAGCGCGACGCCCTGCTCGCCGGCGATGATGCCCAGGGCACCCGGGGTCACGCCGACGGCGAAGCCGACCACCACGATGGTGCCGAGGGTCGCCGTGATCGCGTTCAGGGCGTCCCGCATCGTCATCCGGCCGGTGTCGTGGCCGGTCGCGGCGGGCCGGGCGTACAGCGCCTCGAGCGACTCGGCGCTCTGCGGGCCGGCGGCCGGCGCTGCGGTGCCCGTCCGTCCGAAGTCGGTGGACCACTGGGTCCCGGACGGCGGTCCGTCCTGCGACTGGCCGAACTGGGGGCCGCGGTAGTTCCGCCCCTGCTGAACAGCCTGGTCGCGTCCGAACACGATGTTGTGGCGTGCCATGGCGCTCCTCACGAGAGATGTGGTGGGCCGACGTCGGGGATCGCGTGACGGTCCCCGGCGTGCCGACGGCACTACCCTAACGGGGTTTCCCGTGCCCGAGCTGGATGTGCTCTGCGCTCTCAGCGAGATGCGCTCCGGTCCGTCAGCGAGATGCCGCCAGAGCCTGGTCCAGGTCCTCGATCAGATCGCGCACGTCCTCGATCCCCACCGCGAACCGCAGCAGCTGATCGGAGATGCCGGCGCGCTCTCGCGCCTCGGGGGTCATGGCCTCATGGGTCATGGTGGCGGGGCGGCAGATCAGGGTCTCGACACCGCCGAGGCTGACGGCGAAGCCGGGATAGCGCAGGGCGTGCAGGAAGGCGACGCGATCCCGTCCGGGGGCGAGCTCGAAGGAGAGCACGGCCCCGGTCCCGGTGGCCTGGGAGGCGTGGATCCTGGCCTCGTCCTCGCTGTGGGAGCCGGGGAACCACACGCGGGCGATGTCGTCATGACCGCGCAGATGCTCGGCGATCGCGAGGGCGTTGTCCTGCTGGCGCTCCAGCCGCAGCGGCATCGTCTTGATGCCCTGGATCAGGCGGAAGGAGTCCCCGGGGGACAGCACCCCGCCCTGCGCCTTCTGGGCGAGGGCGAAGGCCTCGGCGAGGCGATCGTCGTCGGTGGTGATCGCGCCGGCCAAGAGGTCGGAGTGTCCGGCGAGGAACTTGGTGGCCGACTGGACGACGACGTCGGCCCCCAGCTCCAGCGGTCGCTGCAGCAGGGAGGTCATGAAGGTGTTGTCGACGATCACCAGGGCGTCGTGGCGGTGGGCGAGGGTGATGAGGCGGCGCAGATCGGTGATCCGCAGGGTGGGGTTGGCGGGCGTCTCCACGAACACGGCCCGCGTGGTCGGGGTGAAGTCCGCCTCGGTCAGCTCTCCCAGGTCGTCGACGAAGCGTCCAGTGACGCCGCGTCCGGGCAGGACCTGGTCGACGAAGCGGTAGGTGCCGCCGTAGACGCTGGCCGGCAGGATGATCTCATCGCCCACCGCCAGCGTGGACAGCGCGGCGGCGGTGGCGGCCATGCCGGAGGCGAAGGCGAAGCCGTGCGCCGCGCCGTCGAGCGCGGCCAGCAGGGTCTCGAGCTGGGCGCGCGTGGGATTCCCGCCCCGCTGGTAGGCGTAGGCGCCGTCCTCGCTGCTCGGATCGAGCTCGAAGGTCGAGGCCAGATGCACCGGCGGGACGACGGCGCCGTGCTCCTGGTGGCGCAGGGTCTGCACGGCGGCGGTCTGGATGCGCACGGGGCCTCCATGGGATCTCGAGGGGAGCGGGTCGGTCATCGGCCCGAGGCGCCGGACGACGCCTCCGCCACTGTAGGCATCACGCGGCGGGCCGAGGACACGGGATGACCGAGTGTGACGGCGCCCCGGGGGCGTCCCGGGGGCGTCCCGGCCGACGGGCCCCGTGCCCGGTCGCCCCGCGCCTCAGACGCCGACGGGGACCCGCGGGATCTGGCCGGTGAGGGTGTCCTCGTGGCGGGCCAGCAGGGCCCGGGTGCGACGGGCACGCACCCGCAGGGCGATCAGCGTCGCGGAGACCATCGCGAAGCCGACGCTCGCCAGCACGATCGCGACCACCATCGGTGCCTCGTAGCCGAAGCCGGCGGCGATCACGGCTCCGCCGAGGGCGGCGCCGAGGGCATTGGCGACGTTGAACGCGGCGTGGTTCAGGGACGCGCCGAGCACCTCGGAGCGGTGGGCGACCCGGATAAGCCAGGTCTGCATCGCGGGGTTCAGCGAGGCGTTGGCCGCGTTCATCAGGAAGAACGCGATGAGCAGGGCGACCAGGGAGACGTCGGCGACCAGGAACAGTCCCACCAGCGCCGCGATGTACAGCGGGAAACCGACCATCAAGGTGGCGCTGACGGAGCGATCGGTGGTGGCGCCGCCGATGACGTTGCCGACGGTCATGCCCAGCCCGGCGGCGGCCAGCACCCATGGGACCGCGGTCGCGGAGGCACCGGTGACGTTGGTGGTGATGTCGGCGACGTAGCTGAAGACGGCGAACGCGCCGGCGAAGCCGATCGCGGCGATGCCCATGATGACCCACAGCTGCACGCGGCGCAGGGCGACGATCTCATCGGCCATGCGGCGGCCGGCCACCTTCTCCTCGCGGGGCACCGTCCGGTGCAGCGCGGTGACGGTGGCGACGAAGATCAGGGCGATCAGCAGGTAGACGGCGCGCCAGCCGGCGGCCTGGCCGACGGCGGTCAGCACGGGCACGCCGATGAGGTTGGCGACGGTGAGGCCGGACAGCGCCAGCGCCACGCCCTTGCCCTGGTTGCCGGGGCCCATCAGCGAGGCGGCCAGCAGCGAGGCGACGCCGAAGTAGGCGCCGTGCGGGATGCCCGCGAGGAAGCGGGCGAAGACCGTGAGCTCGAAGGTGGGCATGAGCGCCGAGAGCACGGCGCCGGCGGCGAGCGCGACGGCGAGGCCGATGATCATCGACGACCGGCTCCAGCGCACCGAGAGCAGGGCGAGCACCGGAGCACCGACGACGACGCCGAGGGCGTAGGCGGAGATGGCCAGGCCGGCCCGGGCGATGCCGCCCTCGGGATCGGTGGCCATGCGCTCGCTCAGCAGACCGCCGGCGATGTCGGGCAGCAGGCCCATGGAGACGAACTCGGAGGCGCCGATGCCGAAACCGCCCAGGGCGAGGGCGAACAGCGCCAGACGGCGGCGGGCGGGGGTGAGGGTCGCGGTGGGGGCGGCACGGGTGGTGTCGTCGATAGTGGTCATGACTGGTCCTCGACTATCGGGAGCATGCAGGGCGGGCGGGCTCCATCGACCCGGCACACAGGTAAGCAAACGCTGTTGCGTTACGTCAAGGGCGCGACGGGGAGGATCCGCGTCACAGCTGCCCGCGCAGGCCGGATCCGGATCGCACCCGGGTCGTGGTCGACGCTGCGCACGAGGCCGTGTCCTGGGGCGACGACGTGCCGGCCCCTCCGGCGACGGGCGCGCCGGTCCGGTGTGCGGCAGCCGGCCCCCGGGTCAGCAGAGGCTGCATGGGAGGATGACCAGGTGAGAGAGAGCACTCCCCTGGACCGCGTGGCAGGCGCCCATGACGCCGCCGTCCTCGCCGTCGCCCGACGGGGCGATCCCGTCTCGAGGGCGGGGCTGGCGCAGGCCTTGCAGGTCACGCCGCAGGCGATCTCGAAGATCCTGGGGCGGCTGATGGATCGCGGGCTGATCGCCGAGATCGGCACGGTCGCCGCGGGACCGGGCAAGCCGACCACCTTCTATCGCATCGTCCCCTCGTCGCGACGCGCGATCGGACTGCACCTGACCCGCGCCCGGGTCCACGGCGTGGTGGTGGACCTCACCGGAGAGATCCTCGAACGCCGTGAGCTCGAGATCGGCCGGCTGCAGCCGGTCGACGAGCTGATCGCGACCCTGACCGAGCAGGCGCGCGACCTGGCCCAGGTGGGTCAGGGCGAGCTGCTGGGCGTCGGGCTGGGGATGCCGGGACCGGTGGACTGGTCCGAAGGCGTCTACCGCGGCAGCGCTCAGCCCGACCCCTGGCGCGGAGCGCCGCTGCGTCGACTCCTGGCCCAGGAGCTGTCGCTGCCCGTGCTGCTGGACCATGATTCGCGGGCCGCCCTGGTGGGCGAGGCCTGGTCGCAGCCCGGTCTGCTGGACGATGCCGCGCTCGTGCTCGTCGAGGACGGGCTGGGGGCGGCGCTGTGCCTGGGCGGCATGATCGTGCGCGGAGCCCACTCCCAGGCCGGCGAGGTCGGGCACACCGTGGTGCGCCTGGGCGGGGTCCCGTGCAGCTGCGGGCGGCGGGGCTGCGCCCAGGCCGAGCACCGGGCCGCGCTGGAGGCGGGCGACGAGGAGTACGCCGCCCAGGTGCTGGCGACGGTGGTGGTGGATCTGGTGCGGCTGGTCGACGTGGACCGGGTGGTGCTCGGCGGGCGGGCCGTCTACGCCCAGCACGAGCGCACGATGGACGCGATCCGCGCCGCGCTCGAGGAGGGGCTGCGGGCCGAGCCCTGGGTCCACGTCGAGGTCATGCTCTCCACCCGGGGCACCGACCTGATCGCGGTGGGGTCGGCCTGCGAGGTGCTCGAGCACGAGTACGGCCTGCCCCAGGCGCTCGTCGGCCCCGGCTGAGGCGACGCAGGGCCGTCGGACGCAGCGCCGCCAGACTCACCGTCGTCGGACGCAGCGCCGCCGGACGCAGCGCCGTCGGACGCAGGGCCGTCAGGAGACCGCGGCGGTCCGATCCGTTGGAGAGCACCGCCGATCAGGCCCCGGGATCAGCAGGCCGCAGGATCAGGGCCTGGCACCGAAGATCGCCGAGCCGACGCGGACGATCGTCGCCCCCTCCTCGACGGCGATCTCGAGGTCCCCGCTCATCCCCATCGACAGCTGCTCCAGCTGTGGCGCGTCGAGCTCGGTGCGCGCCTGGTCGCGCAGCTGCCGCAGGGTGCGCAGGGAGCTGCGCACGGTCGCCGCGTCGCCGGTGTTGGCGCCGATCGTCATCAGGCCGACGGGCCGCAGGGTCTCGCCGGCGCGCAGCCGCTCGATGATCGGGCCGACGGACTCCACTGTCGGGGCGAAGCCGCCCTTGGACTCCTCCCCGGAGGTGTTGACCTGCACCAGCACGTCCCGTACCAGGCCGGCCATCCCGGCGCGGCGCTCGAGCGCATCGGCGATGTCCTCGCGGTCCACGCTGTGGATCGTCTCGGCGAAGGCGACCACGTCCCGGGCCTTGTTGGTCTGCAGGCGCCCGATGAAGTGCCGCGGCACCCCGTTGTCCGCCAGCAGCGGGTCGGAGTGCTTGGCGATCTCCTGGGCGCGGTTCTCCCCCACCGCGATCGGTCGCTCCCGCTCTCGCAGCAGGTCGATGACGGTGTCGATCTCCTGGGGCGTGCGGGTCTTGGTGGCCAGCAGCACCGTGATCTCGCGACCGTCCCGGCCGGCGCGGGCGGCAGCGGCATCGAGGCGGGAGAGCACATCGTCGAGGCGGGCGGTGAGCTGATCGGCGGCGGAGGTCTCGGTCATGGCCTCCATTGTGGCCCGGATCTGCGGTCGCCGGTCCGGACGCGCGCCGGCGGCCGGCGGCTCCGGTTCCCGGTGGTGCCCCCAGCGGGACTCGAACCCGCACTGCGCCGATTTTAAGTCGGCCGCCTCTGCCGATTGGGCTATGGGGGCATGCTGCAGGAACAGTACCGATTCCGCGGTCGCCGGCGGGCCCGGACCGCGGCCAGCGCGGCGCCGAACCTGCGACCGACGGGGCACCGGGCGGCGCCGTGGTGTCCGGGGCAGCGTCGTCACTTTATGCTGGATCCATCATGAGCGCTGTGATCCGGTCCCTCGCGGACTCCCTGCGACGGTTCGGCGACGATCGCCTCGAGGCGCTGCTCGTCGCCCGACCGGACCTCGCCTCGCCGCTTCCCAAGGGGCTGGGCCCGCTCGCGGCTCGCGCCGCCGGCGCCACCTCCGCCCGCCGCGCCCTGGGGGCGCTGCGGCTGCCGGAGCTCCACCTCGTCGAGGCCCTCGCCGTGCTCGAGGACGGCACGGCCCCGTCCGCCCTGGCCGCAGCCGTCTCCTCGCAGCCCGCCACGATCTCACCGGCCCTCGAACGGCTGACCACCCTCGCCCTGGTCTGGGGCGAGGACGAGCTGCACCTGATCCGTCCCCTGCGCGAGGGGCTGCGCACCCCGGCCGGGCTGGCCCCCGCCGCGGCGGAGGACCCGTCGGCCGAGACCGCCGCGCAGCGCGTGGCCGCCGCCCGCACGTCGATGCCGGAGGTGCTGGAGACCCTGGCCTGGGGGCCGGCGGCCGTCGAGGGCCACGGGCGGCTCGCCACCGAGCTGCGGGAGGCCGGCATCGTGGTGACCGGCGACGACGGCACCCTGCACATCCCCCGCAGCGTCCACCTGGCGCTGCGCGGCGGGCGGGTGCGCCGTTCCCACGCCGCCCGGCGCCCCGCGCCGGAGGGACCCGAGGTCACCGAGCGGATCGCCGGATCACGGTCCGCCCAGGCCGTCGAGCAGGCCTTCGAGGCGCTGCGTCTGCTGGGCACGGTCCGCGGTTTCGACGAGGACCCTCCCGGGGTTCTGCGCCGGGGCGGGCTCCCCCAGCGGGACCTGCGGCGCCTCGCCGAGCGCGCCGGTGCCCCGGTGCCCACGGTCGCGACGGTGCTGCAGTCGGCCTGGCAGGCCGGGCTGATCGGTCACGACGGCCAGGAATGGCATCCCACCCGCGATTGGGACGCCCACCGCGTCCAGGCCCCCGAGCAGCGGTGGACGGAGCTCGTGCTCGCCTGGGCCCACGGGCACCACCTCGCCGCGGTCGTCGGCACCCCGGACTCCTCGGGAACCGGCCGCGCCCTGCTGTCGGACCTGACCCGGCGCGACGGCGTGCGCACCCGCCGGGGGTTCCTGCTGCGCACCCTGCGCACCTGTCCCGGCATCCACGCCACGGCGGATTCCCTGGCGCTCTGCCTGGCCTGGGCCTTCCCCCTGGTCCCCGCCGAGGTGATCGAGGAGGAGACCGCCGCGCTGCTGACCGAGGGCGAGGCCCTCGGCGTGCTCGACGGCGGGGCCCTGACCGTCCTCGGCCAGGAGCTCGTGCTCGCGCTGGACGAGGAGGTCACCGAGGCCGACGCCCGGCTCACCGGGGCGCTGCGGGCGGCGGCCCCGGAGCCGGTCGGCGAGGTGCTGCTGGACGCGGACCTCACGGCCGTCGTCCCCGGCCGGCCCGCCGAGCGCCTGCTGCCGCTGCTGGACTGGGCCGACGTGGTCTCCCGCGGCGGCGCGCTCACGCTGCGCTTCAGCACCACCTCGGTGCGCCGGGCGCTGGGAGCCGGGCGCGATGCCGAGGCACTGCTGGTCCTGCTCGAGGACGCCTCCCGCTCCCCCATCCCGCAGGCGCTGACCTACCTGCTGCGCGACGAGCAGCGTCGCCACGGCCGGGTCCAGGTCTCGCGGGCCACCACCGTGCTCACCGCGGAATCGGAGGTGCTGGACCTGCTGCAGGTGGCCCCCGAGGCATCGGCGCTGACGCTGCACCGCCTGGCCCCGACGGTCGCGGTGACCCTCTCCGATCCCGGCTTCGCCCTGCAGGTGTCCCGGCAGGCCGGGCTCTCCCCGCAGGCCGTCGGGCCCGACGGGCGCCCCGCCGGACCCGAGCTCGCGCACTCGCTGCCCGGCGGGCCCGTCGACCCGGACCTGGTCACCGTCGACGGCCCCGAGCTGCGCGTCCCGGCCGCCGAGGCCGTGGCCCGGATCCGGGCGGCGGAGGACGGCGCGACGGATCTGTCGGTGACCGACCGTCTGCTGGACGCGATCGCCCACGAGGGCGAGCTGCCGCTGGGGATCGTCGACGGCCGCGGCGGCGTGGTCGTCAAGCAGGTGCGCCCCCTCTCCCTCGAGGGCGGGCGCCTGCGCGCCCGCGAGCGCGGCCAGGACGAGGAGTTCACGGTGCTCGTCCACCGGGTGACGCTGGGATAGCAGGAGCCGTCGCGATCCGGCGACACGCCACCGACCAGTCATGGGGAGTCCTCCCCATGGCGCTGCGACCGGGGCGCCTGGTTATGCTGTGCCCGACGCTGCGCGGGTCACTCCTGCAGCGTCGACAGCACTCAGGGGATCAGACCCGCACGACTTTCGGAGGGAATCACCATGACCGACATGAACTTCAACGCCCCCGGCGGCAACTTCGACGCCCCCGGCGGCGTCGGCGGGCAGAGCGGCGGCTTCGGTGGCAACCAGCCGGTGTCCAAGACCAAGTGGATCGTGCAGCTGGTCGTGTCAGTGCTCTGTGGTTTCAACCTCATCGTGCTGGTGATGGCGATCATCGGCCTCGTGAAGGCCGATACCGACCTGCCGCTGGCCAACAAGCTCTACAAGTGGGGATGGATCGTCTTCGCGATCTGCTGGGTGCTCTACATCCTGCTCTGGGTGTTCCTGCTGATGACCGGAGCATTCACCACGACCTTCGAGACCTACTGAGCTCACTGCTCGTCAGCCGACCCACGAAGGCCCCGGACCGCACGGTCCGGGGCCTTCGTCGTCCTCGTTCGCTCGTCCCGTCCCCTGCCGGCGGAGGGACGGCTGCGAACTCCGGGTGGGCCGGCCGGCCATTCCTGCCGGCCGCCCACCCGTGGGTGATCAGTCCTGCTTGGTCTCGCGACGGTCCTCGGACCACTCCACGTGGAAGGTGCCCTCGGCGTCGACGCGCTGGTAGGTGTGGGCGCCGAAGTAGTCGCGCTGGGCCTGGACCAGGGCGGCCGGGAGGCGCTCGGCGCGGACCGAGTCGTAGTAGGACAGCGTCGAGGCGAACACGGGGACCGGGTAGCCGCTGGCGGCCGCGAAGGCCACCACGCGACGCCACGCCGGGATGCACTTGGCGATCTCGGTGGTGAAGTATTCGTCGCTCAGCAGCAGCGAGAGCTTCGGATTGCGCGTGTAGGCCTCGGTGATGCGGTCGAGGAAGCGAGCGCGGATGATGCAGCCCTCGCGCCAGATCTTCGCCATGTCGCCGAGGTCGATGTCCCAGTCGAACTCCTCGGCGCCAGCAGCGATCTCGTCGAAGCCCTGCGAATAGGAGACCAGCTTCGCGGCGTACAGCGCCTTCTGGAGATCGTCGATGAACTGCGCGGGGTCGGCGATCTCGAGCTTCTGCTCCTCGCCGGGCAGGACACCGCGAGCGGCCTCCCGCTGCGGGGTGCCGCCGGAGATCGACCGGGCGAAGGTCGCCTCGGCGATGCCGGTGACCGGCACGCCCAGATCCAGCGCGGTCTTCACGGTCCAGGCGCCGGTCCCCTTCTGGGCGGCCTGGTCCAGGACCACGTCGACGAAGGGCTCGCCGCTGGTGGCGTCCTTGTGGTGGAGCACGGTGGCGGTGATCTCGATGAGGAAGGACTCCAGATCGCCCTTGTTCCACTCGTCGAACACGTCGCCGATGGCGGAGGCGTCCATGCCCAGCGCCTTGGACATCATGTCGTAGGCCTCGGAGATGACCTGCATGTCCGCGTACTCGATGCCGTTGTGGACCATCTTGACGAAGTGGCCCGCGCCGTCGGAGCCGACGTGGACGCAGCACGGAGCGCCGTCCTCGGCCTTCGCGGAGATCGTCTCGAACATCGGGCCGAGGCGCTCGTAGGAGGCCTTGGTGCCGCCGGGCATGATCGAGGGGCCGTTCAGCGCACCCTCCTCGCCGCCGGAGACGCCGGCGCCGACGAAATGCTGGCCCTTCTCGCGCAGGGCGGCCTCACGGCGACGGGTGTCGGTGAACAGGGCGTTGCCGGCGTCGACGATGATGTCGCCCTCATCCATGAGGGAGGAGAGCTCGTCGATCACGGCGTCGGTGGGCTTGCCGGCCTTGACCATGATGATCGCGACGCGGGGCTTCTGCAGGGAGGCGACGAAGTCCTCCATGGACTCCGAGGGGTAGAAATCGCCGTCGGATCCGTGCTCGGCGATGACCGTCTCGGTCTTGCCGACGCTGCGGTTGTGGAGGGCGACCTTGTAGCCGTTGCGGGCGAGGTTGCGGGCCAGGTTGGAGCCCATCACCGCCATTCCGGTGACGCCGATGTCCGCGACATCAGCGGGGGACGGAGCGAAGCTAGCCATGGGTTCTCCTCAGGTCGAGTGACTGTCGAGCCGGGTCGGACCGCCGGGCCGAGCACGTCGACCGATGGCGGGGTCCCGGTCCATCACGGCCATTCTAGGGAAGTCACGCCACCGGCGACGGGGCGTGCCGGTCCTTGCCGTGCGCCGAGACGGTGGCGGGGCTCCGTCGACGAGGCCGACGAAGGTCCCCGGAGGCGGGCGGGCATCCTCGCCCAGGGTCGGGTGCGAGGCCGGGCCGCGGGCACGTACCGTGGTGTCGTCCCCATCGGGACACCTCATGACCGTTGTCGTCGCGTCGCCGAGCACGGCCCGCCCTCGCGAGAGTAGAACCATCTGATGACTGTTCCCCCGCCCCCGCACGATCCGTACGGCCAGCCGTCGCCCGCACCGGGTGCCGGCCACGACGGACAGCCGTCCCCGGCGCAGCCCGGCGCCTACGGCCAGCCCTCCCCTGCCGACCAGTACGGCCAGTCGGCGCCCGGCGGTCAGTACGGCCAGCCGTCTCCCTCCGCGGGCTACGGCGCGGGGAACCCTCCGGCCCCGGCCGGGCAGGACGCGTGGGGCCAGCAGGCGCCGACCGGGCAGGACGCGTGGGGCCAGCAGGCGCCGACCGCCGCGCCCGCCGTCGGCCCGCCCCCGGGCACGGATCTCGCCTCCGACCTCGGCGCCGCGTTGAAGTTCGCCGGGAACTCGCTGCTGCGTAACCCCGCGGCGTTCATCATCGCCGGGCTGATCTACAGCGTCGTGATGTTCGTGCTGGTCGCCGGCGGATCCGTCCTCGGGTTCGTGCTCACGATCCCGCAGATGGAGGCGACCGCGAGCTCCGATGACCCGCCGATCGGAGCCTTGCTGACCCTGTACGGGATCATCATCGCCGCGTCGCTGCTGTGCATTCCGCTCAGCCTGCTGTGGCAGTCGGGGTCCGCCCGCGCCGCCGGCGTGATCCTCGAGGGGGGACGGCCGAGCATCGGCCAGGCGATGATCGGCCCGATGCGGATCATCCTGACGGCGCTGCTCGTCCTGGTGATCACCTTCATCGGGTTCCTCCTGCTCTACATCCCCGGGATCATCGCCTCCGTGCTGCTGATGTACGCGGTGCCCGCGGCGGTGCGCGGCGCCTCACCCGTCGAGGCGGTCAAGGAGAGCTTCTCGCTGGTCACGAAGAACCTCGGGACCTCGATCGTGATGGTCCTGGCACTCGCCGTGATCGGCTCCGTCGCCGGCCTCATCGTCATCTCGGTCATCGTCCTGATCCCGTTCACCATGCTGGCCTACGTCGGGATGTACGAGCGGCTCAGCGGCCGGGATCTTCCGGAGCCCGCCCGCGGCTGAGCGAGACGGGTCACCCGCCCGCCCTGCGCCGTCGGCCCCCGCGTAGCCTGAGGGGATGACCGACGGCTCCCTCATCGTCCAGAGCGACAAGTCCCTCCTGCTCGAGGTCGCCCACCCCCAGGCGCAGGCCGCCCGCGCCGCGATCGCCGCCTTCGCGGAGCTGGAGCGGGCCCCGGAGCACGTCCACACCTACCGGATCACGGATCTGGGCCTGTGGAACGCGCGCGCCGCGGGCTACGACGCCGAGTCGGTGGTGGCTGCGCTCGTGGATCATTCGCGCTACCCGGTGCCCCATGCGCTGCTGATCGACGTGGCGGACACGATGGACCGCTACGGGCGGCTGCAGCTGCTGGCCGACCCCACCCACGGACTGGTGCTGCACGCCCTGGACCGGGCCGTGCTCGAGGAGGTCTCCCGGGCCCGCCGCATCCAGGGGATGCTGGGCGAGCGGCTGGACGAGGCCACCGTGATAGTCCACCCCTCCGAGCGCGGCGCCCTGAAGCAGGCGCTGCTGAAGCTGGGCTGGCCCGCCGAGGACCTGGCCGGCTACGTCGACGGTGAGGCCCACGCCATCGCCCTACGCGAGGAGGACTGGTCGCTG
Source organism: Brachybacterium fresconis (assembly GCF_017876515.1). Classification (NCBI taxonomy): domain Bacteria; kingdom Bacillati; phylum Actinomycetota; class Actinomycetes; order Micrococcales; family Dermabacteraceae; genus Brachybacterium; species Brachybacterium fresconis. The sequence goes on along the minus strand of NZ_JAGIOC010000001.1, from coordinate 3,915,063 downwards.
CGGCCCTACCAGGCCGAGGCGGTCGACGGCTTCCGCCACGGCGGCAGCGGCGTGGTCGTCCTCCCCTGCGGGGCCGGCAAGACGCTGGTCGGCGCCGGAGCGATGGCGGCGATGCAGCGCACCACGCTGATCCTGGTGACCTCGACGGTCTCGGCCCGCCAGTGGAAGGACGAGCTGCTGGCGCGCACCACGCTGACCGAGGACGAGATCGGCGAGTACTCCGGGGCGACCAAGGAGGTCCGCCCGGTCACGATCGCGACCTACCAGGTGCTGACCATGAAGCGGAAGGGCATCCATCCGCATCTGGAGCTGATGAGCGCCCGGGACTGGGGTCTGATCGTCTATGACGAGGTGCACCTGCTGCCGGCGCCCGTCTTCCGCATGACCGCGGATCTGCAGGCCCGGCGCCGCCTGGGCCTGACCGCGACGCTGGTGCGCGAGGACGGCCGCGAGGGGGAGGTGTTCTCGCTGATCGGGCCCAAGCGCTACGACGCCCCGTGGAAGGACATCGAGGCCCAGGGCTACATCGCCCCGGCCGACTGCACCGAGGTGCGGGTCGCGATGCCGTCGGCGGACCGCATGGCCTATGCGATGGCCGAGGCCGCGGACCGCCCCCGGCTGGGAGCCGCGCATCCGGCGAAGATCGGCGTGGTCGAGCGCATCGCCGCGCGGCATGAGGGCGAGCCGATGCTGGTGATCGGCCAGTACCTCGACCAGCTCGAGGAGATCTCCGACCGGCTGGAGGCCGAGGTCATCACCGGCCAGACCCCGGTCAGGCGCCGCCAGGAGCTGTTCGAGGCCTTCCGGTCCGGGGAGCTGACGCGCCTGGTGGTCTCCAAGGTCGCGAACTTCTCGATCGACCTCCCGGAGGCCTCGGTCGCCGTGCAGGTCAGCGGCGCCTTCGGCTCCCGGCAGGAGGAGGCCCAGCGCCTGGGTCGCCTGCTGCGTCCCAAGGCCGACGGACGATCCGCACACTTCTACACCGTGGTCATGCGCGACACCCAGGACCAGGACTACGCGGCACACCGCCAGCGCTTCCTGGCCGAGCAGGGCTACGCGTACACGATCGTGGACGCCGAGGAGCTGGAGACCGCGCACGAGGGGAGCTGACTCCTCGCGGAGCGCCACCCGCCCGCGGAGCGTCGGCCCCCTCGCGGAGCGTCCAGCCCCCTCACGGAGCGTCCAGCCTCCGCGGAGCGTCCAGCCCCCGCGACGCGTCGGCCATCTGCGCTGGCCCGACGGGTGCCGTCGGGACCGTGGCGCACCGGGCGCCTGCGGTCTGCACGTTCCTCGAATCGTTACAGTGTGGTCAGCAGCGACCTTCCCCCGAAGGCCGCGCGGGAGACATCCCAGCACCCGATTTCGAGGAGCGACCATGAGCACCGGACCCGAGACCCCGGATCGTCCCACCGACCGCACGCCCGCGGACGACGCAGGGGCCGACGACACCACCGGGCGGGATCGCGCTCCCGAGGCAGCGGAAGGGACGGACCGTCCTGCCGAGCCGGCACGGGGACGCCGCGCCGCCGACCCCGCAGGCACCCGCACCGGCGAGGCGCCCGCACCGCGACCGGAGAAGTCCGAGCCCGTCGAGCCCGTCTCCTCCGGCGGCCGTCGGACGGCCGGGATCTGGATCTCGCTGATCCTCGGCGCGATCGTGCTGGTGCTGCTGCTGATCTTCGTGATCCAGAACAGCGACACGGCGAGCTTCGAGTACTTCGGTGCCAGCTTCGACCTGCCCCTGGGCGTGGCGATGCTGCTCGCGGCCATCGCGGGCGCTCTGGTCATGGCCTTGGTCGGCTCGGTGCGGATGATCCAGATGAGCTGGACGATCCGCAAGATGCGCAAGCAGCAGGAGAAGATCCAGCGCGCCGTCCGCTGATCCCGCCCAGGTCGCATTCAGGCGATTCTCACGAATCAGGAGCACGGTGGTCCCATGACTACGACTGAAGACCAGGATTTCGAGGCCCGACTGCTCGTCGTGGACGACGAGCCCAACATCCGCGACCTCCTCGCGACGTCCCTGCGTTTCGCCGGCTTCGAGGTGTTCACCGCCTCCACCGGCAACGAGGCGATCCGCGAGGCCACCGAGAATCAGCCCGATCTCGTCGTCCTCGACGTGATGCTGCCGGACATGGACGGCTTCACCGTCACCCGGCGTCTGCGCGACCGCGGCGAGCAGTACCCCATCCTGTTCCTGACGGCGAAGGACGAGACCCAGGACAAGGTGGCGGGGCTCACCGTCGGCGGGGACGACTACGTCACCAAGCCGTTCAGCCTGGAAGAGGTCGTCGCCCGCATCCGGGCGGTGCTGCGCCGCACCCACGGCGGTCACGACGCGACCATCGACAGCTCCCTGGTGGTCGGGGACCTGCGGCTGGACGAGGACTCCCACGAGGTCTACCGGGCCGACGTCACCATCGAGCTGTCCCCCACCGAGTTCAAGCTCCTGCGCTACCTCATGCTCAACGCGGGCCGCGTCGTGTCCAAGACGCAGATCCTCGACCACGTGTGGGACTACGACTGGTCCGGCGAGGTCGGCATCGTCGAGTCCTACATCTCCTACCTGCGCCGCAAGGTCGACGTCATCGGCGACCCGATGATCCACACCAAGCGCGGCATCGGCTACGTGCTGCGCGCCGCCGACGCCTCCTGACCGACGCCTGCTGAGACGTGACCCTGCCGACGCTGCGCACCGAGCGGCCCGTGTCCCTGTGGACGCGGATCGTCGCTCTGATCTCCCTGCTGCTGGTCATCGGCGTCGTCATCACCGGGAGCCTGTCGCTGTTCCTGCTGAACCGGACCCTGATCCAGTCGGTGGACAACAATCTCCACTCGGGCATGGGCGAGATGCTCTCCCTCGCCCAGCAGGAGCTCGCCGGGGACGAGGACGACGACGTCCGCAGCAGCGTCTACACCCCGGTGGAGTACGCCGTGGAGATCCGCGACGAGCAGGGCGTCGCGATCGAGCAGGTCGTCGTCCACTACGGCGACGGCGACGTGTCGATCCCCTTCCCGGACCTCTCCGACGAGGAGATCCTCCAGCGCGGCGGCCGACCGTTCACCGTCCTGGACTCCTCGGAGAACCGCTGGCGCGTGGTCGCCATGCTCAACGCCGGGGACGACAAGGGCAGCGTGTACGTGGCCCTGCCGCTGACCAGCGTGGACCGCACGATGCACGAGATGGCTCTGATCATCGTGCTGGTCGGCACGCTCGTGGTGCTGGTCGGGATGGGGCTGGGCGGCTTCATGACCCACCGCGCCCTCGAGCCGCTGCAGGACGTCGAGGCCACGGCCTCCCAGATCGCCGGCGGTGACCTCTCCCGCCGCGTCCCGGTCACCGAGACCAGTCTCGAGGTCAACGCGCTCGCCCGGTCGCTGAACGAGATGCTGGTGCGGATCGAGCAGTCCTTCGCCGCGCAGTCCGCCTCCGAGGAGCACGCCACCCGCTCCGAGGCGCGGATGCGCCGCTTCGTGGGTGATGCCTCCCACGAGCTGCGCACCCCGCTGGCCGCGATCCGCGGCTTCGGCGAGCTGTACCGGATGGGCGCGCTGGGCTCCGACGAGGACGTCGCCTCGGCGATGCGCCGGATCGAGGACGAGGCCCGACGCATGGGCTCGCTGGTGGAGAACCTCCTGCGCCTGGCACGCCTGGACGAGAACCCGGACCTGGCCCTGGAGCCGATCGACCTCACCGACGCCCTCTTCGACGCCGCCCAGGACCTGCGGGCGCTGGACCCGGACCGCCAGGTCATGGTGGTCTCGCTGTCGGGGACCCCGGTGTCCGTCCAGCCCCACCTGCCGATCGGGGTGCTCGGCGACGAGGCGTCCCTGCGCCAGGTGATCCTCAATCTGGTGGGCAACGCGAACCGGCACACCCCCAAGGGGTCGCCGGTGGAGATCTCCGTCGGGTACACCGAGGAGGGCACCGTGCGCCTCGAGATCCGCGACCACGGCGAGGGCATCGACGACGACCAGCGCGAGAAGGTGTTCGAGCGCTTCTACCGCACGGACTCCTCGCGGGTGCGCTCGGCCACCCAGGGCGGCGGCGCGGGCCTGGGGCTGTCCATCGCGGCCACCATCGTCCACCAGCATCGCGGCACGATCGGGGTCACCGAGACACCCGGTGGCGGATCCACGTTCTGGATCGAGCTGCCCGGCAGCGATGTCGCGGCGGAGCATCGCTCCCAGCCCGATCAGGTCCAGTCGCTGACGACGCCCCAGTCCCCCGCCGGGACGGCGAGCCCGCAGTCCCCTCCGGGCCCCGCGAGCCCCCGCTCCCCCGGCGGCCCGACGAGCCCCCATTCCCCCGGCGGCCCGACGAGCCCCTATTCCCCCGGCAGCCCGACGAGCCCCCATTCCCCCGGCGGCCCGACGAGCCCCTATTCCCCCGGCAGCCCGACGAGCCCCCATTCCCCCGGCAGCCCGACGAGCCCCCATTCCCCCGGCAGCCCGACGAGCCCCCATTCCCCCGGCGGTCCGGCGAACCCCGCGTCCGGCTCCTGAAGCACCCCGCGCCGGCCGTGCGCAGCGTCGAAACCGACGTTCGGACCACCTTCGCCACGGAAGCTGTTCCGAACGTCATTCTCGATGGGTCGATGCGAGGTCTCGCCGACGCGGTGGGGCGTTCTCGGCGAGCTCGGCGACGCGGTGTCGAGTTCTGGCCGATGTCTCAGCCTCGGTCGACGAGCACCTGTCCGGTGAAGGCCCGCCCGCTCGCACGCCGGGAGAGCTCGTCCAGCTCCTCGAGCAGGGTGGCGGCGGCCCGGTGCCCGGATGCATCGTGGGCCTCCACGCGGGGCGGGACCGACGGATCGTCCCGGGTCATCCGGAACGCGCCGGGCGCTGCCTGGGAAGGCAGCGGGAGCGGGTCGACGTGGCCGATCGTTCCCCAGATCAGATCGCGCGGGACGGTGACCAGGCCCAGCTGCGCCGCGTGCTCGTCGGAGCGGCGGGCGCGAGCGGCCGGGCGATCGCGCAGGCGGATCCTCAGCCCGGAGCGGAGCAGGATCCGGGTGAGCTCCCCGGCATCGACGACGCGGACGCCGACGGCCTCGAGATCCGCGCGTGCCGGCTCGGGCCAGTCGTAGTGGTCGAGGTCGAAGGAGCGCGGCGGCAGGCCAGCCCGGGCCGCGGTCTCGTGCAGCTCGGCCAGCGAGGCATCGGAGATCAGGTGCCCCCAGACCATGCCGTGACGAGGCCAGCGCGGGATGTCGGCGAAGACGGTCACGAACGACCTCCGGGGCGTCGAGCGGGTGAGGGCGCGGCGGAGCTCGCAGGCGCCGGGCCGGTCTCACGGGGCATGCTCGAGCCTGCCAGAGACCGCAGCACCACCTCGAGCGGTCCGCGATGTTCGCCGCGCCGCAGGGCGACCGCCGGCCCGATCATCGCCAGGTAGGTCACCACGACGATCACGGCTGCGCCCGCCGTGCCCAGTCGAGTCCCGAGGTCCAGGGTGTACGGCGGGAACAGGGCGGCGAAGACCAGGGACTGGCCCACATAGGCGCTCAGCGAGACCGCCCCCAGTGCTTCGATGCCGCGCACGACTCCGCCCAGCAGCCGGACCTGCCCGGTGGCGGCACCTCCAGCCGGGGTCTGCCCGGTGGCGGCACCTCCAGCCGGGGCCTGCCCGGTGGCGGCACCTCCGGCCCGGACCTGCCCGGTGGCGGCACTCTCGGCCAGAATCTGACCGGTGGCGGCACGCCGTGCACGGACGTGCTCGGCGAGAAGAGCGGCGGCCGCGGCGAGACCGAGCGCGCCGAGCAGCCCGCTGTACTGGTGGATCAGGCCGAGGATGCCGAGCGCGGTCTCGGAATCGAGCAACTGATGGCCGGGATCCAGGACGAGGACCGCAGTCAGCGGCACGGCCCCCGCCAGGCCGATCCCGATCCCCCACCGGGCGAGCGGCGCGAGCACGTCGCGGTTGGCCTCGACCTCCTCGAACAGACGCACCCGCGCCGCGATCACCCCGATCGCCATCGGGGCCAGCAGCCCGATCTCGCTCACCAGAGCGGTGGCCACCTCGGAGCCGGCCAGCTCGGCGCGCAGGATCAGACCGGTGAGGTAGTCGGGGGCGGCGGCCGAGGCGTAGCCGTCCCCGTCCGACAGGCCGATGATTCCGTCGACCCAGCCCCATACCCCCAGCGCCGGCAGGGCGATGATGCCCGCCAGCGGCAGCACCACGCGGCGGCGGGTCATCAGCAGCGCGCAGAGCATCCCGATCAGGGCGTAGGCGACGAGGATGTCTCCCTGGAACAGCAGGATCGCATGGGCCAGGCCGATCGCCAGCAGCGCCACGTGACGCCGCAGCATCCGCAGCAGGAAGTGGCCGGTGCGCTCTCCGCGCTCCTGGGAGCGGCGGTGCAGGATCCCGATCCCGTATCCGAAGAGCATCGCGAACAGGGGGAAGCCGCGGTTGTCGACCGTCAGCGCGATCAGCACGTCGGCCGCCCGGTCCCAGGCCGTGGCGTCCTGCTGCTTCAGCAGCACGGTCCATGTCGATCCGTGCAGCCAGCCGACGGTGTTGGCCAGGGCGATGCCGAGCAGCGCCAGGCCCCGCGCGAGGTCCGGTCCTCCCGCGCGGCGGCTCAGCGGGACCGAGCCCGCGCCCCCGGCCGGTGCCATCAGCGTCCGCTGGTCGCGGTGCCCTGGTGGTGACGCAGGAGCCAGCGTCCCTTCACGCGGACCCACAGGGAGCTGCGGGCGGCGGAGCCGTCGGGCCCGCTGGTGGTGTACTGCAGCAGCACCACGCCGGGGGCCACCTCGTCGGCGACGAACTCCTCGGCCCGGAGCCCGGGCACCGGCGCGAGGTGGGCGAGGATCGCGTCGCGGTCATAGGTGCGTCCGCCGGCGCCGATCTCCGTGAAGGAGGGGTGCAGCAGTTCGGCGGCGCTGGGGGCGTCGGCGCGCAGAGCATCCGAGAGCAGTGCCTGCTCGCGGGCGGTGACCTGCTCGAAGTCGGTCGCGCCGGGGGCGTCGGCGGTCAGCACGGTCTCCTCCGAGGCGGTGCTGCACGACTCCGCCGTCGGGGCGGGCTCATCGAAGAGGCTGAAGAGGTCGTCGGCGGGGGTGTCGGTGGAGGACGGGGAGGACGGGGCCGACGGGATCTCGCCGTCGGCCGGTCCGGTGCGAGCAGTCGGATCGACGGCGGGGGCCGACGAGGTGCGGGCAGCATCGTCGGCGACGCTGTACCCCGGGCCGACCTGCGGGTCCTGCTTCTTCGAGAAGGCGGTCGCGGCGGCGTTGGCGCGCTGATCAGCGGCCTCGTTCATGGCATGCCCGGAGTGGCCCTTGACCCATTCGAACTCGACGCTGCGCCCGGCGAGCGCCCGGTCGATGTCCTTCAGCAGCTCGACGTTCAGCACCGGCTTGCCGTCCTTCTTGCGCCAGCCCTTGCGCTTCCAGCCCGGCATCCACTTGGTGACCGAGTTGATGACGTACTGGCTGTCGCACAGGACCAGCAGGTGCTGATCGGCGTCGACGGCGGTGGCCTCGAGCAGGTCGAGCACGGCCTTGAGCTCACCCATGTTGTTGGTGCCGTGGGGCCAGCCGCCGGCGCGCCAGGTGTTCTCGTCGATGTACCAGGCCCAACCGGCCGGGCCGGGATTGCCCAGGGCGGAGCCGTCGGCAGCTGCAGTGAGGGTCATGGCCCAATCGTTCCACAGCGAGGAGACATGATCGGGCGACGGGCCGCCCCGGGCGGGGAGATGCGGGGTTCGTCTCGCACCCGCCCCCGACGCTCCCGATATGCGATGCCCGCGGCGGCGCGCTCCTCGCGGCGGCACAGGTCCGGCGGCCTCCTGCGCGCGGTGGCGCGGTGCGCCGGATCAGCGCAGGCGGGCGACGGTCATCCCGGCGGTCGTCGGCGGGTGGTCCATGGCGAGCATCGCCGCGGGCAGCTCCTCCAGGGTGAGCAGGCGGCCGACGGTGCGCCCCAGGTCGAGGCGGCCGTTCGCGATGTCGGCGAGCAGGTCGCGGTACTCGGCCACCGCCAGCCCGTGGCTGCCGCGGATCGTCAGCTCCTGCCCGATGACCCGGCCCATCGGCAGGGCGGGGTCTGCGTCCTCGCCCAGCAGCAGCCCCACCTGGACGTGGCGACCGCGGGGCCGCAGCGACCCGATCGCGGAGCGGGCGGTGGCTGCGGAGCCCAGGGCGTCGAGGGTGACGTGCGCGCCGCCGCCGGTCGCCTCGCGCACCCGGTGGACGACGCCGGAGTCGGAGCGGATCGGGGTCGCCCCCAGCTCGGCAGCGGCCGCGAGGGCATGCTCGGAGACGTCGATGGCGGCGACGTCGGCGCCGGCGGCCAGCGCGACCATCACGCAGGCCAGTCCCAGTCCGCCGCAGCCGAACACGGCGACCTGCTCCCCCGGGGCGACAGCCGCCTGCACCCGCACGGCGTGGTAGGCGGTGCCGACGCGGCAGCCGAGCCCGGCCGCCCGGGTCATGTCGATCGCGTCCGGCAGGGCCACGAGGTTGTGGTCCGCCTCGATCACCACCACCTTCTCGGCCCAGGAGCCGGGCAGATCGAAGCCGGGCTGATGCTGGTCGAGGCACACCTGGGGCGCGCCCGCGCGGCACTGCGCGCAGCGGCCGCAGGCCAGGATGAACGGGGCGGTGACCCGCTCGCCCGGGGCGAAGCGCATGACCTCCTCCCCCAACTGCTCGACGACGCCCGCGAACTCGTGGCCGGGGATGTGGGGCGGGTGGACGGAGTCGTCGTGGCCCTGCCAGGCGTGCCAGTCGCTGCGGCACACCCCGGTGGCATGGACCGAGACCACGGCGCCGCGGGGCGGGCACGTGGGGTCGGGGACCTCGACCAGGGCGGGCCGCTCGCGGAAGGCGTCGAAGCGCACTGCTCTCATGGCGCCATCCTCGCGCAGATCCGTCCCGTCACGACGCCGAGATCAGTCGAGCGGTTTCTCGAAGGTCGCGTAGACGTGCTCGCGGGTGAAGCCGAGGGCGTCGTAGAGCCGGGTGGCGCCGGTGAGGGATTCCGCGTCGACCTCGAGCTCGGCGGACGCGTATCCGGCCCGCGCACCGGCGGCGAGCGTGCGGGCGATGACCGCGCGAGCGAGACCGCGACCGCGCGCCTCGGGACGCGTGCCGACCAGCGCGAGGTGCAGCACGCCGGGCCTGTCCTCCATCGCGATCGCGTAGGCGAGGACGGTGCCCTCACCGCCGACGGCGATCGTCGACAGCTCGCGGCGGGCGGTGTGCGAGGACCACAGCACGGTCCAGCGCTCCTCGCCGATCGGGGCCGAGCCCCAGTGGTCGGCGAAGGCGGCGAGATGGGCGAGGCGGGTGGCCTCGCGCTCGGTGTCGGCCGGGGCGCTGACCCGAGCCCCGTCGGGGTCGACGGCGGGCAGGTCGGCGCCGGGCAGCTCGCGCGTCATGGCGAGCCAGCTGCGCGCGCGGCGGTACCCGCGGCGCTCCAGGAGCGGGCGCACATCGGCACCGCCGGTGAGCGGCCCCTCCGCCGGCGCACTCGCCTCCGGATCGCGTCCGCCGGAGGCGCGGAAGACGGCCGCCGTCCCGGGGTGCCGTTCGGACGCGAGCTCGGCGGCGCGGCGCTCGCCGTGCTCGAACAGAGCGGTGCCGAGGCCGCGACGGCGGTGCACGGGGTCGACGGCTCCGAGCAGCTGGCAGCGCGCGCGGCCGTCGCGGTCGAGGGCGATGTGGACGTCGACCAGGGAGACGGCCACCAGCTCCTCTCCCTGCCGCACGGCGAGGGAGTCCAGCGCCAGGTCGCGCCCGGGCATGGTGAGCCATTCCCGGGTGCCGGCCTCCTCGGCGGGCTCGCCGAGGTCGTCGGCCTGATCGACGCGGTTGAGCAGCGCGGTCAGCGCCGGGACGTCCTCGAGGGTGAGCGGCGTCCAGGTGAGGGAGTCTGCGGTGGTGTCGGCGGAAGTCACCGGTCAAGTGTAGAGAGCCGGAAGACGCTGACATGGCTGCGGGACGCGGCGGTGAACTCCGAGCGGTCCCAGTCGGCCCACCGGGACTCGAGGGTGAAGCCGGCCAGCTGGGCCATCAGGTCGAGCTCGGCGGGCCAGATGTAGCGCTGCGGGGTGCGGCCGATGCCCGCCTCGCGCGAGCCGTCCACCGGGGGGTCGAAATGCACGTGGTGGGAGATGAGGATCTGGGCGAGGGTGTCGTAGGTGTCCACCAGCAGGTATCCGGGCTCGGAGTGCTCGAGGGTGCCGCCGGTGCCCGGGGTGAGCGAGCGCAGGTCCGGCACGCCCAGCTCGATCACGAAGCAGCCGCCCGGGGCGAGGTGGCGGGCGGCGTTGCGGAAGCACTCGACCTGCTGCTCCTGGGTCAGGACGTTCCCGATCGTGTTGAACACGAGGTAGACGAGCGAGTACCCCTCGCCCGCGCTCGCCGTGGTCATGTCGCCGCGGACGACGGGGATCTCGGAGGCGTCGACCTTCTCGCGCAGCCGCGCGATCATCGCCTCCGACAGCTCGATCCCGGTGACGTCGATGCCTACCTCTCGCAAGCCGATCGCGACGCGGCCGGTGCCGATCGCGAGCTCGAGGGCGTGGCCGCCGGCGGCGAGCTCTGTCAGGCGCTCGACCGTCGGACCCAGCACGTCCGGAGCGAACATCCCCTCACCCGGGGTGTCGTACTCGGCGGCGGTGCGGGCGTCCCACAGGTGTGCTTGATCGACCATGTGCCCATCGTGGAACAGCTCGCCCGGAGCGTCACGGGAATATCCGTGGCGCTCCGGGGCGATCGCCGTGTCAGCCGACGTGAGCGGGCGACCCGTGGGATCCGCGAGCCGCTGCGTTCAGCCCTGCCGTGAGATCACGTGTCCTGCTCGTACGCCGCGGCCTTCTCCTGCACCGCCCGCAGCCGGGCGAGGTCCAGCTTCCGGCCGCGCTCGAAGTCGACGATGCCGTTCTTCTCCTGGAACACGTCGGTCATCTGCGTGTAGCAGTAGGCGAACATCCCCGGGTCCTCGAGCAGCACCCGGGTCAGTCCCTCGAAGCGCTCGTAGAGCTCCTCCTCGCGGCGGATCCGCTGGCCGTAGCCCCAGGACACGGCGGCATTGTTGCCGGCGCGCTCGGCCTCCTCGGCCTCGCGGGCCTCCTGCTCGTTCCACCAGATCCCGCCGTACTCGGAGACGAAGTAGGGCTGGCCGGCATAGGGCAGGGAGAAGGAGCCATCGGCGAAGGGCATCTCATCCGGTCCCAGGTCGCGACGGTTCGCGAAGGGCTCCCCCGCGGCCAGACCCGACTGCTCGGCGCGGAAGCGGTCCGGGTCCTGCTCGTAGGAGTGGGAGTCGTAGACGTCGGCCCCGCGCACGCGGTGGGAGTAGCCGGAGGCGTCCAGGACGGGGCGGGTGGGGTCGGCGAGCTTGGTGGCGTCGTACATCGCCTGGGTGACGACGTCGAGCTGCGTGACCTGGTCGTGGAGGACCTGGTGGGTCTCGTTCAGCGGGCACCAGCCGATGATCGAGGGGTGGCTGAGGTCGCGCTGGACGGCCTCGACCCACTGGCCGATGAAGGACGCGGTGGGCTGCTGGTTGTCCCCCATCGGGCCGTAGCCCTCGACGCCCCAGTCGCCGAACTCGCCCCAGATGAGGTAGCCGTGCAGGTCGGACCAGAACAGCATCCGCTGCTCGAAGACCTTCTGGTGCAGCCGGGCACCGTTGAACCCGGCCTCCAGGGCGAGACGGATGTCGGTGGTCATCGCCCCGTCGGTCGGGGAGGTCATGAACGAGTCCTCCCAGTAGCCCTGGTCGAGCACGAGGCGCTGGAAGACCTTCTCGCCGTTGATCCGGAACTCGTGATCGCGCAGAGAGGTCGAGCGCAGCCCCGCATAGGATCGGACCTCGTCGAGGACCTCGCCGTGGGCACCCCGCAGGCGCGCCGTGAGGGCGTACAGCTCCGGTGCACCGGGGCCCCAGACCCGCAGCGCATCCTCGGGGATCGCCAGCTCCAGGTGCGGGGCGAGATCGAGGTCGGCGCGGACCTCGGCGCGGGCGACCTCCTCGCCGCCCGGCACGGAGGCGGTGATCTCGATCCGGGTGCCGGCCGTGCTGCGCGACAGCGGCACGTCGATCGCGAAGGAGCGCCCGGCCAGCGATGGCAGTACGCGCAGGGAGCGGATCTCGTCGAGGGGGACGCCCTCCAGCCACACGCTCTGCCAGATGCCGGTGGTGCGGTGGTAGTTGGCGTGGGTGGGGCGGAACCGGCTGGACTGCTTGCCGCGGGCCTGCGGCACGTCGTGGGGGTCGCGGGCGCGCACCACGATCTCGACGTCCGCGCCGGGGCCGACGCCCGGAACGGTCGAGAGGTCCGCGGCGAAAGGGGTGAAGCCGCCGCGGTGGCGGGCGACCTCGACGCCGTTCGCCCACACGGTGGCGTCGTGGTCGACGGCCTCGAAGCGCAGGATCGGGCGCAGGTGCCCCCAGTCGGCGGGGATGGTGACGGTGCGGCGGTACCAGACCGCCTCGTGGAAGTCGCGGTCACCGATCCCGGAGGCTGCGGTCTCCGGGGCGAAGGGCACCGTGATCTCGCCGGCGAGCTCCCGCTCGAGCAGCCCGCGGTCGCGGCCGGAGTCGCCCTGGTCGGTCTCGAACTGCCAGATGCCGTTCAGCGTCAGCCAGGTCCGGCGGTGCAGCTGCGGGCGAGGATGCTCCGGACGGGGCACGTCGGTGATCGCCGACAGCGGGGCATCCAGGTGCGCGGCGAGCTCGTCGGCCCGGGCGAACAGGGAGCTGAGGTGCTGCGGCAGGGCGGAGGACTGGGCGTTCACGAACGGCTCCTGGGATCGATGATGCTCGGCGCCGAGACACCGACGCTGAGCACGTCGGCACGGATCGGTCAGGGATCAGTCAACCGCACCCGGCCCACATTTTCAACGTGGGAAATACGAATCGTCAGGATGCCTCATCGACGGGTCGCACGCTCGAGAGGACCGCCGGCAGGGCGGGGACAGCTCAGGCCGACGGGACCGCCCGGGTGGACTCGCGCTCGACCAATCGGTGCGCGATCACTGCTTCGGCGATGCGCCCCGTGGCCCCCGCGCTGCTCCGGGCGCCGGCGGGCTCCGCGCTGGACTGCTCCGCGCTGGACTGCTCCGTGCCGTTCTGCTCCGCACCGGCGATCGCCGCGTCCAGGGCGGCGGCGATGAGGGCGTCGAGGTCCGGAGCGATCGAGGTCAGCGCGGGGCGGGTCCACGCCACCTCGACGGTGTCGTCCCATCCCACCACGGCGACGTCCCCGGGCACATCCAGGCCCCGGGCGTGCAGGGCGGCCAGCGCTCCGACGGCGAGCAGGTCGTTGCCGGCGACCACCGCGTCGAACTCCGCCCCGTCCTCCAGGGCGCCCAGCACGGCGTCGCGGCCGGCCTCGCGCGTCCAATCCCCCACCCCGCGCACGAGGGTCGGATCCTGCGGGAGCTCGGCGAAGCAGGTCGCGGCGCGGAATCCTGCCAGACGATCCGTCCCCGTCGAGCGCACCGCGTCCTCGGCGCCCAGGAAGAGCAGGCGGCGATGACCGCCCGCGACCAGGTGGCGCACCACATCGGCTGCGGAGGCGACGTTGTCGATGGCGACGTGGACCACGCCGGCCGCCCCCGGCAGCGTCTCCCCCAGCAGCACGACCGGCGGCCCGGAGGCCCGGTCCAGCAGGTCCGCAGGATCGAGGGCGGACGGGGAGATCACCACCGCGTCGACGGGACGTGCGGTGCGGCCGCGCACGTGAGCGCGCTCGGTCTCGGCGCTGTGCAGCGAGACCTCGACGCTGACCGTGTAGCCGCGCTCCCGGGCGGCGGCCTGCATCCGCTCGGCCAACCGTGCGAAATAGGGATTCTGCAGCTCCGGGACCACCAGGGCGATCGTCCGGGTGGGTCCGCCGCGCAGCTCCCGGCCGACATGGTTGGGCACGTAGCCGAGCTCCTCGATGGCGGCGAGCACCGTGGCGCGGGTGCCGGGTCGCACCACCGGGCGCTCGTTGACCACGTTCGAGACCGTCTTCCAGGACACCCCGGCCCGCTGCGCGACGTCCTTGATGCTCACCCTGCGCGCCATCACCGACTCCTTCTCGCCGCTCGCCCCGACCGTTCCCGTCCCGGTCCCCCTCGGAACTGTATCGGGCACCCGGACCCGCCCCCGGGGCAGGGGTATCTCACATCTGAGGTGCCGATCATTCCCCCTGGACAGAGGCGGGTCTACCGTGGAGTCAGCGTGCCGTCGTCCCGCCGCGGCACAGGTCCCACCCCACGGTGGTGACAGCGAGGACCCGCAGCGAACGCCCCGGCTGCGCTCGGGGACCCCACGCATCGGGCGGGATCTGCATCTTCAGAACGGATCTCCGTGACCTCCCCCGATTTCGCACGCCTCGGCGTGCCCTCCGTCCTCACGAGCGCCCTCGCGCCGCAGGGCATCACCCAGCCCACCCCCATCCAGGCCGCGACGCTGCCGGACTCCCTGTCCGGGCGCGACGTCCTGGGCCGCGGCCGCACCGGCTCGGGCAAGACCTACGCCTTCCTGCTGCCGCTGGTGGCCCGTCTGCTCGAGACGCCGCGCAAGCGCGCGGCCCGTCGGCCCCGCTCGCTGATCCTGGCCCCGACCCGCGAGCTGGCCTCGCAGCTGGCCGAGTCGCTGAAGCCGCTCGCGGCCGCGACCGGTCTGCACAGCGCCGTCGTCTTCGGCGGCGTCGGCCAGAAGCCCCAGGTCAGCGCCCTCGCCGGCGGCATCGACGTGCTCATCGCCTGCCCCGGCCGCCTGCTGGACCTCATGGGCCAGGGCCACGCGGACCTCAGCGCCATCGAGATCACCGTGATCGATGAGGCCGACCACATGGCCGACATGGGCTTCCTGCCCATGGTGCGCAAGATCCTGGAGAAGACCCCGCCGAAGGGGCAGCGGATGCTGTTCTCGGCGACCCTCGACTCCGGCGTCAACAAGCTGGTCAAGCAGTTCCTGCACGAGCCGGTCACCCACTCGGCGGATCCGGCCTCCAGCCCCGTCGGGACCATGGAGCACCACGTGCTGGAAGTGGACACCGGTACTCGATTCGATGTGCTGCGCGATCTCGCCGCCGCCCCCGGCCGCACCATCATGTTCACGCGCACCAAGTACGGCGCGAAGAATCTCGCCCGCAAGCTGAGCGCCCGCGGCGTGGACGCCGTGGACCTGCACGGCAACCTCTCGCAGAATGCCCGCACCCGGAACCTCGAGGCCTTCGGCTCGGGGACGGCCACCACGATGGTCTGCACCGACATCGCCGCCCGCGGCATCCACGTCGACGACGTGGCCCTGGTGGTCCACGCGGACCCGCCCGTCGAGCACAAGGCGTACCTGCACCGCTCCGGTCGCACCGCCCGCGCCGGCGAGTCCGGGACCGTGATCACCGTGCAGACCCCGGAGCAGAAGCGCGACGTCAGCGATCTGATGCGCAAGGCGGGCATCAAGCCCACCGTCCACCAGTCCGTGGTCCCCACCTCTGCCGTGCTCTCGCAGCTCGCCCCCGGTGAGCGCGTCGAGATGCACGAACCGCGCGAGCCCGCACCGGCCGAGCGTCCGCAGCGCTCCGGCGGTCAGGGCGGCCGTGGTGGCCAGGGCGGCGGCCGAGGTGGCCAGGGCGGCGGGCGCGGTCGCTCCGGCGGCCAGGGTCGTGGGCCCGGCGAGGGCGGCGGCCGACGAGGCGGCCAGGGCGGTGACGGCCGTTCCGGCGGCTCGCGTCGTTCCGGCGGTCGCGGCGGTCAGGGCGGCGAGGGTCGTCCCGCCCGCAGCGGCGGCGGACGACGCGACGGCGCTCCCGCGCGTTACTCCACCAGCTCCGAGGGGTCCCGCGGCGGAAGCTCGGGCGGCGGTCTCGCTTCCTTCTCCTCGGGCCGCAACCGCTGATCAGATGCACAGGGCGGCGGCGCGGGGTCGATGCCCCGCGCCGCGCCTCCTGGCATCGCCTGCGCTGAGGGCCCGCCTCGGGGCGAGCTGTCCGCGCAGCTCGCGCCGGCGGAACGTGCCGGTCAGCGCAGCTCGCGCTTGAGGATCTTGCCCGTCGAGGTCATGGGCAGCTCCTCGACGAGCACCACCTCGCGCGGGTACTTGTAGGACGCCATCTGCTCCGCGCCCCAGGCGCGCAGCTCCTCGGCGGTCACGCTCGCGCCGTCCTCCAGGATCACGTAGGCAGTGACCTCCTCACCGACGCGCTCGTCGGGGACGCCGACGACGGCGGCGAGCGAGACCTTCGGGTGGGAGATGAGCACGTCCTCGACCTCCCGGGGGTACACGTTGTAGCCCCCGCGCACGATCATGTCCTTCGAGCGGTCGACGATGTAGTAGAAGCCCTCCTCGTCCTTCCGCGCCAGGTCTCCGGTGCGGAACCATCCCTCGCGAATCGCCGCCGCCGTGTCCTCGGGCCGGCCCAGATACCCGCTCATCACGTTGTGGCCACGGATGGCCAGCTCCCCCACCGCGCCGATCTCGGTGACCTCCGCCCAATCCGGGGAGGCAGGGTCGATCAACCGCATCTCGACACCCCAGACCGGCAGGCCGATGGATCCGGGCCGCGGCCGCTCCGCCAGGGAGAAGCTGGCCACGGGCGAGGTCTCGGAGAGCCCGTAGCCCTCCATGATCGAGATCCCGAGCCGTTCGCGGACGGCCTCGAGGATCTCGACCGGCAGCGGGGCACCGCCGGAGACGCCCAGTCGCAGGGTCTCGGAGATCGTGGCGACGTCCGGCCCGTCGGCCCCGGCCCCGTCGGACCCTCCCGGCGCCCCGTCGAGCACGTGCAGCAGACCCCACCACATGGTGGGGACGCCCGCGAAGCGGGTCACCCGGTGGCGGACCAGCAGCTGGAGCGCCTGCTGGGCGTCGAAGCGGGGCAGCAGCACCAGGGTCGCCCCCATCGAGAACCCGGACGTCATGTCCACCGTCGCGCCGAAGGTGTGGAACAGGGGCAGGGCCACCAGATGCGTGTCCGCGCCCGGCTCGGATCCGAACAGCCTGTTGCAGGTCACGGCGTTCATCAGCTGGTTGGAATGGCTCAGCTCGGCGCCCTTCGGCCTCCCGGTGGTGCCCGAGGTGTAGAGGACCACGGCGGTGTCGGTCTCGCGCGCCTGGAGGGTCTCGAAGGTGGTGGGCATCTCCGCGAGGGATTCGGCGAGGGTGGGCACTCCCTCGAAGGGGCTGGCGGCCGACGGATCCGCCGTGATCAGGACCAGGTGCGGCGGCGCGACCGCCGCCGCGGCCCCGTCGTGCCCGTACCGACCGATCGGCAGGTCCTCGCTGCCTTCGAAGCAGAAGTAGGCCGTCGCCTCGGCATCGTCGAGGAAGTAGGTGACCTCGCGGGCCTTGTTCAGGACGTTCATCGGCACCACCACGGCGCCGGCCTTGAGGATCCCGAAATAGACGATCGGGAACTGCGGCAGGTTCGGGCAGCTCAGCGCCACCCGGTCCCCGGGGGACACATCGAGGGAGACCAGCAGGTTCGCGACCTGATTGGCCATCGCATCGACCTGGGCGTAGCTGAGGCTCAGCTCGCCCAGGACGAGCGCCGGACGATCCGGGACGGTGCGGGCACTGTCCTCGAGAACGAGGGAGAGGTTGTACATGGCGAGCTCCTTCATCGGACGACGGTGTCACGCTGCCTGCTCACGATACGAGCAGCGATCGGACGGCACGGTGATTTCCGGGATCCGCGCCGCGGATGGTCGGGGATCCTCGCACGCCACGTCCATGTCACATCCACATTTCGTATCTTGCGCAACAGTGAACATTGGGCAAGAATCGAGGACGTGAACGACGAGCAGACCTCTGACGGCTGGGTCGGGCCCGCCGGCAGCCCGATCCAGACGTCCGACGCCCCGGCCGAGGGCCCCGTCGGCCCGGTCGAGGAACCGACGGAGCTGCAGCTCGCCGCGGCGGCCGACACCTTCGCCATGCTGGCCAGTCCCGCTCGGCTGCACCTGATGTGGCGCATGAGCGCGGGCCGCTACGACGTCGGCCAGCTCGCCGCGCACGTCGGCCTCAGCCTGCCCACCACCAGCCAGCACCTGTCCAAGCTGCGTCTGGCCGGGGTGGTCTCCGCCCGTCGGGAGGGTCGACACAGCTACTACACGGTCGACGACCCGCACGTGCTTTCCCTGGTCGAGCAGATCTTCGAGCACATCGCCCCCGACGGCACCCTCGCCCCCGATCCCCCCGCGAAGGACCACCGCGCATGACCGCCGCGCCCACCGATCCCCCCGCCGCTCGAACGTCGACGGTCGACCTGCGCAAGTACGCCTGGTTGTCGATCGTCACCGCGATCGCCACGATCGTGCTGAAGACCGGGGCCTGGGCGATGACGGACTCGGTCGGCCTGCTCTCCGACGCGGCCGAGTCGACGGTGAACCTGGTGGCCGCCGTCGTCGCCCTGATCGCCCTGACCGTCGCCGCCCGGCCTGCCACCGAACGCTTCCTCTACGGCCGGGCGAAGGCCGAGTACTTCTCGGCCGCCGTCGAGGGCCTGATGATCTTCGTGGCCGCCGCGGTCATCCTGGTCACCGCCGTGGAGCGCTTCGTGAATCCGCGGCCGCTGGAGAACCTCGGAATCGGCCTGCTCATCGTGGTGATCGCCTCGGTGCTCAACGGGGTCGTCTCCCTGGTGCTGATGCGCGCGGGGAAGACGCACAACTCGATCACCCTGCGAGCCGACGGCAAGCACCTGATGACCGACGTGGTCACCAGCGCCGGCGTGCTGATCGGCGTGGGGCTGGTGGCGCTGACGGGCTGGGAGCGGCTCGATGCGCTGGTCGCCTTCGCGGTCGGGGTGAACATCATCGTCACCGGCATCTCCCTGCTGACGGAGTCGGTCTCCGGCCTGCTGGACAAGGCGCTGCCGGACGAGGACCACGAGATCATCACCGAGATCCTGCGTCGCCGCACGGACGAGACCGTCACCTTCCACGGCCTGCAGACCCGCGAGGCCGGCCAGGAGCGCTTCCTGAGCGTGCACGTGCTGGTGCCCGACGAGTGGACCGTCAAGCACGGCCACGACTACATCGAGGGCCTCGAGCACGAGCTGCGGGGGGCGCTGCCCTCGCTCCGGGTGCTCACCCACCTGGAACCGATCTCCGATCCTGCCAGCTACGACGACATCCCCGAGGCGCACGTGCCGATCCACGGGGACGACCACGACCCGACCCGACCGCCCGGGGGCTGAGCACGCCGGGACGTGCGGGTCCTGGGGCTTACGATGAGGGCCAACCACGGCCGACCAGGGGGAGCCATGCAGCAGATGCCGCAGGACGCACACGACCGGGCGCGCGGGGCCGTGATCCCCGGGGAGCTGGTCCCCACCGGGGAGGTCGACCCCGGCGCGCGCAGCTACGATCCGCTGGCCGGGGCCGCCGGGGCGCAGCAGCCCCCGTACGCTCCCCTGCAGCCCTACGTCGCACCATCGGGCCCACCGCGCTACAGCGGTCCGATGCCGGTGCCCCCGCTGCCCGAGAAGAGCGTCGGCGTGGCCTTCGTGCTCACCTTCTTCTTCGGCCCGTTCGGGATGTTCTACTCGACCGTCGCCGGGGCCCTGATCCTGCTGGGGATCACGCTCGTGATCTCACTGCTGGCCGGGGT
Organism: Brachybacterium fresconis; assembly: GCF_017876515.1. NCBI lineage: Bacteria > Bacillati > Actinomycetota > Actinomycetes > Micrococcales > Dermabacteraceae > Brachybacterium > Brachybacterium fresconis. The sequence goes on along the minus strand of NZ_JAGIOC010000001.1, from coordinate 3,895,493 downwards.
GGTGGTCGGGCTGATCACGCTCGTGACCTTCGGGTTCGGAGCGTTCTTGGTGATCCTGGCTCCCCTGGTGGGAATCCCGATCTGGATCACGAGCATGATCTGGGGCTGTGTGGCCGCATCACACCACAACGACCGCGTGCGCGCGGACTATGCACAGCACGGGGCCGCGCACGCGCAGTACGGTGCCCAGCAATCGGCCGCCGGCGGGTACGGATCCACCGGCTGCTGACCTCTGCCGGCCGGCCGTGAGCCGCACTCGCCGGGAGGTTCCGTGCACCGCACCGTCCCGTCCGACGACGCGCTCCGGGATCGCGCGCCGAAGTCCCGCCTGGCCGAGCTGCTGACCGAGCTGGAGTCGATCGGCCGACGCCACGGCGTGCGCACCTCCGCCGTCGCCCATGCGGGGGACGGCAACCTCCACCCTTCCTTCTCGCTGCCCGGCGTCCCGGAAGACCCTTCCGGACAGCTGCCCCCTGCGATCCTCGCCGCGGCCGACGATCTGGTCCGCACGGCGCTGGACCTCGGCGGCACGATCAGCGGCGAGCTCCGCCTTGCCCAGAGCATCCTCCCAGGTCGCCGGGCCGGCGGCCGGCTGCGTCCGCACCCCGGCTCCGCCGCCGCCCGGTTCCCGTCGCACGGGCCGGCCACTCCCTCGTCGGCTCCCCGGCCACCCCTCCTCGGCAAACCAGGCATACCGCCCCGAGAGACGTCGATCGGTGGCACGATCAGGACATGGCGAACCAGGACACCGCCGTCCCCACGGCCCTGCCTTCCTCCCGCACCCTTCTCCTCCACAGCCTCGTCGCCGCGCTGATCGCGAGCGCGCTGATGATCGTCGTGCACGAGCTGGCGCACCTGGTGACCGGCCTGGCACTGGGCCATCCCGGGACGCTGTACTCCTTCGGCGTCACCCACCACGGGGATCCCTCGGCCCCGGACCAGGTGGTGATGCTGCTGGCGGGGCCGGTCTTCAGCCTGGTCACCGGCGTGCTGCTGCAGATCTGGACCCCCTTGCGGCACCGCGGCGGCTTCGCGCACCTGGTGTGGCTGTGGTTCGCCTTCACCTCGGTCCAGGAGGCCGTGACCTACTTGTGCCTGACCCCCTTCGGGGCCGGGGACACCGGGGTCGCGGCGCGACTGCTGGGCCTTCCCGTGCTCGTCCAGTTCGTGGTGCTCCTGCTGGGGGTGGCCGGGATGTTCGCCAATGCGCGGGCGTTCGCACCGCACATGGCCCGCCATGCCGGGACCGATCCGCACCGGCGCAACGCCATGACGCTCTTCCCCTGGCTGTACGGGATGATCGCCGCGGTGCTGCTGAGCCTGCTGTACGTCACGATCAGCCCGGCGGACATGCCCGCCGGTGCTCGGATCGCGGTGCTCGCCGCGGGGACGGGAACCTTCGTCTTCGCCCCGATGGCGCACATCTTCGCCCGACGGGTGCAAGATGTGCCCGTCGAGCCGCTGCACCTGCGCAGCGTGCCGGTGGTCGGCCTGGTGCTGCTCGCACTGCTGGTCGCCGGGAATATCCTGCTGAGCTTCGGGGTCGATATCGGCTGAGGCTCAGCGCAGCAGCGCCGCCAGAGCGGCGTCGGAATCCGCCAGCGCCGCCCGGTCGTAGGTCGAGCCGGTCGAGAGGATCTCCTCGGCGCCGGTGCGTTCGGCGATCTGCTCGAGGCGGCGCCGCACGGCGTCCGCGGTGCCGGCGACGGTGGTCGCCAGTCCCTTCTCGACGCGGCGGCGCTCCGAGGTCTCCCACCTCGCCGCGCGGATCTCGGCGGGCGGCTCGAGCACGCCGAACACCCCGGTGCTGCGGGAGCGGGCCATCGCCCAGATCTCCGGCAGCGCGAGCTCCCGCGCCTCGGCGTCGGTGTCCGCGATCAGCGCCTCCACGGACGCGATCACGGTCGGGGCGCTGCCGAGGTGGGGACGGAAGCTGCTCCGGTACTGCGCCAGTCGGTCGGGCAGCCCATCGGCGTCGAGGATCGGCCCGCCGATCACGACCGGCAGCCCCCGTGCCGCGGCGGTGTCCAGCCCGCTGCCGGTGGCGAGCACGAACAGCGGCACCCGGCCCGCGTCCCCGGGACGCGCGGTGATCTCCGCCGTGTTCTCCAGATGCGCCCGCAACGTCTCGATCTCTGCGGCGAAGGAGGCCGGATCCGCCTCGCGTCTCCCGAGGGCCTCCCGCACGGGGGCGGTGAAGCCCAGCGAGCGGCCCAGGCCCAGGTCGATGCGCCCGGGATACAGCGCCTCGAGCATCCGGAACTGCTCGGCGACCACGAGCGGTCGGTGGTTCGGCAGCATCACCCCGCCCGAGCCCAGTCGGATCCGTGCCGTGCGGGCGCCGACGGCCGCCAGCAGCACCGCCGGGGAGCCGCTGGCGATGCCCGGCACCGCGTGGTGCTCGGCCACCCAGAACCGCTCATAACCCTGCTGCTCGACGGCGATCGCTCGCTCGAGCGAATGCGTCAGCGCTGCGGCCTCGGGGTGTCCCCGGCGCGTGCGGGAGCGGTCGAGCAGGGAGAGCCTCATGCCGTGATCAACGCGAGGGCCCCGCGGAATCTTCCCTGCTGAGAGGTCGAGAACCTCTCATCGCCGCCCGGCCCCGGACGGGCCGCGCACCGATAGCCTGACGAGCATGAGCGCACCGCATGTCCCCCTGTCGATCCTCGATCTCGTCTCGATCTCCGAAGGGATGAGCACCCGGGAGGCCATCACCGCCTCCATGGACGGCGCGCAGGCCGCCGACCGTCTCGGCTACGAGCGCTACTGGTTCGCCGAGCACCACAACACCAACTCGCTCGCCTCCAGCGCCACCTCGCTGCTGATCGACCGCGCGGCGTCGATGACCGAGCGGATCCGCGTCGGCTCCGGCGGCATCATGCTGCCGAACCACTCCCCGCTGACCGTGATCGAGCAGTTCGGCACGCTGGTGCAGTTCCACGGGGACCGCATCGATCTGGGCCTGGGCCGGGCGCCGGGCACCGACCAGCTGACCGCGCAGCTGCTGGCCCGCACCTCCGCGGATCCGCAGGCCTTCGTCGCGGCGGTCGAGCAGATGCGGGACTGGTCGCGCGAGGAGTCCACCGGCAGCCTGCCGATCTCCGCCGACGTCGCCCGCGGCACCGAGGTGCCGATGTGGATCCTGGGTTCGACGGCCAACGGCGCCCGCCTGGCCGCGCAGCTGGGAATGCCCTTCTCCGTCGCCTCGCACTTCGCCCCGTTCCAGTACCTGCACGCCCTGCAGGCCTATCGCGAACATTTCGACGCCGGAGCGTCCACGGCCCAGATCGACCGACCCCGCACCATGGTCGGGGTGAATCTCGTGGTCGCCGAGACGGACGAGGAGGCCCAGCACCACTTCTCCACGCTCCAGCAGATGTTCCTGGGCGTGGTCACCGGCCAGCGCCAGAAGATCCAGCCGCCAAGACCGATCGAGGACGTCGCCCCCGATCACCTGCTCCAGCAGGTCGATCAGACCCTGTCGATCAAGGCGGTCGGCTCCCCCACCACCGTGGTGCGCCAGCTCGAGGAGATCGTCGCGGCCACCGACGCCGACGAGCTGATCCTGACGGCCTACTACTACGACCCCGCCGACCGGCTGAAGGGGATGGAGCTGCTGGCCGAGGCCTGGGGCCTGGGCGGCTGACGGGTCCCTGCGCCGCCGCTGATCATCGCCGCCCGCGACCTGTGAGGCCGCTCAGCGCGCCGTGTCAGCGCGCCGTGACCGTCGCGGTGAGGGTCGCGTGGTCGCTGGCGACCCTGCCGTCCAGCTCCGGGACCGTGGCGGCGTAGGAGTCCACGGCCAGATCCCGGGTGAGGATCCAGTCGATCCGCTCCTCGCCCGCCGTCGGCGGCCCGTAGTCCGGGAAGGTGCCGATGTCCTCGCCCTCATGGACGGCGGCGACCTCGTGCGCGTCCTCGAATCCGGCATCCCGCAGCGCGCGCCACGGCGTGCTCTCCCCGCCGGCGGCGTTGAAATCGCCCATCAGCACCGCGGGTGCGCCGTCGGCGGCCTCCTTCACCCGCTGGGCGATGACCCCCGCGCCCTTCTCCCGCGCCAGGTGCCCGGCGTGATCGAGGTGGGTGACGGCCAGGACCAGCTCCCCACCGGCCAGGCGGTCCCGCACCCGGGCCCACACCGCGATGCGGGGGCAGTGCGCGTCCCAGCCCATCGAGCCCATCAGCGCGGGCTGCTCGGAGAGCCAGAACTGGTCCCAGTCCAGCACCTCGAAGCGCTCCCGGCGCAGCAGCAGCAGATTGTGCTCTCCGCGCCCTCCGCCGTCCCGTCCGAAGCCGAGCCGCAGATGGCTCGCCCCGAGGGCCTCGTCGAGCGTCGCGATCTGGGAGGGCAGCACCTCCTGGGTGCCGACCACGTCCGCGTCGGCCGCGCGCAGCAGGTCCACCAGGACCGGGGCCCGCTCTCCCCAGTGGTCGCTCTGGCCGGGCCGGGTCTCCGCCCGGTGCTGACGGATGTTCTGGGTGAGCAGTCGCAGAGGGGCAGGCGGGCGGTCCTCGATGGGGGTCATGCCCCCATCCTGTCGCACGACCGGTCCTGCCGCACGGTCATCCTGGTCGTGCGGTCATCCCGGCCGCACGGTCATCCCGGTCGTGCGTCATCCCGGGCGCACGGCCATCCCGGTCGTGCGTCATCCCGGGCGCACGGCCATCCCGGTCGCACGGCCAAGGCCGGCGATCCCCGTGCTGCAAACTTTCGGCCCTGGTCGTGACCTCAACGTCGTAAAGGCGTTGAGGTCACGCCGGGGAGCGAAAGTTCGCAGAGCTGTCGCACCACGCCCTTTGCACACGGCCCGCCCGCCGACGCACGAGCCCCGCAGTGACGCGGCCCCGGACCCGACCGCTGAGGTCGAGGTCCGGGGCCGCATCCCGCACGAATCTGCTCCGGGTCAGGGAGCTTCGGTCACCATCCCCAGCGCATCGGGCAGGAACATCGTGATCTGCGGGATGAACACCACCAGGAGCAGACCGACGACGAGGGCGAGGAAGAACGGGATCATCGCCTTGATGACCGGTTCGACCCTGACATCGCCCACCTTCGCAGCGACGAAGAGGATGTTGCCCACCGGCGGGGTGATCGTCCCCAGCGACAGGTTGAAGGTGATCATCAGCCCGAAGTGGATCGGATCCACCCCGAGCTCCAGCGCGATCGGGAGGAAGATCGGCGTGAAGATCAGGATCGCCGGGGTCGGGTCCATGAACGCGCCGACGATCAGCAGGATCACCATCATCAGCAGCAGGATGACCGTCTTGGAGTCCGCCAAGCCCAGCAGGGCGTCCGCGATCGTCTGCGGGATGGTGGCGTAGCTGAGCACCCAGCTGAGCGCCGAGGACACGGCGACCAGAAGCATCACCACGGCGGTGGTGCGAGCGGCCCCGGCGACCACGTCCGGCAGGTTCTTGAGCGTCAGCTGCCGATAGATCAGCCCCAGCACCAGGGAGTACACCACGGCGATCACCGCGGACTCGGTGGCGGTGAAGAAGCCGGCCAGCAGCCCGCCGATGACGATGACGATCATGAAGATCGACGGGACCGCCTTCGCCAGCGTCTTCAGCGCCAGGCCCAGCGGCACCCGCTCGCCGCGCGCACGCATCTCGGGCCGACGGCGGCTGATCAGGGCGACCACAGCGATACAGGCCAGCATCCACACCAGGCCGGGGCCGTACCCGGCGACGAACAGCGTGGCCACGGAGGTGGAGGAGACCAGGGAGTAGACGATCAGCGTGTTCGACGGCGGGATCATCATGCCCGAGGGCGCCGAGGCGGCATTCACGGCCGCGGAGACGGACGGGTCGTAGCCCTCCTTGCGCTCACGCGGTCCGAGCGTGGAGCCCATGGCCGCGGCCGACGCGACAGCCGCACCGGAGACCGAGCCGAACAGGGCGTTGGCGACCACGTTGGTCTGGGCGAGCGAGCCGGGCATGCGGCCGACGAGCACCTTGGCGGCGTCGATCAGCTTCCCGGCGATGCCTCCGGTGTTCATCAACGACCCGGCGAGCACGAAGAAGGGGATCGCGAGCAGGGTGAAGGAGCTCGCGCCCGTGAACATGCGCTGCGAGGCGACGAACACGGCCTGGTCGGGGCTGATCACGGCGACCAGCGCGAGGATGGACGGCAGGCCGATGGCGATGCCGATGGGGGCGCCGATGCCGATGAGCACGACGACTCCGGCGATCAGGATGACGCCGGCGATCATAGCGGGATCCATGGGTCAGGCCCCCTTTCCGTCGGTCGAGGAGTCGTCGGTGGAGGAGTCGTCGGTGGAGGCGTTGTCGCTCCGGGGCTCGTCGGGCGAGGGGTCGTCGGCCGACGTGCCACCGGCGGTGGATCCGCCGGTCGCCGTGCCGTCGGCCTCCCCGGTCCCGGCCGCAGAGATCGTGGCGGCCTGCTGCGCGTCGTCGCCGGCGAGCATGTCCTCGCCGCGCGCCGCGCGCACCAGATCATCGAGGGCGAAGACGGCGATGATGACCCCGGCGATCGGCAGGGCAAGGTACATCTGCCCGACGGTCACCGGCAGGCCGGGGATGGTCTGGTGCCAGGAGATGGACATGCCGCGCAGCCCACCCCACACGAGGCCGAGCGCGGAGAAGGCGAGGATGGACAGCGCGACGAGCACGTTGGTGATGCGCTGGCCGGCGCGAGGAAGCATCCGGGCGAAGAAGTCGACGGCGACGTGGCCGCGCTCCCCGAACACCATCGCGACGGAGAACAGCACCAGCCAGATCAGCAGGTACTGGGAGACGGTGGTGGACCAGGCGCTCGGCGCGGACAGCACCTGGCGGGCGAACACCTGCCAGACGACCACGCACACCAGCACCACGAACAGTCCGATGCTGAACCACTTCAGCACCTCGACGCTGCGCGATCGCAGGGCGCTCATGCGTTCTCCTCCCCCATGCTCTCGGCGACGGCCTGGACCGCCCGGTACATCCCCTCGTCCTCGGCGGACTCCAGGAACGTGCGGCCGACCTCCTCGATCGCCGGTCCGAAGGCCTCCGGATCCGGCTCGTTGATCTCGACCCCGGCGTCCAGCATCTGCTGGGTGCTGGCGTCGGTCTCCGCGATCCAGAGCCGCACGAACTCCTCCTGGGCGGCGGCGAAGGTGTCGGCGTAGGCCTGCTGATCGGCCTCGTCCATCTCTTCGATGCGGTCGACGTTGGCCATCACGTAGTCGAGCCCCACCAGGTGGTTGGTGAGGGTGAAGTACGGGGCGATCTCGTAGTGGCGCTGGGTCACGTAGCTGACCTCGTTGTTCTCGGCGCCGTTGAGCACGCCCGCCTGCAGCGCGGTGTAGACCTCGCCGTAGGCCATCGGCGTGGGCGAGCCGCCCAGCGCACGCATGAGCGCCATGAACACGTCCGACTCCTGGACCCGGATCTTCAGCCCTGCGAGATCCTCCGGACCCTCGATCGGGCCGCGGTCGGTGTAGACGTGCCGCGAGCCCTGGGTGAATCCGCCCAGGACCCGCAGGCGATGGGTCGGTTCGAGGGAGGCGAACAGCTCGCCGACGATCGACTCATCGCTCAGCACGGCCAGCTGGTGGTCGATGCTCTCGAAGGCACCGGGCAGGTTCAGCGGGCGGAAGTCCATCGAGAGGTTCTCGACCTGGGTGCTGGAGATGACGGCCATGTCCACGGCGCCGTCCGAGACCAGCTGGACGACCTCCTGCTGGGCGCCGAGGGATTCGTTGGCGTACACGCGGGCACCCCACCGCCCCTCGGTCGCCTCGGCCAGCTGCTCCCCGAAGAAGGACAGCGCCGAGAAGCTGGGATGGGACTCGGTCTGGTTCAGCGAGATCGACAGGACGTTCTCCACGTCCGTCGTCGCCCCGGCCTGCGCGCAGCCGCCCAGCGCGAAGGCGCCGAGCCCCAGGGCCGGCAGGCCGAGCAGCAGATCACGGCGACTCGCTCGGTGCCCGCCGGGTGAGCGGCGAGATGGGCGTGTACCCACGGGTTACCTCCTCGTAACACAGAACGGCCGACCGCAGTCTGCGGTCGGCATATTCTCAAAGTTTAAAGGAACAGTGTGATGCGGCTCGGCCCTCGACGCGTCCTCTTGCCGAGTGTTGCCCGTGACCCGCCGCACCGGACGAGGTGACCCGGTCGCCGACGGCGCCTTCCGCAGCCTCCTCGATGCGATCAGCCCAGATCGCCCGAAATCCCCGTGACCTCCGGCTACTGATTCTCCGAGTACAGATCGGGACGCCGGTCGTGCCAGACGTGCGCCATCGCGGTGAGGGACTTTCTTCGACCTTCGAGGAGATCGACGTCGGCGACGAGAGTCGTCGGTCGAGCCGTGCCTGACGGAGTTGCCGGTCCGCTGAGAAGGTACCCCTCGGCGTCGGCGACAAGGCTGCCCCCGACCCAGTCGACCCCGCGCTCCGGGCCGCAGCGATCGGCGACGACGATCGGGATCCGGTACGTGGCCGCAGCCGCTTGTCACCCTCGACGACGACCAGGATCTCGGCCGTGCCGTCCTCGCCCGCAGCCGAGGCCTTCAGCGAGCGCTTCGCCCCCGGCAGGCACCGAGACCGCATCCAGCCGGTTGAGCTCGACGGTCTCCGTGCCCTCCTCCGTCTCGAAAGTCACCTCCCAGGTGCCGGTGCGCGACCAGCACCTGGTGCCGATCGACGCTGTGCTCGAGGACGCCCTCCCCCTCTGCCGCACGGAGCCAGGCGACCGAGAACGAGTGGGGATCGTGCAGCGGCGGGACATCGCGGACCTGCTCCGTCAGCCCATGCCGATCACGAGCGACAGTTCTGCGCGCCCTCCGGGGAGCGCGGAGCACAGGAAGGGCAGGGTCTGCCAGGTACGGCTCTCGGCCTGCATCCCGCGGGGAGTTCATGGACTGGTTCCAGAAGTTCCGACGGGGACACAGGACGGCAGGACGGCAGGACGACGGTCGTGTCAGTTCCCTGCCTCGCTGAGCCGGATCCTGACCGTCCGCGGTTCAGCGTCGTCGATCAGCACGATCCGGTCGTACGGAGTTCCCTGCACGGACGCCTCCTCGATCCGCCAGGTATCCGGGACGTCGTCGATGTCGAGCGCATCCTTGACCTTCTGCGGGGTGACCCATGCCCGTCCCACCCCATCCGGGTCGCCGTAGCTCTCGAGCACCCAGGTCTCGATCTCCGCCGCCGGCGCCGTCAGGCTCAGCTCGACGGCCCAGAGCTCGAACTCGGAGATCGTCCCGCTCGAGCTCAGCTGGGATTCGGCGTCGTCCGGCAGCGGCGCCAGCTGCGCCCTCGCCAGGACCTCGTCTGCGGTGTCAGGGGGATCGGCCGCCTCCGTCTCCCTCGAGACCTCGATATCGGTGCCGCCGTCGCATCCGACCAGGGCGAACACCGCGGCGGACCCTGCGGCGAGCAGAAGGGTGCGGCGCTCCATCGGTCTGCGCGCTCTCACCAGCGGTCCTCCGCAACGGCGTCGAGGGTCGGACAGATCCCGACGATCACCGTCGCCGGTTCGGCATCATCGATCAGGAGATACCGCTCCCGCTCCAGCCCGGCAGGCTTCGAGCGGCTCAGTCTCCAGGTATTCGGAACGGTCCCGATTCCGAGCGCGTCACCCACGTTCTCGTACGTCACCCATGCTCTGCCGGGACCTCCACCGACGCCGAAGGACTGCTCGAGCCACCCGCGGAGCGATGCTTCTTCCAGGCGGAATCTCAGGATGATCACCTCCCGCCCGTCCTGACGCCGGCGCACGGCGTGCTCGACCGGTGCCTTGACGACGGCAAGCCCCACCGAGCGCAGCAGAGCGTCGGCGTCACGCGTGCCCCCACCGTCCCCGATCGAGGGGACGCTCAACTCCGACGACATGGGATCCTCCTTCCGGATCGCACTCATGGGCCTGTGTGCGTCGACCGCTCGGACGCCCCGACGATGTTGTACTCCCGCGCCAGACCGGACTGGTGGAGACCTTGCATCTGAGTATCCGACACGTTGATCTCGTCCGGGTATCCCGGCACCCAGTCCGGGACATCGATGTTGACCCCCTTGCCGGTGTCCCAGTTGTACCGGTCCCGAAGGTTGACTGCCGTGTCGACCTCGTAGGTCCAGTCACCACCGGGGTCGTCCGGAGGATACGCCGTGACCGTCCCCGTCTGGTTGTAGTCGAACGAACCGGTCGCATAGAAGTACTTCTCGCTCTCGGACTTCGACGCCTGGCCGCCCTCCCAGTCGGTATTCACCGGGAAGGTGACCGGACCGGTCGCCCCGCTCTGCTGTGCTTGGGAGATCGCTTCCTGCCCGATCGAACTGCGCTGTTCGGACACCGCGGTGGAGAACTCCGGAACCTCCTCGATCATGTCGTCGACATCGATCGCCATGTCCTCGCCGGTGTTGTCCAAGTAGTGCTCCAGGTTGTCGGAGGCGGCACCCTTGCCCGTGAAGCGCCCACCCAGCACCAAGTCCTCGGCGAGGTCCCGGTTGTCGCGGTCCTCCTGGGTCGGCTCCCGCGAGTCCCAGGCGCCGGACCCCGAGTCCGCCGGTTCCCAGGCAGGGGGTTCCGGTGAGTCGGCGCTGGTCCCCGGGACCCCTGGTCCCAGGCCGTTGCCGGGATACGGGTCGGGTCCGGTGATGGTGCCGTCCGGGTTCGGGGGACCGTCTTCCTCCGCCCCGTCGCGGCCGGCCTCGGCCGTCACGGGAACATCGGCACCGCCGGACCCTCGATCGTCTCCCCACGAGGTCGGAACCACACTGCCGGCCGGCGTCGTCGTGACGCCGGGATCCGATGCTCCCTCGGATGTCCGGTCCTGCTGGTCGGCGTGCTCCCCGAGCTCTGCCGCGGAATCTCGCAGGCGCTGAACCATCTGCCCCCATCCGTCGGTGACGGGGTCGAGGAACTCCTGCTGGAAGCGCTGGGCGTCCACGCCCTCCCACGGCACGGACCGGACTGTCACGGAGAGGGCGACAAGGAGATCGGCGGCATGCTCGGACGTCTGCTCCATCCGCTGCGAGAGCCGACGCATCTGCTCGGTATCTGCTCCGCAGAACATGGTTCTCCTTCGTCGGTCAGGCGTCTTCCGTCGCTCCCTGAGCTTAGGGTCCCGCGGCAGTCCCGACGATGGGGAGAACTCCCCAGCCCTCAGCAGCGCGACGGGCCCCGACCCTCCGTCAGGAGAGTCGGGGCCCGTGACGCTCAGGCGAACCGAACGTGATCACCAGATCTCGATGTACTGATCTCCTACCGCTCGCAAGCTCGCAGTACGTCGATCAGCCATGAGGCTGGGCTGGATCACATCATGCCGCCCATGCCTCCCATACCGCCCATGCCGCCCATGTCGTCGCCGCCGCCACCGGCGGGGGCCGGCTCCGGCTTGTCGGCCACGACGGCCTCGGTGGTCAGGAACAGGCCCGCGATGGACGCCGCGTTCTGCAGCGCCGAGCGGGTGACCTTGACCGGGTCGATGATGCCGGCGGCGAGGAGATCCTCGTAGGCACCGGTGGCCGCGTTCAGGCCCTGGCCCACAGGCAGGGACTTGACCTTCTCGGCCACGACGCCGCCCTCGAGACCGGCGTTGACCGCGATCTGCTTGAGCGGGGCCTCGATGGCGACCTTGACGATGTTCGCCCCCGTGGCCTCGTCGTCCGTGAGGTGGAGCGAGTCGAAGGTGTCCTTGCCCGCCTGCAGCAGCGAGACGCCGCCACCTGCGACGACGCCCTCGTCCACGGCGGCCTTGGCGTTGCGCACGGCATCTTCGATGCGGTGCTTGCGCTCCTTGAGCTCGACCTCGGTGGCGGCACCGGCCCGGATGACGGCCACGCCGCCGGCCAGCTTCGCCAGACGCTCCTGGAGCTTCTCGCGGTCGTAGTCCGAGTCCGAGTTCTCGATCTCGTTGCGGATCTGCGAGACGCGGCCGGCGATGCGCTCGGCGTCGCCGGTGCCCTCGACGATGGTGGTCTCGTCCTTGGTCACGACGATCTTGCGGGCCTGGCCGAGCTGCTCGAGACCAGCGGTCTCCAGCTTGAGGCCGACCTCCTCGGAGATGACCTGGCCACCCGTGAGGATCGCCATGTCCTCCAGCATCGCCTTGCGGCGGTCGCCGAAGCCGGGGGCCTTGACGGCCACGGACTTGAAGGAGCCCTTGAGCTTGTTGACGACGAGCACCGCGAGGGCCTCGCCCTCGACGTCCTCGGCGAGGATCGCCAGGGGCTTGCCGGCCTGGATGACCTTCTCCAGCAGCGGCAGCAGGTCCTTGACCGAGGAGACCTTGGAGGACAGCAGGAGGATGTAGGGATCCTCGAGCACGGTCTCCTGGCGCTCGGCGTCGGTGACGAAGTACGGCGAGATGTAGCCCTTGTCGAACCGCATCCCCTCCGTGAGCTCCAGCTCGAGGCCCATGGTGTTGGACTCCTCGACCGTGACCACGCCCTCCTTGCCGACCTTGTCCAGCGCCTCGGCGATGAGCTCGCCGATCGCCGGGTCGGCCGCGGAGATGCCCGCGGTGTGAGCGATCTGCTCCTTGGTCTCGATCTCCTTGGCCTGCTTCCGCAGGGTCTCGGAGACCGCAGCCACGGCCTGGTCGATGCCGCGCTTGAGCGCGATCGGGTTGGCACCGGCGACGACGTTGCGCAGGCCTTCCTTGACCAGGGCCTGGGCCAGCACGGTGGCGGTGGTGGTGCCGTCGCCCGCGATGTCGTCCGTCTTCTTGGCGACCTCCTTGACGAGCTCGGCGCCGATCTTCTCGTAGGGATCGTCGAGTTCGATCTCCTTGGCGATCGACACGCCGTCGTTCGTGATGGTGGGGGCGCCCCAGGACTTCTCGAGCACGACGTTGCGGCCCTTGGGGCCGAGGGTGACCTTGACGGCGTCGGCGAGCTGGTTCATACCCCGCTCGAGGCCGCGCCGGGCCTCCTCGTCGTAAGAGATGAGCTTGGCCATGATGGAATCTCTCCCGTGTGGTGTGGTGTCCACCCGACCCTGTGCCCGCGACGGACGGAACCCCACGCCGTGTTCATGTCCCACGGCGCCGGATCCCTCACGGGGTCGGAATGTTCGTGGCCGGCCGGCAGCTGCCTGTCGACCGATCAGGCTCACGACGCCCGAGTGCGGCTTCGCCATACGGCGCTGTCACTCTCGATCATCGAGTGCCAGATCATCATAAGCACTCGGAGGCGGAGAGTGCTAACTCCGCCGGGGGTGGATCACGGGTTCCGCTGTGGGCCGAGCACGCAGAACGCGCGCCGCCCTCCCGGAACGGAAGGTCGGCGCGCGCGATGCTGCGTGGGCGGGGTCGATCAGCCCTCGCCGCCGTCTCCCTCGCCGTCGCCGCCCTCGTCGGGCATCTCGACGGCCACGAAGGTCACGGGCGAGTCGTACTCGTCGCTCTGGCTCGCCTCTCCGGCGCCGACCTCGGCGGCGAGAGCCTGCGCGGTCTCCTTGTCCTCCTCGTCGCGGTAGAACACGACGGGCTCCTGCTGCTGGTTGTCGGCCGTGCTGAGGCTGACGTCCGCCCAGTCATCGCCCTCGAGGGCGTCCTGCCAGGCGCCGGCCAGGCCGTTGACGCCGCCGGCGTTGACCACCAGGACGGGAACGGACTTGTCGGCCTCCGGGGGCGCCTCCTCCTCGGAGGTCTCCTCGTCCGCGGGCGCGGAGCTGGTCTCCGACGCCGCCGGGGTGGTCGGGTCCTCGGCGCGCTCGTCGCCGCCGCCGCCCATGCCCCCGATGAGGAAGAGCAGCACGATCAGCATCACCAGCGCGGCGCCGATGATGACGATGTAGAGCAGGTTCTGACGCCAGAACGGCTCCTCGGCGCGGTGGGCGCCGTGGAAGGACACGGCGTCGGCCTCGTCGTCGAATCGGTCCGGCGGGTACGGATACTGGGAATCAGCCACGGCCCCATTAAACCTGCTCCACCCGGTGCGGCGGCGGAGCACACGCCCCGGGAGCGGGTCTGTCGGGCGACGCGGTGGGAACCCTCAGGCGACCTGGTCGGGCCCGTCGACGGAGGCGGGGCCGTGCTCGGAGGTCCGTCGGCCGCGCAGGCGGTGGACCACCGCGGGGGCGGCACGCAGGGCCGCAGGATCGTCGAGCAGGGCGTTCAGACGCACGTAATAGGCCACCTTGGAGATCCCGATCTCCTCGCGGATCGCGCGCTCCTTGGCGCCGACGTAGCGGAAGGTGCGGGACTCGAGGGCGAGGATCTGCCGGTCCCGCTCCGTGAGCGCGCCCTGCGGTCCGGGCAGTGACGTATCGGACATCGGCGCGGGAGTGTCGACGGTCCCGGCGCTGTCGTCGTCCTGCGTCGGCCCGGCGGCCGGATCGGTCGATCGCCCATCGTCCGGCGTCGGTCCATCCTGCGCCGGCCCGTGCTGCGCCGGCCCGTCCTGCGTCGATCCGTCCGGCGCCGCGACAGGCGCGGCGTCCGGGGCGGGGCCGGCGGATCGGAGGGGCATGGCAGGAGGCTACGCGGTCGCCCGCGTCGGCCCGGGGCGGCTCGCCGCCTCCCGGCCGACGATGGAAGACTGCTCACATGCCGAAGCCTCTGACCGAGATCATCAGTGCCGACTGGGCCCGGGCCCTCGCCCCCGCGGAGGACCGGATCCACATGGTGGGAGAGTTCCTCCGCACCGAGGTCGAATCCGGCCGCGGGTACCTCCCGGCCGGGGACCGGGTGCTGGCGGCCTTCACCCGGCCGATGCAGGAGGTGCGGGTGCTCATCGTCGGTCAGGATCCCTATCCCACGCCGGGCCATCCGATCGGGCTCTCCTTCGCCGTGGACGCTGACGTGCGCCCGCTGCCGCGGTCGCTGACGAACATCTACACCGAGCTCGAGAGCGATCTGGGGATCCCCCGGGCCTCCCATGGCGACCTCACTGCCTGGCAGGACCAGGGGGTGCTGCTGCTGAACCGGGTGCTCACCGTCACCCCCGGCGCTCCGGCCTCGCACCGCCGACGGGGCTGGGAGGAGATCACCGAGCTCGCGATCCGCGCCCTCGTCGAACGGGGCGGCCCGCTGGTGGCGATCCTGTGGGGGCGCGACGCCCAGTCCCTGATCCCGATGCTCGGGCAGGTTCCGCATCTGGCGAGCCCGCATCCGAGCCCGCTGTCGGCCTCCCGCGGCTTCTTCGGCTCCCGTCCGTTCTCCGGCGCCAATGCGCTGCTGGAGCAGCAGGGCGCGGAGGGCATCGACTGGCGGATCCCCGCCTGAGTCGACGGGTGCGCGGCCGACGAGCCCGAGACGGCGCGCACCACCGCAGTCCCGTGCCGCGTCGCGTCGTCACCGCCTCAGGCGGCGTCGGTCCACGTCCAGCTGTCCAGGATCGTCCGGACCTCGGGGGACAGCTCGGTGCTCCCGTGCGTCTCGACGGCGACCTGGAGCACCAGGTCCCCGACGTCGGCGCAGTACATCTCGGCCACGGCCTCCTGACCGGCGTGCTCACCCGTGGCGCGATAGCCGGGCACCTCCCGGCCGTCGAGGGTGGCCGACTCGATCGTCTCCGGCGGCCCCGGATCGTCCCAGCCGTAGCCGACGAACCCCGACTGGCTCTCGCATTCCTTCAGAGCGTGCAGGTCGGCGTCGAACACGTACACGACCACGGAGTTCGTGGCGAACTCGTCATAGGCGTCGTCCGGGATCTCCTCGTCGGCGACCTCGAGCACCATCCCGTACTCCGACTCATCGGCGGTGATCTCGCGGGAGAACCAGGTCGCGGGGTACTGCACGGAGAAGTACTCCCCGGAGTGCTGCGCCGTCTCGGGCGCCGTCGTCTCGTCCTGCCCGCCGCGGGTCACCAGGTAGATGACACCCCCGGTCACGGCGATCAGCAGCAGCAGGATCACCAGCACCGCGCAGCCCAGCGCGATCCAGATCCCGGGGCGCGAGCGCCGCGGCGGCCACGGCTCCATCGGTCCCCCGCCCGGCCCTGGCGCGAACGATCCCTCGGGGACGTGCCCCGCAGAGAACTGCCCCTGCGCATGCTGCCCCTGGCCCGGCTGCCCGTGATCCGGCTGCCCCATGTCCCCTCCCGGCACGTCGGTGCTGCGGTCGACGGACGTCCTCGTCCGCCGAGCTGTTGACCATGCTAAGGGAGCACTAGGCTGGTGCCACGTCCGGCGATGTGCCGCCCTCACCGACGCGGAGGATCCGATGCCCCTGAACGCTGCGCAGTTCTCCCCTCAGGGCCCCGGGGTCGACTACGACCCCCACTGGTATCGCAAGGCCGTCTTCTACGAGGTGCTCGTGCGCGCCTTCGCCGACGGCAACGGGGACGGCACCGGGGACTTCACCGGCCTCATCGACCGCCTGGACTACCTGCAGTGGCTGGGCATCGACTGCTTGTGGCTGCCTCCCTTCATGGCCTCCCCGCTGCGGGACGGCGGGTACGACATCTCCGACTACGAGGCGGTGCTGCCGGAATTCGGCTCGATCACCGACTTCGAGCGTCTGGTCTCCGAGGCCCACCAGCGCGGCATCCGGGTGCTCATCGATCTGCCGATGAACCACACCTCGGACAAGCACCCGTGGTTCCTCGAGTCGCGCTCGGATCCCGAGGGGCCGTACGGCGATTTCTACGTGTGGTCGGACACCGACGAGAAGTACGCCGAGGCGCGCATCATCTTCGTGGACACCGAGGAGTCGAACTGGAGCTTCGACCCGGTGCGCCGCCAGTTCTTCTGGCACCGCTTCTTCTCCCACCAGCCGGACCTGAACTTCGAGAACCCGAAGGTCCGCGAGGCGATCTTCGACGTGGTGCGGTTCTGGATGGACAAGGGGATCGACGGCTTCCGGGCCGACGCCATCCCGTACCTGTTCGAGCAGGAGGGCACGGACGGGGAGAACCTCCCGGCCACCCATGACTTCCTCGCGGACCTGCGCTCCTACGTCGATGCGCACTGGCCCGGGCGCGTGATCGTCGCCGAGGCCAACCAGTGGCCGCGCGATGTCGTGGAGTATTTCGGCACCGAGGATCGACCCGAGTGCCACATGTGCTTCCACTTCCCCGTGATGCCGCGGCTGTTCTACGCGCTGCGCGAGGGCAGCGCCCGGCAGATCATCGACATCCTCGCCGATACCCCCGATATCCCCGCCGGCGCCCAATGGGGCACCTTCCTGCGCAACCACGACGAGCTGACGTTGGAGATGGTCACCGGCGAGGAGCGCACCGCGATGCTCGGCTGGTACGCCCCCGATTCCCGGATGCGGGCGAACGTCGGGATCCGTCGGCGGCTCGCCCCGCTGCTGGACAACTCCCGCTCCGAGACGGAGCTGATCCACGCGCTGCTGCTGTCGATGCCCGGGTCCCCCTTCCTCTACTACGGCGACGAGATCGCCATGGGCGACAACATCTGGCTCGATGACCGCGACGCGGTGCGCACGCCGATGCAGTGGACCCCGGACCGCAATGCCGGGTTCAGCGAGATCACCGATCCGGGGAAGCTGTACCTGCCGGTGATCCAGTCGCTCGTCCACCACTACGTCACCACCAACGTGGAGGCGCAGATGGCGCACTCCAGCTCGCTGCTGCACTTCGTGCGCTGGATGCTCGCCGTGCGTCGCGAGCACGACGCCTTCGGCATGGGCGACCACGCCCACGTCGCCGCGGACTCCGACCGCGTGCTGGCCTTCACCCGCACCTACGACGGCGCCGACCACGGGGAGGAGGCGGATTTCCACGCCGAGACGCTGCTGTGCGTGTTCAACCTCTCCGCCCAGCCCGTCACCGCGACGCTCGACCTGGCCGACTTCGCCCGGCGCACGGTGCGGGACCTCTTCGGCGGGCACGAGTTCCCCCCGGTCGACGCCGACGGAACCCTGACCGTCATGCTCGGGCCGCACGGCTACTACTGGCTGAAGGTCCGGGCGCTGCACCCGGACGGGGAACCGATGACGGCCACCACCACGCTGCCGGTGATCGCCGAGGGGTGAGGGCCGAGGGGTGAGCGCCGACGCCGGCCGGAGCAGCCGACGGAGCCCGGAGTAGCCGAGGTCACGTCGAGGCCCTGCTCCCCGGTCCTGAACCACGGTCACCACGCTGGTCACACGGGAGCCTGGGATGGCCCTGAGGTGGCGCGCTCGGCCGCCGGGGAGCGTCCGAGCCGGTCCCGGAGGTGGACCGTCGCGGGCGGTGGTGTCAGACTCTCGGGGTCCGCGGCGCGCCTCGTGCGGCTGCGGTGAGGTCCTGGGCGCGCCCGAGAGCCCGTGTCGACACCGAGGGAGAAGCCTGTGGCCGAGCCACGATCAGCGGCAGAGGAAGCACGCGATCCGAGCACGTCGCCGGAGCGTCTGCTCGAGCTCACGGAGAAGCGTCCCCAGCTCCAGCGGCTGATCGTGCTGAACCCGTCGTGCCCCGAGGTGGCGCGCCAGTGGATCCTCGCCACGAATCCCTGGGCCAAGCAGGCCTACGACGAGCAGGCCGGCACCGGGGACGCCGAGCAGGCCGCCGGGGCCGAGCAGGCCGCCCCGAGCGACGCCGAGGCCGAACAGGCTGCCGAGGCAGGGAACAGTGATGAAACCGCTCACGAAACCGCTCACGCCGGTGATCCCGAGGGCGCGGACGGTGGGCCCTCCACCGCCGCGATGGCTCCGATCGGTCTGCCGGACGATGCGGAGGAGGGCTCCGCCGGGAGCATGCCCGAGGAGTCGGGACCTCCGAGCGGTTCCGACGACACGGCTCCTGCTCCGGCCGTCGTGCCGCCGTCGGCACCGTCCGTGCAGTCCGCACCGCCGAGCGCACCGGCCGAGCCCGAGGAGGCCTCGGTCTGGGGCGACTTCCCGGACGAGGCACTCTGGGGCACGGCGGACTCATCCGCTCCGCCGCCTGCCGCGGACGGCCCCGGGGCCTCAGTACCCGGCGCCACCAACGGGGTCCGCGTGTCGCAGGACGCCTCCGTGGTGCCGCTCGGTCCGGCCACAGGAGGCGCCGCTGCGGGAGGTGCTTCTGCTGCCGGGGGCGCCGCTGCGGGAGGCGCCGCCGTTCCGACGGGCGCCGGCCCTGCCGGCGGATCCCCCACCGGCACGGCCCCGGGCTCCCCTGCGGGCGAGCCGGGTGAGCGTGGAGCGAAGGCGGCCGGCGCGGCCGGCGCCGCGGGCGTCTACGGCTACTCCGCCTCTCCTCCTGGTGCGCAGCCCTCGGGCACGCAGCCTGCTGGCGCGCATTCGACGGCCGAGCATCCTCCTGTCGCGCCACCGCCCGGCGGTGACGACGGTTCCGACGACACCGGACGCTCCCGCCGTCGTGCCTGGTTCGCCTGCGGCGGGTGCCTGATCCTCGTGCTCATCCTGCTGGTGGTCGCAGCTCTCGTGGGCCGCGCCTGGTTCGGCGGGGACGACGAGACCTATCAGCGCGACAGCACCACCGCCGCGGAGACCACCGAGGAGGAGACGACCCCGGAGAAGACCCCGACGACGGAGCCGGATCCCGTCTCCCCCGCCCCCGACGACGCGACGGAGCTGACCAAGCTCCAGTCGCCGTCCGGGAACATCTCCTGCACCCTCGAAGAGGACTCGGCGTCCTGCTCCCTGGTCGATCGCGACTACTCCGGGGCCGGTCTCGAGGACTGCGACAGCGGGCCGTTCTCGATCACCGTCGCGGGGAAGGAATCCGAGCTCGACTGCGGCCAGTCCTATCTCCACGAGAACGCGACGACCCTTGAGTACGACCTCAGCGCGAAGCACGGAGACATGGCGTGCACCAGCCGCTTCGACGGCATGACCTGTTGGAACGTCATGACCGGGCACGGCTTCATGGTGAACCGCGCGACCTACGAGACGTTCTGAGCGCGGTCCGGCCGTGACCGCGGGGGCTCTGCTGCTCCCCGGACGCGGTGATGTGCTCACCGGAGTGCGCGCGACAGCTCCACAGAGCTCCCCGGAGAATGCGCGGCGTGCGTGTGCGCCGGTCGGAGGAGAGCTGGAGACGGGAATCGAACCCGCAACCGCCTGTTTACAAGACAGGTGCGCTACCGTTGCGCCACTCCAGCGGGAGGGGCCGGCCGACGGATCGACCGGCCCCTGGGGCCTAGCAGTCTAGTGGAGCCGACGGACCCGTCGGAGCCACGGATCCCCGG
Source organism: Brachybacterium fresconis (assembly GCF_017876515.1). Classification (NCBI taxonomy): domain Bacteria; kingdom Bacillati; phylum Actinomycetota; class Actinomycetes; order Micrococcales; family Dermabacteraceae; genus Brachybacterium; species Brachybacterium fresconis. Next base: position 3,875,465 of record NZ_JAGIOC010000001.1, on the reverse strand, counting down.
GCACGGCGCGTGCCGCGTGGGGACTCGTCACTTCCCGCCGCCGTCGGAGGCACCGCTGCCGGCGGCCTCGACCGCATCGGCCAGGGCACCGGGAGTGGACCAGTCCTCGAACGGCGTGCCGTTGATCTCGATGTAGGGGGTGCCCGCACCCTTCTCGTCGGCGTAGGGATCGGAGACCTCCCGCACCCAGCGGACATAGGTGCCGTCGTCGATCGTCGCCTTCACGGAATCGGGCGCTCCGGCCTCCTGGGCATACGCCCAGATCTCCTCGTCCGTGAGACCGGCGCTGCCCTCGGCGGGCTGGTTGGCGAACAGCAGCTGCATGAAGGCCAGCGCCGCCGCCGGATCCTCCTCGTAGATCGCGACCATGGCTGCAGCCGCCCGCGAGGAGTAGTCCCCGGTGGTCGACTGGCTGTCCAGGAAGCGGCGCGGGACGATGTGGACGGTGGCGTCCTCGTTCTCGATCATCGTCTGGACGTCCTCGCCGTTGATCTCCTCGAACTGGCCGCAGATGGGGCACATGTAGTCGAGATGGATCTCCACGACGGGCTTGCCGGAGTCCTCCGGGGCACCGAAGCTCAGGTAGGCCTGGTCCTCGCTCATCCCCGCAGGCGTGGGAACCGGGCCCTCGGGCTGGGTGGACTTGTAGATCAGGAAGCCCAGACCGGCGAGGATCACCAGGGCGACCACGGTGATCGCCGCGATCACGATGGTGCGCACCGTGCGCTGGCGCCGCAGCTCGGTCTGCCGCTGCTGGCGCAGCTGCTCACGCTGAGCGGATCGACGCTCCTGCGCTGATTTCGACGGGGAGGACTTCGACGAGCCGGACGCGGCCATGGATGCTCCTCGCCCCGGACCGGGGCTGCGGTGGGTGACAGGTCGATGAGAGTTTAACGGTCCGCTCCTGGGCATCGGCGGGCCCCATGGGACACCTCACGCGCCGGTGGTCCCGAGCACATGACGCGCGCAGAGACGGTCGGCGAGCACGGACCTCACCGTCGCTGGTCACCGCCTCCACAGCGCGATGTCCTCGAGCCGCGGACCGCTGGGGAAGGGGAAGTAGTCGACCATTCCCTGGCGGGCGAGGAGGGTGAAGACCACCGCGCCGACCAGCAGCAGGAGCAGGACCAGGACGACCGCGGTCCACACGGCGTCGGGAGCGGCGGCGTCCAGCATCCGGTGAGCACCGCTGCGGGTGGTGCGGGACCCGATCCCCACCCAGGTGATCAGCAGTGTCACCGCCATCGCGGCGGCGAAGGCCACCCCGTCCGGCGGCGCCCCGCCCTGCAGGAGCGTCCAGGAGGCGTCGATCGCGATCCCCACCAGCACGCCGAGGATCAGCGGGAACAGGGCCTGCAGCACGATCTCGAGCAGTCCCAGCAGGAACGTGAACGGGCTCGAGAGCCCAGCGGCCCAGAGCGGTCCCGCGCCGACCGAGCCGCGCAGGCGCTTCCCGGCGACGCTGCGATGGGCTCGCTCCCAGGTGCGGGCGAGCGCGCCGAGCAGGAGGAACACCGTCAGTGCCACGTACGGGGCGACGGCGGCGAGGGCGACGATCAGCAGGTGACCGATCCACACCAGCAGCGGTCGCCGCGGCGGCGGCATCGGGGTGGCCCAGGCACCCTGCGGGGCCATCTGCCCTGCCCCGGGCGGCGGGGGCCACGACGGGTCCTGCCCCGGCTGCACGGCCTGCTGACCCGGCGCTTGCTGCACCGGCGCCTGCTGAGCGGGTGCCTGCTGGACGGGATGAGGCTGCGGCACCTGCTGGTAAGGGTCCTGCCGACGGGGCGGGGAGGCCAGGTGCTGCTGGGGCCCCCGCTGGACCGGGTGCTGGGTGCCGGTGGGGAAGCCGGCCTCCTGCGACGGCGCCGAGGGCGGGATCACGGGCATCTGCTGGGTCGGCGGGCCCGTGACAGGAAGCGCCTCGGTCGGGGCATCCTCCGCACTCTGGTGGCGGGGCAGTGCTTCGGTGGCCGGCTCCGAAGGCGTCTCCATCCGCGGCAGCGCCTGGGTGGGCTGCTCGGTCGGGGTCGTCACCGGCGGCAGCGCCTCGGTGGCCGGCTCCGCGTCAGCGTCCGGTCTCGAGCTGTCGGCGCCGCTCTCGCGGTCGCTCGACGCTGCAGCGACTCCGGCGGCTCCTGCGGCGGCCGCCCCGGCCGGCAGGGCCGCGGTGCGACCGTCGGCGCGCAGCGCCTCCGTCGGCCCCGCGTCCTCGTACCGGGTGAGGTCCAGCTCGGCCAGGCGGGCGAGCAGATCCTCCGGGGCCGGACGCTCGGTCGGCTTCGACTGCAGGGCCGAGCGCAGCCAGTCGCCGAGCTCGACGGGCACTCCGTCGATGTCGATCTCCCCGCGCTCGGCGCGCAGGAACACCAGGTCGGCGCGGCCGCTGCCGTAGGGATCGCGGCCGGTCGCGGCGAAGGCCAGCAGCGCGGCCCAGCCCCACCAGTCCCCCGCCTCGCCGGTGTGGTCGGTACGGATCACCTCGGGGTCGAGGTACGCGGCGGTGCCCATCACCAGCCCGGTCGAGGTCATCCGCGATTCCTCGGCGGCGATCGCGATGCCGAAGTCGATGATCACCGGGTCCAGGCGGTCGCCGTCGGGATCGAAGCCCGTCAGGTCCTCTTCGGAGGCATTGCGCAGCAGCACGTTGCTCGGCTTGAGGTCGCGGTGGATCACCCCGGCACGGTGGATGGCGTGCAGGGCGTCGCCCATGGCCAGGCCGATCTCGCGCACCGCCTCCGGGTGCAGTCCGCCCTGGGCGCGGACCGCATCATCGAGCGTCGGGCCGGGGACGAACTCGGTGACCACGAAGGCGTCGGAGGAGTCCAGCTCGGCGTCCAGGATCCGCACGATGTTGTCGTTGCGCACGAGCTTCTGTGCGGCGACCTCCCGGGCCAGACGCTCTCGCGCCAAGCGATCGTCGGAGACCTCGTGGCGCAGCAGCTTGATGGCCACGTCGCGGCCGTCGGCGTCCTGGGCGCGGTAGACGATGCCCATCCCGCCCGAACCGATCCGACCCTGGATCTCGTACCCGGAGTCCTCGGCGAGCGCCGTCAGCCGCGGATCGCGGCGGGCGCTGCGGGAGGACCGGGAGATCGGGGTATCGGACATGAGCACATGCTACGAGGCGCGCCGGAGAAGTGGCCCCGGCTTCACCGCTCCCCCACAGCCTTCCCACCTCGAATCCTCGCCCGGCACCGTCGCGGGCGCTCCGCGTCGGTGCCCCGGGACGGCCCGCCCCCTCTGCAGATTCCCGCGGCCGTGAGACCATCGCTCTGCGGCGCGGTGGGCGCCGTGGCGACCCGGGCCGGACCGGGCATCCGAGAGGGAAGGGCACCCATGCGCTCCAATCTGTTCGACGCGGCCAACCAGGAACGGCAGACCACCGATCGGTGGGCGCTGCAGTCCTCCAAGATGCTGCGCTGCTCGCTGACCCCGCAATCCCCCGAGATCGTCTCCTCCGCCGGGGCGATGGTCGCCTACCAGGGGCAGATGGATTTCGCCTACCAGGGCTCCGGCGGCGGCATGAAGCTGCTGAAGAAGATGGCCACCGGGGAGGGCGGCAACATGATGCGCACCACCGGTCACGGCGAGATCTTCTTCGCCCACCAGGCCGACGAGATCTTCCTGATCCAGCTCGAGGGCGAGGCCCTCACCCTGAACACCAAGAACATGCTCGCCTTCGACGGCTCCATCCAGTGGGACATCAAGTCCCTCGGCGGCGCGGGCTTCATGGCGGGCGGTCTGTTCAACCTGTTCCTGCAGGGGCAGGGCATGGTCGCCGTCACCTCCGACGGCCCGCCGATGCTGCTGGACTGCTCCCAGCAGCCCACCTTCGTCGACCCCCAGGCCGCGGTGTGCTGGTCGGCGAACCTCCAGCCGCAGATCAAGAACGACTTCAAGATGGGTTCGCTGATCGGCCGCGGCTCCGGGGAGTCCTTCCAGCTCGGCTTCCACGGGCCGGGCTTCGTGGTGGTCCAGCCCTCCGAGGGGATGCCCGTCACCGCCTCCTCCTGATCACGACCGATCCTGATCACGACCGAGCTCAGCATGCCTACGATGGTGCGGTGAGCATCGCACCATCGCAGGCCCTGGCCGAGGCGCTGACCGCGCTCGGCCCCCGAGGTCGACGCCGGGCGGCGACGTCGGCGGCAGCGATGATCGCCGACGACGTCTCCGTCGCCCCGCCCGTCGTCGATCCCGTGCCCGTCGTCCTCCCGCCGGAGGAGTGGGAGACGATCTCCGCCGGCCTGATCCAGCGGGTCCGGCTGCTGGATGCGCTGTACGCGGATCTCTACGGGCCGCGCACGGTGCTGGGCACCGACGTCGCGCCGACCGCGGAGCTGCTGCAGGACCCGGCCTATCTCCGCTCCGCGATCGGGATCCCTGCCCGCGGCAGTCACCATCTCTTCGCCCTGACCAGCACTCTGACCCGCACCGACGACGGGTCGTGGGTGGTGCTCGAGGACTCGGTCGACGTGCCGGACGGCGCCGGGATCGCCCTCGAGGTCCGTCGGGCGCTGTCCCGCTGCGCCCCGACGCTGTACCGCACGACGGCCCTGCGCCGCCTGCACCCCTTCTTCGACACCGTCCGCAGCACCCTGCACCATCGCACCCGCACCGACGGCCGCGCCGGGCGCACCGTCGTGGTCACCGATGACGACGTCGAGGACCCGCTGCGCGCCTTCGACGACAGCTGGTTCGCGAATCTGCTGGGCGCCCCGGTGGTCTCCGCGGGTGATCTGCGCACCGGTTCCGGCACCCTGACGCTGCGCCTGCCGGGGGCCGACGCCGATCCCGGGGACGCGGTCGACGCCATGATCCGCCTGCTGCCCTCCGAGCTGCTGGACCCCCTCGACCTGGGACCCACCCGTCTCGGCGGCGTCACGGGCCTCATCGAGGCCGCCCGCTGCGGCGACGTGGAGGTGCTGAACCCCTTCGGGGCGGGCCTGCTGGAGAATCCCGCGCTGCGGTCGGCGCTGCCCGACCTCTGCCGGCAGATCCTCCACGAGGACCTCCAGCTTCGTCCCGCCGCGCCCGGGGCCCGGAACGGACGCGCGGGCTGGCCGTCGCTGGACCCCGACGGCGGCGACGAGCTGGTCGAGCGCCCCGTGCGCCTGCGCGTGCTGGTCGTCGCCTCCGAGGACGGCTTCGAGGTGCTGCCCGGCGGGGTCGCCCTGACCGACGACGAGGGGCCCGAGGCGCTCAAGGACGTGTGGGTGACCGTCCCGGAGACCTCCGCGCTGCCCGTCGCGCCCGGGGAGGAGGCGCAGGGTTCTGATCCGGCGGACCGGGCCCTGACGGCGGTGACCCGCGGCGTGCTCACGGCCTATCCCGCGATGACGCGCTCGATCGGCTCGGACCTGTTCTGGTTCGGCCGCTACCTGGAGCGGGTCGATTCCACCGCCCGTCTGCTGCGCACCGTGCTGGACACCTCCAACGACCTCGGCTCGGAGCACGGCCCCACCGCCCGCACCGCCCAGGCCGTGCTGCTGACAGCGGTGACCGACGTCACCACCACCTATCCGGGCTTCCTCTCCCGGGACCCCCATGACCCGGAGGACGTCCACACCGAGGTCACGAGCCTGTTGACCGACGTCGGCCGCCCCGGCTCCCTCGCCCAGTCCTATGCCTCCCTCGCCCACACCACCCGCACGCTGCGGGACCTGATCTCCGATGACATCTGGCCGGTGATCGCGCGCATGCGGGGCCGCATCCACACCCTCGCCGGACCGGAATCCCCACCGCTGGAGCGCGGGCTGACGGACATCGTCGACGGCTGCCTGACCCTCTCGGGCGCGGTCGCCGACTCGATGCCGCGCAACCTCGGCTGGGACCTCACGGAGATCGGCCGCAAGATCGAGCGGACCATGGGTCTGCTGGCCCTGCTGCGCGCCACCCTGGGCCGGCGCCGCAGCCGCGCCGCCGAGGCCCGCATCGCCGGAGCGGTCGCCGTGATCACGGAGTCCGGGGCGTCCTACCGCCGCTCCTACCACGCGGCCGTGCAGTCCGAGCTGCTGCTCGAACTGCTGCTGACGGACACCACGCTGCCGCGTTCGATCGCCTTCCAGCTGGAGCGTCTGCACTCGACGCTCGACCGCCTGCCGGAGCTGGACCCCTCCCCCGAGCTCCGCGCTCCGCTGACGGCGCTGCGCGGTCGCATCGGCGCGTGGGAGCCGCGCGAGCTGCTGCGCCCCGCCGACGGGGCCGACGCCTCGGACGGGGCCCCCACCGCGCTGCTCGAGGAGGCCGACGCCGCGATCGCCACGCTGCGCGAGCTCGCCAGCGCTCTCGAGAACCGCTTCTTCCGCCCGTCGGAATCCACCTCGCTCTGGGGGGTCGATGATGTCTGAGAACCCCCTCCCGATGATCCCGCTGCGCACCGAGGACGACACGGCGGCCGAGGCCGTCGACTACCGCGTCCACCACCTGACCAGCTACCACTACGCGAAGCCGGTCTCACGCAACTACGGCCGCGCCCACGTCGAGCCGCGCGCCACCCCGCACCAGCGGGTGCTCTCGCACGAGGTGGTCGTGGACCCCTCCCCCGCGCGACTGACGGCGCACACCGACTTCTACGGCAATTCCTCGACGTATCTGCTGGTCGACGACCTCCATGAGCGGCTCGACGTGCACTCCCACGCCCATGTCACGGTCTCCGAGCGCCGGTACGGCGCCGAGGCGATGTCGCGGCCGTGGGAGCAGTGCGCCCCGGACCACTGGGGACAGCTGCTGCCTGCCGAGGGCGTCGACTTCCTCCACCCCTCCCCGCGGGTCCCGACGCTGACGGCCGCCCGCGAGCTCTCCGAGACGGTGTTCACGCCGGAGCGCTCCATCGGGGAATGCCTGGCCGCGCTGACCGCCCTGATCCATACCGACTTCACCTACGACTCGGACGCCACCACGGTGACCTCCACGCTCGAGGACGTGCTCGCGGCTCGGCACGGCGTGTGCCAGGACTTCTCGCACGTGGGCGTGGCCGCGGTGCGCGCCGCGGGCCTGGCCGCCCGGTACGTCTCGGGATATCTGCGCACGGCCCCGTCGGCCGAAGGGGCCCTCGGCACGCAGCCGGCCGGGGAGATGATCGGCTCGGCCGCCTCCCATGCCTGGCTCAGCGTGCTGGTGCCCGGCGCGGGGTGGGTGGACATCGACCCCACCAACCGCACCTTCGTCGACCAGCGCTTCGTGACCACCGCCTGGGGCCGGGACTACGGGGACGTGCCGCCGCTGAAGGGCATCGTCGTCGGCCCGCCCGGGGCGACCAGCACCCTCGACGTCGCCGTCGGCGTCGTGCCCGTGCCCTCGGAGGCGGCGCCTGCGGAGTGAGCCCGCCGGGTGACGGTCCCACCAGCGACGTCGCCCCCTCGGAGCGGTCCCGCCTGGTGACGGTCCCACCAGCGACGTCGCCCCCGCGACGTGATCCGGCGGAGCGCGGTTCCTCGGCCGCGCGAGGCGCCGCCGGCGGGCGGCGGGACCACGTCGTCCAGCTCACACGGGCCGGTCCGTCCCTGAATTTCGCGTATACAGTGGTGCGGAAATCAGCGCGCGCTCGACGACGCATCCGACCCGGCGCTCCGCGCCACGAGACCGAGGTGAGATGTCCTCCTCCCAGCAGCCCTTCCGTCTGGCCGTCATCGGCTCCGGCCCCGCCGGCGTCTACGCCGCCGAGACCCTGCTGCGCTCGAAGCAGGTCAAGAACGGCGATCTCGAGGTCTCGATCGACCTGGTCGATCGCATGCCGACGCCGTTCGGGCTGATCCGGTACGGCGTCGCCCCTGATCATCCGCGCATCAAGGGCATCATCACGGCCCTGCACCGCATCCTCGGCCGCGGCGACATCCGCTTCCTCGGCGACGTCGAGTTCGGCACCGACCTGACCGCGGAGGAGCTGCGCGCCCACTACGACGCGGTCATCTTCGCCACCGGGGCGCTCCAGGACGCCGACCTCGACATCCCCGGCATCGAGCTGGCCGGCTCCCACGGCGCCGCCGACTTCGTCGCCTGGTACGACGGCAACCCGGACTACCCGCGCACCTGGGAGCTGGACGCCGAATCCGTCGCGGTGATCGGCAACGGCAACGTGGCCCTCGACGTGTCCCGCGTGCTGTCCAAGAGCGCCGACGAGCTGCTGCGCACCGAGATCCCTGCCAATGTCCACGAGGGCCTGCAGGCCGCGAACACCACCGATGTGCACGTCTTCGGTCGCCGCGGCCCCGCCCAGACCAAGTTCTCCCCGCTGGAGGCCCGCGAGCTCGCCCATCCCCAGGGTCTGCAGGTCGTCATGGATCCGCGCGACCTCGAGCAGATCACCGAGGCCGAGTGGGAGACCATCAAGGCCGACAAGCGCACCGACCAGGTGGTGCGGAACTTCTCCGGCTGGCTCGAGGAGCAGCAGCGTCGCGAGGCCGCGGGCGAGGAGCCGACCGACAAGCACGGCGGGCCGGTCAGCCGCCGGTTGCACATGCACTTCTGGCACCGGCCCGTCGAGGTGCTCGGCGAGGACGGGCGGGTCACCGGGATGCGCTTCGAGCGCACCCGACTGGACACCGAGGGTCGCGTCGAGGGCACCGGCGAGTTCGTCGACTACGAGCTGGGTGCCGTCTACCGCGCCGTCGGCTACCACGGCTCCGAGCTGCCCGGCATCCCCTACGACGCGAAGCGCGGCGTGATCCACAACGTCGCCGGTCGCGTCACCGACACCGAGGGCACCGTGGTGCCCGGCCTGTACGCCAACGGCTGGATCAAGCGCGGGCCGGTGGGGCTGATCGGCGCCACCAAATCCGATGCGATCGAGACGATCGCCTCGCTGCTCGAGGACATCGAGTCCGGCACGCTCACGCCCGCCCCCGAGCGGGACGAGGATTCGATCCTGCGCCTGCTCGAGGACAAGGGCGTGCCCTTCACGACCTGGGACGGCTGGATGGCGCTGGACGAGCACGAGAAGGCTCTCGGCGCCGCTGCGGTGGATGCCGACGACGAACCGCGCGCCCGCGTGAAGGTGGTCGAGCGCGAGGAGATGGTGCGCGTGGCCCGCGAGGGCATGAGCACCCCCGCGAACGCCTGAGGTCGCGGCGCGGCGCTCCCGCGGCAGACGCAGCGCTCCCGCGGGTCAGCGGCGGATGCCGGCCAGGTAGTCCCCGATGCGGTCCACGGCGTCCTCGAGCAGCTCGACCGACGGCAGGGTGACCAGGCGGAAGTGGTCCGGCGTGCTCATGTTGAAGCCGGTGCCGTGGGTGACCAGCAGCTTCTGCGAGCGCAGCAGGTCGTAGGCGAACTGCTCGTCGTCCTCGATGGCGTACATCTCGCGGTCGATCCTCGGGAACATGTACAGCGCCCCTTCGGCCTTGACCACGCTGATGCCGTCGATGGCGCTGAGGCCCTCGTAGGCGACGTCACGCTGCTCGCGCAGCCGCCCGCCCGGCAGCAGCAGCTCGTCGATCGACTGGTGGCCGCCGAGCGCCGTGGCGACCACGTGCTGGGCGGGCACGTTCGGGCACAGCCGCATGTTCGAGAGCACGTCCAGGCCCTCGATGAAGCTGGTGGCGTCGTCCTTCGGTCCGTACAGCGCCATCCACCCGGCCCGGAAGCCGGCCACACGGTACGCCTTGGACAGACCGTTGAACGTGATCGACAGCAGGTCGGGGGCGAGCGAGGCGATCGGGGTGTGGACCGCGTCGTCGTAGAGGATCTTGTCGTAGATCTCGTCGGCCAGGATCATCAGCCCGTGCTTGCGGGCCACCTCCACGATGTCGCGCAGCACGTGCTCCGGGTACACGGCGCCGGTGGGGTTGTTGGGGTTGATCACGACGATCGCCTTGGTCCGCTCGGTGATCCGGTCGGCGATGTCGGTGACGTCGGGCCACCAGCTGTCCTCCTCGTCGCAGCGGTAGTGCACCGCGCGCCCGCCGGCCAGCGACACCGAGGCGGTCCACAGCGGGTAGTCCGGCTGCGGGACCAGCACTTCGTCGCCGTCGTCGACCAGCGCCTGGCACACCATCTGGATCAGCTCGGAGACGCCGTTGCCGAGATAGACGTCATCCAGTCCGATCCCGGGCATGTCCCGCGTCTGGTAGTACTGCGCGACCGCGCGCCGAGCCGCCGGGATGCCCTTGGAGTCGGAGTAGCCCTGCGCGGTGGGCAGGTTCTTGATCATGTCGACGAGGATCTCGTCGGGGGCCTCGAAGCCGAACGGTGCCGGATTGCCGATGTTCAGCTTGATGATCTGGTGCCCCTCGGCCTCCATGCGGGCGGCCTCGGCGGGCACCGGCCCGCGGATCTCGTAGCACACGTCGCGCAGCTTGGAGGACTGGGTGAAGATCATCGGGGGCTCCTGGCCTGGTCGTCGAAGAGATCAGGCTAGCGTCCGTCGGAGACCGGCGCGGAGGATGACCGGACGACGGACGCCCCGCGCTCGCCACGACAGCACATCTCGTTCGTCGGTCCGGCTGGATGTCGTTCGTCAGTCCAGGTGGATGTCGTTCGTCAGTCCAGGTGGATGTCGTTCGCGGGCCCGATCGGCAGGTCCAGACCGTAGAACACGAGGAGGATCGCCACCCACACCGTGAAGAACACGAGGGTGAAGGGAAGCAGGCGTGCCACCAGAGTGCCCAGCCCTGCGCCCGGCTCATAGCGGCGCACCATCCCCAGCAGCACGATGAGATAGGGGCTGAGCGGGGTGATGATCTGCGTCGAGGAGTCCCCGATGCGGAAAGCCGCCTGCACGAAGGCCGGCTCGATGCCGGTGAGGCCGAGCATCGGCACGAAGACCACCGCCATCAGCCCCCACATCGAGGTGCCGGAGGTGATGAAGAGGTTCGCCGCTGCGCAGAGCACCACGAACGCGAGCACCACTGGCAGGCCGCCGAGCTGCGCGGACTGGAGCCAGGCCGCACCGTGCACGGCGAGATAGGTGCCCACTCCGCTCCATTCGAACAGGGCGAGGAACTGGGCGAGGGCGAAGGCCACGACGAGGAAGCTGGTCATGGACTGCAGGCCCTGCCCCATGCAGCGGGCGACGTCGCCGCCGGTGCGGATGGTGCCCACCCGTGCGCCGTAGACGATGCCCGTCACCGAGAACACCATGACGATGAGGAAGACGATGGACCCCATGAAGGGCGAGTCCGGCAGCAGTCCGCCGCTCTCGCTCTGCCACGGGGAGAACGGCGCCACGGCGATCGCCACGATCAGTGCGACGAGACCGACCAGCGTCGCGCCCGCCCAGACCAGCGCGCGCTTCTCCTCGACCCCGACCGCCGAGCTGACGTCGTCCTGCGCGTCCTCGTTCTCGGCGGTCGTGGTCCTCGGGATGCCCGCTCTGGCCAGGCGCGGCTCGAGCACCCGGTCGATGAGAGCGCCGCAGGCGAGCACGAGCACCAGGGACGAGGCGAGGTTGATCCAATAGTTGGAGACGACGGTGACGGGGGCAGCGCCGAGGGATTCGGGAAGCGCCCCCATCACGCCCGAGGTGATGCCGGCGAAGTTCGCGTCGATCGGCGAGGGCAGCATGGCCGTCGAGAACGACGCGCCGACGGCCGCGAAGCCACCGATCAGGCCGGCCACGGGGTGGCGACCCGCGGCCGCGAAGACGAGGGCGGCCAGCGGCGGGATGACCACGAACGAGGTGTCGCTCATGAGGTTCCCGTTGACCCCGACGAAGGCGATGACATACGGCAGCAACCAGCGCGGAGCAGACCCGAACAGTCCCCGGATTCCGGCGCTGAGCATGCCGGACCCCTCGGCGATCCCCACGGCGATGACGATCGGCAGCACATTCACCAGCGGCGGGAAGCCGATGTAGTTCTCGCCCATCGTGGTGGTGAACCAGGTGAGCCCCGCGCCGCTGAAGAACGAGCGCACCTGCACGGGCTCGTCCTCGCCGGGCACCTGCACCTGCGCCCCGAGCTCCCCCAGCACGGTGGTGAGCACCGCGGTGAGGAGGAACAGTGCGGCGAAGAGCACGAGCGGGTCGGGCAGTCGATTGCCCACCCGCTCGACACGGTCGAGCACACGATCGAGGCGTCGCGGGCGGCGGAGCGCGGCGGAGGCGGACATCGAACTCCCACGGAGCGGACATCTCCCGGTGCCGGGAGGTGCACGGGGATCGCGCACGAGACGTCATCGTAGGGCCCGGACGGCGCAGGAGCGCCGCTCCCGGTGAGGGACGACGCGTCTGAGGACGGAGCGCCGTTCCGCTTGACGCCGGACGCGGAAGCCTTTACTTTCATTGCGTAATTATTTGTTCAGCTCGCCGCCGGCGACACGTCGCGCAGCGCGCTCCATCGCATCCCGGAGGTCATGGATGTCTGTGAACCGGACCCCTGCCGACACCTCGGTGGTCGCGCCGTCCCCGGGCGCGACGCAGCGCCTGCACCTGAGCGCCGCCGGGGTCTCGGTGGTCCTGGACGTCACCGACGGCCGCTCCCCCGCCCTCGTGCACTGGGGCGCGGACCTCGGCGCGCTCGGACCGACGGGCCTGGACGCCGCGTGCGCGGCGAGCATCGCGCCGGTCCCCCACAACGCGGTCGACGTCCCGGTGCGGGTCGGGATCCTCCCCCAGCAGTGCGACGGGTGGATCGGCCGACCGGGCCTGACGGGATCGCGGCCCGACGGCTCCGGCTGGGCGCCGCGCCTGCTCACCCGCGCGGTCACGCTCGACGGCCGTCCCCTCACCGCCGCCCACACCGAGACCGGCGCAGCACTGGTGCGCTTCGACCTCGCCGATCCCGAGCTCGGCCTGAAGGTCGGGCTCGAGGTCGAGCTGCTGCCCACGGGCCTGCTGCGCCAGCGCGCGAGCCTGACCAGCTCCGCCGACCTCCCCTACACGCTCGACGAGCTCACCGTGACCGTCCCGGTGCCCGGTCACGCCGAGGAGCTGCTGGACTTCGCCGGCCGCTGGGGCAAGGAGCGCACCCCGCAGCGCAGCGCCTTCACCGTCGGCACCCACTTGCGCGAGAACCGCCGCGGCCGCACCGGGCCCGACGCCGCCCACGTGCTGCACGCCGGGCCCTCCGGCATCGGCTTCCGCCACGGCGAGGTGTGGGCGGTGCACACCGCCTTCTCCGGCAACCACCGCCACCTGGCCGAGCAGATCAGCACCGGCGACCGGATCCTCGGCGGCGGCGAGCTGCTGCTGCCCGGCGAGGTCGTGCTGGCCTCCGGCGAGGAGTACGTCGGGCCCTGGCTGTACGCGTCCTACGGCGAGGGGCTGGACGCGGTGGCCTCCCGCTTCCACCGCCACCTGCGCTCACGGACGAACCACGTCGACACCGAGCGCCCGGTCACCCTGAACGTGTGGGAGGCCGTCTACTTCGACCACGACCTGGCGAAGCTCACCGAGCTCGCCGATCAGGCGTCCGCCCTCGGCGTGGAACGGTTCGTGCTGGACGACGGCTGGTTCGGCTCCCGCCGCGACGACACCGCGGGCCTGGGCGACTGGGTGGTCTCCACCGACGTCTGGCCCGACGGCCTCGGCCCGCTGGTCGACCACGTCACCGGGGCCGGCATGGAGTTCGGGCTCTGGTTCGAGCCCGAGATGGTCAGCCTCGACTCCGACGTCGCCCGTGCGCATCCGGAGTGGATCATGGCGCCGTCGGCGGACCGCCTGCCGCTGCCCTCCCGCCACCAGCAGGTGCTGAACCTGTCGATCCCCGAGGCGTTCGAGCACGTGCTGGGGCAGATGTCCGCGGTGCTGGCCGCCTACGACATCGGCTACATCAAGTGGGACCACAACCGCGATCTGCTCGAGGCCGCCACCCGCAGCTCCGGCCGCGCCGCCGTCCACGCCCAGACCCGGGCCGCCTACGCCCTGATGGACGCGCTGAAGATCGCCCATCCCGGGCTCGAGATCGAATCCTGCTCCTCCGGCGGGGCCCGCGTGGATCTCGGCGTGCTCGAGCGCACCGACCGGGTGTGGGTCTCGGACTGCATCGACCCGCTGGAGCGCCAGCAGATGAACCGTTGGACCGCACAGCTGGTCCCGCTGGAGCTGATGGGCAGCCACATCGCCTCCGGCGCCTCGCACGCCACCGGCCGATTCCACAGCCTCGACTTCCGCGCCGCCTCGGCCCTGTTCGGCCATCTCGGCATCGAATGGGACCTCACGCAGGCGAGCACCGAGGAGCTCACCGCCCTGCGCGGCTGGATCGCGCTGTACCAGGACCGCCGCGAGCTGCTGTTCACCGGTGACCTGGTGCGGGCCGACCGCGGCGACAGTCCGCTGTGGCTGCACGGCGTGGTCTCCCCCGACCGCGAGCGCGCCCTGTTCACCCTCGCCGCCGTCGGCCGCTCGGACCGCTCCCAGCACGACCGACTCCGCTTCCCCGGCCTGGACCCCGAGGCCGTCTATCGGATCCTGCCGCTGCCGTCGGCCGCCCGCACCTCCAGCCTGGTCCCGCCCCGCTGGATGCAGCTGGCCGAGCAGGCGGCCGACGAGGGCGGACTGCCGGTGCCGGGCAGCGTCCTGACCGCGGCCGGTCTGACCGCCCCGCTGCTCGACCCCGAGCAGGCCCTCCTGATCGACCTGACCCGCGCCGAGGTCTCCTGACCTCTCGCGCCCTGCACGCACGGAGCCGGGTGGTCCGGCTCCGTCCGATGGAAAGACGGAAAGAAGGTAGCCATGTCCACCGCGACGACGTCGACGCGGTCGGCCCCGAGGCGACGCCGACGGAAGGACGACACGAAGCTGGCGCTGCTGTTCATCGCGCCCGCCTCCGTCGGCCTCCTGGTGTTCCTCGTGTGGCCGCTGCTGACCGGCATCTACTACTCCTTCACGGAGTACACGACGCTGACCCCACCCGAGTGGGTGGGACTGGCGAACTACCAGCAGATGCTGAGCGACCCGATCTTCTGGACGTCGCTGAAGGTGACGATCCTGTACGTCGTCATCAACATCGGTGTCCAGACCGTGGTGGCGCTGGTGATCGCCGTGCTCATGCAGCGCCTGACCCAGTCGACGCTGCTGCGCTCGCTGGTGCTGGCCCCGTACCTGGTCTCCAACGTGGTCGCGGCGATCGTGTTCCTGTGGATCCTGGACACCCAGCTCGGCATCTTCAACATCTTCCTGCAGTGGATCGGCTTCGATCCCGTCGCCTTCTGGGCCAACGAGACCTGGGTGATCCCGACGGTCGCGCTGGTGAACGTGTGGCGCCACATGGGATACACGGCGCTGCTGCTGTTCGCCGGCCTGCAGTCGATCCCCAGCCACCTCTACGAGGCGGCCCGCACCGAGGGCGCCGGCGAGATCACGCAGTTCCGCCGCATCACCCTGCCGCTGCTGCGCCCGATCCTGGCGCTGGTGCTGATCATGACGATCATCGGCTCGTTCCAGGTGTTCGACACCGTCTCGGTGACCACGCAGGGCGGTCCGGCCGACGCCTCCCGGGTGCTGCAGATGTACATCTACCAGAACGCCTTCGCCGAGTACGAGTTCGGCTACGCCTCGGCCCTGTCCGTCGCGCTGCTGGTGATCCTCATGATCGTCACCTTCGCGCAGTACTGGATGAGCCGGGCCGGCCAATCGGACCTGGACTGACGGGAGAGGACACCATGACCACCACGACGCACCCCGTCACCGACACCACGCAGCGGCCCGCCGTCCACAAGCCGCGCCGCCCCGTCCCCTGGGGGAAGATTCTGGCCTGGACCGTGATGGTGATCTTCCTGCTGATCACCCTGTTCCCCTTCTACTGGATGCTGCGCACCGCGCTGTCCAGCAACAACGCCCTGGGTACTGATCCCGGCAGCCTGCTGCCGGTGGGGCTGAACACCGGCGGCTTCGAGCGCGTCTTCGGCATGCAGGACGTGGAGACGGCGATCTCCCAGGGCGGCTCGGGCGCCTCCATCAACTTCTGGCGCTACTTGCTGAACTCCGTGATCGTCGCGACCTCGATCACCGTCGTGCAGACGTTCTCCTGCGCGATGGCGGCCTATGCGTTCTCGCGACTGCACTGGAAGGGCCGCGACACGGTGTTCATGATCTTCCTGGGCTCGCTGATGATCCCGCAGATCTTCACCCTGCTGCCCAACTTCATCCTGATCAAGAACCTGCACCTGGTGGACACGCTGGTGGGCATCATGCTGCCCACGCTGTTCATCTCGTCCTTCGCGATCTTCTTCCTGAGACAGTTCTTCAACAACATCTCGCGCGAGGTCGAAGAGGCGGCGCTGATCGACGGGGCCAGCAAGGTGAGGGTCTTCTTCACCCTGGTGCTGCCGCTGTCCAGCGCACCGCTGGCCACGCTCGCGCTGTTGACGTACATGACCGCGTGGAACGAGTACTTCTGGGCGCTGATGGTCTCCTACACCGATCAGTCCCGGGTGCTCACCGTCGCGCTCGGTGTCTTCCGCGCCCAAGCGCCGGGCACCGGCCCGGACTGGTCGGGACTGATGGCCGCCACCTTGGTCGCGGCCGCGCCCATGCTGATCCTCTTCGCGCTGTTCGCGAAGAAGATCGTCAACTCCATCGGCTTCAGCGGGATCAAGTGAGGTGCCCCAGATGAACTCCCAGATCCACCGAGCACGCACTGCACGCACCGCCCCGTCCCCGCACTCCGGGCGCGGCCTGTCCCGTCGTCGCCTGCTGCAGGGCTCCGCCGCCCTCGCCGCCGGGGCCGTCGGCACGGGGACCCTCGCCGCCTGCGGCGGAACCTCCGCCCCGGCCGGAGCGACCGAGGTCGACTACTGGCTGTGGGACGCGAACCAGCTGCCCGCCTACTCCGCAGCGATCGACCTCTTCATGGAGAACAACCCCGACATCTTCGTCCGCGTCACCCAGCTGGGCTGGGAGGACTACTGGACGAAGCTGACGGCGAGCTTCGTGGCCGAGGCCGGTCCCGACGCCTTCGCCGACCACCTCGCGCGCTATCCGGAGTTCCTCGAGCTCGGGGTGATCTCCCCGCTGGACGGCCTGGGTCCGCTCGACGACATCCCGGCCGAGCACTTCCAGGAGGGCCTGCAGGAGCTGTGGACCGGTCAGGACGGCAAGCGCTACGGGTTGCCCAAGGACTACGACACCATCGCGGTGATGTACGACAGGAACATGCTCGAGGAGGAAGGGCTCGCTCCCGAGGACGTCGAGAATCTTGACTGGAACCCGCAGGACGGCGGCAGCTTCGAGAAACTGTTGGCCCGACTCAGCGTGGATGCCGCCGGCGTGCGCGGCGACGAGGAGGGATTCGACCCGAAGAACGTGGCCCGCTACGGTCTCGCAGCCGGCGCCGGGACCGACTACACCGGCCAGACCAGCTGGTCACCCTTCGCGCTGTCCACGGGCTGGACCTTCACGAACGCCGAGACGTGGGGCACGCATTTCAACTACGACGACGAGCGATTCGCGGCCACCATGGACTGGTACTACGGGCTGGTCGACAAGGGCTTCTTCCCGCCCTTCGGCACCTTCGGCGATTCCAGTCCCGAACAGGTCCAGCTGCAGTCCGGCAGTGCGGCCCTGGCCACGGCCGGATCCTGGATGATCACGACGTTCAACAACATGGAGGGCATGGACCTCGGCATCGCCCCGCTGCCTGCCGGGCCCGTCGGCCACCCGGTCTCGATGTTCAACGGCTTGGGCGACTCGATCTCCGCCCAGTCCCAGAAGAAGGAGGAGGCGGCTCGGCTGATCGCATTCCTCGCCTCGGACGAGGCGCAGCAGCTGATCGGCGAGCGCGCCCCCTTCTTCCCCGCGACCGATGTGGGCACGCAGGCGGCGGTCGACGCCTACGCCGCGGACGGACTGGACGTCACCCCGTTCACCGACCGGGTCGAGGCTGGGGAGACCGGGCTGTATCCCCTGGTGGAGAACTCCGCCTCGATCATGACCATCATGCAGAGCGCGTTCGACCAGTGCTGGATGCGGCAGGTCGACGGGGCGGACTTCGCGGCGTACAACGAACGGGTCAACGCGCTGTTCGAGTGAGCGCCGTCGGGGTCGGCGGCCCGGGCGTTCCCGCGTCGGACGCCCCGGCGGCGCCGAATGCGCCGTCGCGTCGGGGTCGGGTCCGGGAGCAGGCCTGCTCCTAGGATCCGACCCCGACGAACTCCTGGATCGCGATGACGGCGGCGCCGCGCGCCCACTCGTCGAAGTCCCCGCTGAGCACACGGACGACGAGACCCTGCTGGGCTGCGGAGATCGCGCCGCGCAGGGTGTCCTCGAAGACGGGGCCGACGGCCCGCACCAGGTCGACGTTCTCCCCGCCCAGCACGATCGCCTCGGGATCCACGGTCGCGACCAGTCCGGCGGCCGCGGCGGCGAGGGCGCGGGCGAGCTCCCGGGCCGCCTCGAGCGCGTCCGGGTCCTGGTTCGCGAGCAGGCGCCGCAGTTCGTCCATCCCCTGGTCCGCCGTGAGCATCGCGGAGGCGTGGGCGCGGCGCAGGATCGAGTCCGTGCTGGCCACCTCCCGCACGGGCAGCGGCGTTCCGTCCGCCCATCGGCCGATGGGAAGACGGCCGGTCAGGCCGGCGACGTGGTTCCGGCCCTCGATCAAGCGGCCGTCGATGACGGTGCCGGTCCCGATGCCGGCGCCGACCGTGAGCACGGCGAAGGAGCGGTAGGACCGCCCGATGCCGAACCAGTGCAGGCCGTTGACCATGGCCACCAGGTCGTTCTCCACCACCACGGGCAGCTGCAGGCGCGTCTCGAGCGCGGTGGCGACGTCGAACTCCCGCTCCCATCCCAGGAGGTAGGAGGAGAGCACCCGGCGCCGGTCCGCGACCGGTCCGCCGAGGCTGACGCCTACCCCGGCCAGGTGCGGATGGGCCTCGGCGAGCGCGCGGACCGGGGCGAGGACGGCGTCGATGACGGCCTCCGGCGCGGTGTCCGCCACGGGCAGCACGAGCTCCTCGAGGACGTTGCCGCGCACCGTGGTGACCGCGGCGTGGATCTCGTCTGCCGTCACCTTCACGCCGATGAACCGCGGTCCGAGGTTCTCCTCGATGTCCAGCGGCTCGTGCGGGCGGCCCTTGGCGCGCACGACGGCGCCGAGCTGATGGAGGCGGCGGGCGTCGAGCAGGTCCCGGGTGACCCGGGTGACCGTCGGGGCCGACAGGCCCAGCCGTGCGGTGAGCTCGCTGCGCGAGCGAGGGCCGAAGCGGAGCAGATCGCGATAGACGGCGCGCGCGCTGTCCCCACCGAGGGCCGCCACAGTTCCCGCCTCGGCGGCCCGGTGCTCCTCGCTCCCCTGCATGCGACGAGCTTATCCGGCGCGGAGGGCTCCCCGGGGCGATGTGCCCGGTGGGGGCGGCCCGGTGGGGCGGCCCGGTGGAGGCTCTCGGTGAATCGTCCGCGGCAGGACGCCCTCGAGTCGATGCCCCCGGAAGCACGCCCTGGCGAGCCACCCATGAGACGCACTCGGCAGCGAGAGGGGCGAACCGATAGCCTGGCACTCCCCCGCCCGCCACCCTCATCGGATATGCCGAGCCTTCACGAGACCTCATCGACGTCGATGTCCACCCTCCCCTCCGACCGCGCCTGGTGGCAGGACCGCCTGGGTGCGATCCCCGATCCCGACGGCAGCTGGCGGCCAGGAGTGAGTCGCCCGCCGGAGCATCCCGGGGTGCGCGGCGAGATCCATCAGCTGCTGCTGACCAGCTACGGCACCGAACTGGTCGCCGAGTTCTTCCGGCCGACGTCGGTGCCGTCGACGGGCGTCGTGGTGGTGGTGCCGTCCTACGACACCCCGGGCCTGTTCGCCGAGTCGACCGAGCGCACCGAGCTGACCGGTCAGGATCCCGCTCTCACCGCGCACGGCCTCCAGCTCGCCGAGGTCGGCCACGCCGTCCTCGCCGTGCCGTGGTGGTTCGAGAAGGTCGCGACCGAGGACCCCGCTCTGACCCACGCCCAGGACTTCGCGGAGCGCTACGGGCCCGCCGCCGACCGTCACCGACGCGAGCAGTCGGTGACGCCGCTGGGCCGGAGCGTCGCCGACGTCATGCTCGCCGTCACCGCGCTGGAGGGCTCCGGCCTGGCCGACGGCGACCGCCTGGCGGCCTTCGGAGACGCCCTGGGCGGCAAGCTCGCCCTGCACCTGGCGGCGCTCGATGAGCGCATCGAGGTCGCCGCCGTGCACGAGGCCGGCCTGGGCTTCGACCAGCCGAACTGGGGAGCCCCCTGGTATCTCGACGGTGACGTGCCCCGGGACCACGATCAGGACGAGCTGCTCGCCCTGATCGCCCCGCGCCCCTTCCTGGTCGCCGGCGGCGGGGACCGCGACGGCGAGCACAACCTCGAGCTGATCCGCGAGGCCCGTCGGCACTGGCCCGGCGAGCAGGGCCTCGACCTGCTGCTGCACGACAGCGGGCATGCGCTGCCGCGCTCGGTGATGGCAGGGATCCGGGAGTGGCTGCGCGAGCAGACCAGCTGACCCCCGTATCCGGGCGGCCCGGCGGCCAGGCGACACCCGAGGTCTACGTTGTCGGTGCCACCGCGCACCTTGGCACCAACACCGCAGAGCTCGACCTGGCCCTCGGCCCCAGCAGCCCGGTACCCGGCGGCCCGGCGACACCCGAGATCTACGTTGTCGGTGCCACCGCGCACCTTGGCACCAACACCGCAGAGCTCGACCTGACCATCTGCCCCAGCAGCCCGGTACCCGGCGACCCGGCGGCCCGCCGACACCCGAGATCTACGTTGTCGGTGCCACCGCGCACCTTGGCACCAACACCGCAGAGCTCGACCTGGCCCTCGGCCGGCAGCACAGGTGGCTGCTCCCAGTCATCGGGCCCAGCCCGGTGAACGGACCCGCCCCGGTGAACGGACCCGTCCCGGTGGAACGGGCTCGCCCGATCTGCCATGCTTCTTCCCAGACCACCCGGCCCGCACCGCGGCCCCGGGACGATTCCACGAACTGCAGCAGGGGAGCCCATGAGCGAGACGCCGGCGGATGCCGCGACCGACGAGCAGGCCACGATCTACACCGCCTACGAGATCGACTTCATGCTGTCTCTGCGACCCACCGACAACGGGGCGATCACGCGCGACCAGATCGGACTGCGCCGCGCGCCTGAGGCCGCCCAGGAGTTCGTCACCGCTGCGGTGACCTCGGGTCTGCGGGCCCGCGGCAAGGTCGAGCGCTCGCAGGACGGCCAGTGGCTGCTCGGCGAGGAGGGGCAGGTCATCGCCACGGCGCTGACCGCTGCGGATCGTTGGCTCGGCATCGCCCTGGCCGAGGGCGAGGCCATGCGGATGGCCTTCGTGATCAAGGCCAACGAGGCGATCCTGATGCTCACCCAGGACGAGCTGGACTCCTTCGTGGTCTCGGCGCTGCCGGATCCCTCGCACGTGCCCGCCTCGGTCAGCGACATCGTCACCGCCTTCCTCGAGGAGCAGCGCGGGCGCACCGTCTCGCTGCGCCGTCGGGACGTCGGAGACGACGGCGACGAGGTGCCGCTGATGTTCCATGTCGAGGAGGACGGCGCCTGGAAGCTCGGGCACCTGCCGCTGGACGACGACGGCATCCTGAGCGTCTCCGACCTGGCTCGCGAGGACGTCACCGAAGCGGTGCGAGGACTGTGGGAGGACGGCGCCGCCACGGTTCCGTCGGCCGCCGGGGCCTGAGCGGCCGGAACGGCTGCTGGGGCCTGCACGCCGACCCTCAGCACTCAGGCCCTCAGAAGAATCGGGCCGACGCCTTCTGCTGACGATGCAGCTCGACGCGCAGCGCACGGATGTCCTGACCGGCGGGCTCGGAGTAGGTCCAGATGTGGCGGTCGAAGGCCGGCATCAGCACCCGGGACCCATCGTCCAGACGCAGCGCCGCGGTCAGCCAGTGCACCGGATGGACGACCCGGGACTCGACGGCCCGGATCCGCGGCCAGGGCACTGTGCGGGAGCGGAAGGCGCCGACCACGTGCAGCCCCTCCTCGGAGATCTCCACACATGACCTCGCGGTCCCCAGCGCGACCAGGGCGAACCGTACTCCCAGCACCCCGACCAGCACCAGGGACGCCCCCAGCATCAGCATGACCAGCAGCAGAGCGATGCCCGGCGCGTGACCGTCCTCGACGCTCGCCCAGAGGACCACCAGGCCCACCGCGATGAGGAGCGCGGTGCCCAGCCACAGCACCGCGACCACGGCCCGCAGCACGGTGTCCCGGGTGGCGGCACGGGGCAGGAGCGTGCGAACTGCTCCCGGCCGAGCTCCGGAACGTCGGCGCGGAGCATGATCGAGGTTCGAGACCATGCGCTCGACCGTCGCGGCGCTGCGCGAGTAGTCGGGCAGGGCGGTGCGGGGCCCGGTCCGGGGCCCGAGCTGCCGGGGAATGGTCATGAGCCCAGGCTAATGCGGGCTTCGGACCAGGGCGATGGGGCGAACTGCCCATGTGGATCCGGTGCGTCGGGCCCCGATGAGGGCCGTGTCCCGGGTCCCGGCGGGAGCCACGCCCCGCGCCCCGGCAGGCGCCACGCCCCGCGCCCCCGCCCCGGCAGGTGCCATGCCCCGCGCCCCGGCTGGCGCCATGCGCACCGTCGATGCGACGCGGCCCCGGCGATGCGTAGAGTTTCGGACATGACCTCTTCCGGATCCTCCCCTCGCTTCCGTCGCCCGGCGTCGCTGTTCCCCGCCACCGCGGAGGCGATCCCCGGCGAACCGGACCCGTCGACCTCGACGGACCTCGCGCACGACTCGGCCCAGGCCCTGCTGGACGGCGTGTTCCACAGCTCGGATCCCGAGGTCGTCGATCGCGTGCTGCGCCTGGCGGCCGAAGACGGGCTCTCGGACCTGGCCGCCCTGTGGTCCGGCTCCCCCGCCACCACGCTGCCCGGCGCGCTGTGGCGGCTGTACGTGCTGCACACGTGGGTCCTCAGCAGCGGGGAGGACGTCGTCCACCGCTACCGCGCCGGCTCGCGCACCATCCCGGGCCTGCGCTATCTCTCGGGGTTCGCGGAGCCGCCCGACGTCCGACAGGTCCAGCGCACCATGGACGACATCCTCCGCGGTGCCTTCACCGGCGACCTCGGCCTCGCCCTGACCCGGGCCGGGGCGGTGGCCACGATCGTGGCCCACGGCACCGCCCAGCTGGCCGACGAGGATCCCGCCGACAACCGCACCCGCCAGGCCGAACGGCTGCTGAGCACCGGGGAGGAGCTCACCGCCGCCGCCCGGCACGCCGAGGCCGGAACCCTGGGCTGAGCGCAGCTGCATCCTGCCCGTCGGACGCCGCGTCCCGGCGTATTCCACGAGCCCGCCGGAGGTGGCACTTCCCATGCCGCCCCGTCCTCAGGGTGGAACCGGCGGCACCCCGTGCCCTACGATGATCGGGCGTCGGGCCGCGGTTGCCCCGGGCTCCAACATTTGCCGCTTCGAGCGGCCTTCGCGCCGACAGGCGCATCCCGGCCCGGCGCTCCAAGCTTCACGAGACGGCCGCTCCCTGCTCATCCGGGGACGACGGCACCGGGTACGGCGCCCTCGGGCGTGAGGAGGGGGACCTGAGGTGGTGCAGCTCTTCCCCCGCCGCGTCGAACGCCCGATGACCGACCTGTTCGGCGAGCTCGCCGAACTCCTGGTCCAGGCCACCGACACCCACTCCAAGCTGCTCGGCCACGGCTATCGCGAGCGCACCCGCATCGCCCCGAAGCTGCACGACCAGTCGACCCGGGCCGAAGAGCTGTGCCGACGGATCTCCCAGCGCCTCGCGCAGTCCCTGATCACGCCCTACGAGGCGGAGCTGCTCTACGACCTGGCCCTGACCATCGCCGACGGCATCGACTCCATGGAGAACACGGCCGAGCTGCTGGTCCTCTCCCGCGTCGGCGCCCTGCCCGCCCCGCTGCTCGAGGCGGCCAAGGGCATCGAGCGCTCCGCCGAGCTGACCGTGGCGGCCAGCTGGACGCTGCATCGGGTGCGGGATCTGGGCGAGTACTACCCGCAGATCCGCAAACTCACGAGGCAGGGGGACCGACTGGTCCGCCAGGGCCTCGCCGAGCTCTACGGGCGCGGCGGCGCCACGACCGAGCTGCTGCCGCTGCACGACATCACCGAATCCATCGGTCGCACCGTCGCCCTGCAGGAGCGTATCGCCCGGATCGCGGACCTGCTGCGCGTCAAGGATGCCTGAGTGACGCCCGGACTCCTCGTCGTGGTCGTCGTCCTGGCGCTGGTGATGGCGTTCTACAACGGCTTCCACGACGCCTCCAATGCGGTCTCCACGGCGATCACCACCCGCTCCCTGCGGGAATCGACCGCCCTGGCGATGGCCGCGGTCCTCAATCTGCTCGGGGCGCTGCTGGGGATGCTGCTGCTGTCCGTCACCGCCGATTGGGCGCTGCAGCTGCTGGGGCTGAACCGGCTGGCCGAGACCACCGCCGGCGCCCCGGACGTGCTCGCAGCGGGACTGATCGCGATCATGCTGGCCACCCTCGCCTGGGAGGTGCTGACCTGGTGGATCGGCATGCCGTCCTCGACCTGGCACGCCTTCTTCGGTGGCGCCCTCGGGGCCTCGCTGGCAATCGGTGCGACGGCGGCGTGGGACCATCTGGTGGAGATCCTGATCGCCTCGATCGTCGGCCCGCTGATCGCCGTGGTCCTGGCCTATGTCGTGATGCAGGCTCTGCTGGCCCTGGCCCGCAACGAACGTCTGGGCGTGGCCCATATCCGCTTCGCCCAGACCGTCTCCGCCGGCGCGGTCGCCACTGGGCACGGACTCAGCGATGCCCGCCTCCCGCTGGCCGTGATCGTCCTGGCAACCTCCGTCTCGGGCCTGTCGGTCGGGTCCTCGCTGACCGCGATGTCGGCGGTGGCCGTCGCCGTGGCCGCCGGCACCCTGCTGGGCGGGCACCGGATCATCCGCACCATCGGCCGCCGCCTGACGGACCTCTCGGCCGCCCAGGGCCTGGCCGCGGAGTCCTCTGCGGTGATCTCGATGTCCGTGGCGCTGTTCGGCCTGGAATCCCCCGTCTCCTCCTCGCACGGGCTCGCCTCGAGCGTGGTCGGTGCCGGCGTCGCCATGGGGCCGCGGCATGTGCGCTGGCCGGTGGCCCGCACGATGGTCCTGACCTGGCTGGCGACTCCGATCGCGACGGCTGTGCTCGGGGCCGCCCTGGCGGGGCTGCTGCTCGAGCTCCCACCCGGATGACCCCTCCCGCCCTCGCCGACGTCGAGCACCGGAAGATCGCCCTGTCCCCGCACCGGCCGATCACCGCCGTGCCACGCTCGGGCCCCGCCCTGCTTCGACGGCTATCCTGGGCCATCCTGACCGCGAAGGAGAGCTGATGTCCGACGGCGAGTTCACGACGCCCGCCCCGAGGAAGCGCCCCACGTACGGGCTTCCCGGCCCCACCACGCCGCAGCCGGGCGACCCGTCGGCCTCGCCCTACGGATCTCCCGCCCCGCACGGGTCGCCGGCTCCCGACGGATCTCCTGCGGCCCCGGGGCAATCATCCGGTCAGGACGCCTACGCCGCCGCGGTCCCGTCGGACTCCTACGTCCCCGCCACCGGCCCGCTCCCGCCCCGGCCGGGAGGGCCCGACGCGCCGCGGCGACGCCGCGGCCTGGGGCCGCTGCTGATCGGGCTCGCCCTGCTGCTGATCATCGCTCCCGTCGCCACCGTCGGCGGCCTGGTGTGGGCCTTCGGCTCCCTGGTCGACGACGCCTCCTCCGGCCCCACCGTGATCGAGGGCGGCACCGGCGAGCACGAGATGGCCGCCAACGAGATGCTGATCCTGTACGTGCCCGCCGAGGACGCCGCCGACGCGGAATGCACGGCCGAGGGCAGCTCCTCGGGAGCGATCACCGAGGTTCCCACCTCCGGATCGGTCACCTTCGGCGACGGCTCGCAGTACGAGCAGCGGATGGGCGTGGCCGCCACGGCGGACACCACGGTGACGATCTCGTGCACCGGCACCGACGCCCCGGCGTTCCTGGGCCCCTACAGCCTGTTCAGCGTCGCGGCGCCCATGCTGATCGGCCCGATCATCGGGATCGTGGCCGGCCTGGTCGGGCTGGTGCTCACCGTGGTGGGCATCCTGCTGCTGGTGCGCAGCCGACGTTCCTGATCAGCCGCGTCTCAGGGAACGACCGTCCCTGCCGCCCCGAGACGCGCCCTGTCCTAGAGTGGCGACACCAACCGCCCCGAGGATGGAGTGATGACCATGCACCCCCGCGCAGGCCAGAAGGCCCTTCCGGAGGACCTCGTCGACATCGACGCTCTCCTCGACGCCTACTACGACCTCCATCCGGACCCCGCCGACCCCGATCAGGCCGTCGCCTTCGGGACCTCGGGGCACCGCGGCTCCTCGCTGGACACCGCCTTCACCGAGGACCACATCGCCGCGACCACGCAGGCGATCGTGGAGTACCGCGCCGGCCAGGGGATCCGCGGCCCGCTGTTCATCGGCCGGGACACCCACGCGCTCTCGCGCCCGGCCTTCGACACCGCGCTCGAGGTGCTGGTCGGCAACGACGTCGCCGTCCAGGTCGACTCGCTGGACGGGTACACGCCCACCCCGGCGATCTCCCACGCCATCCTCGTGCACAACCGCGGCAAGTCCGCCTCCGACCCCTCGCGGGCCGACGGCATCGTCGTCACCCCGAGCCACAACCCGCCCCGCGACGGAGGGTTCAAGTACAACCCCCCGCACGGCGGTCCGGCGAACTCGGACGCGACCACCTGGATCGCCGATCGGGCCAATGAGCTGCTGGCCTCCGGTCTGCGCGGCGTGCGCCGCCACGGCCGACAGAAGGCGCTGCAGGATGCGGGCCGCTACGACTTCCTGCACACCTATGTCCAGGATCTCTCGAATGTGGTGGACCTCGAGGCGATCCGCCGCTCGGGGATCCGGATCGGTGCCGACCCGCTCGGCGGGGCCGCCGTCGACTACTGGGCGGAGATCGGCGAGATGCACGACCTGGATCTGTCCGTGGTCAATCCCGAGGTGGATCCGCAGTGGTCGTTCATGACCCTGGACCGCGACGGGAAGATCCGCATGGACTGCTCGAGCCCGTGGGCGATGGCCTCCCTGCTCGAGAAGCGCACCGAGTTCGACATCGCGACCGGCAACGACGCGGACGCGGACCGGCACGGCATCGTCACCCCCGACACCGGGCTGATGAACCCCAACCATTACCTCGCCACCGCGATCCAGTACCTGTTCGCCCACCGACCGAGCTGGCCCACCGGCGCGGAGGTCGGCAAGACGGTCGTCTCCTCGAGCCTCATCGACCAGGTCGTCGGCTCCCTGGGCCGGGAGCTGTACGAGGTGCCCGTCGGCTTCAAGTGGTTCGTGCCCGGCCTGATCGACGCCTCTGTCGGCTTCGGCGGCGAGGAGAGCGCCGGAGCCTCGTTCCTGCGCCAGGACGGCTCGGTGTGGACGACTGACAAGGACGGCATCATCATGGCGCTGCTGGCCTCCGAGATGCTCGCGGTCACCGGTCGCTCCCCCAGCGCCCTGCACGCGGAGCTGGTCGAGGAGTTCGGCGAGAGCGCCTACGCACGCATCGATGCCCCGGCCGATCGCGAGCAGAAGGCGAAGCTCAAGGCCCTCAGTCCGAGCCAGGTCACCGAGACCGAGCTGGCGGGCGAGGCGATCGTCTCGGCGATCACCGAAGCGCCCTCGGGCGGCGCGATCGGCGGGCTGAAGGTCTCCACCGAGTCGGCCTGGTTCGCGGCCCGACCCTCCGGCACCGAGGACGTCTACAAGATCTACGCTGAGTCCTTCCGGGGCGAGGAGCACCTGACCGAGGTCCAGGAGGCGGCCAAGGCGCTCGTGGACGGGGCCCTCGCCGACTGAGCGGGGCCCGCCCCGGGACTGAACATCATCACCCCGGGACTGAGCAGGGTCACCTCGGGACTCCGACGGCTGCACTCGAGGTCATGGACTCGACTCCCGGCGTGGCGTCCGCGATTTCTCGGAGCTTTTCGGCAGCTTTCGACCGTCCTCCACAGTGCCGTCTCATCCCGTCCATGTGGCGGGATGTGAGAATCCGTAGAGCTGTTTGACCAGGTCGACAGTCAAGGAATCGCCAAATCTGCCCCAACATCTCGTACGTCACCCCTGGGTGGCGCCGTCCACACCCCCCTTGCGCACCTCCCCCACTTGCCTGGACCATGACTGCAGAAGGTAAAGGGACGGTAGGGTAATATGCTTCGCCGGACCCACCAATGACGACACCGACCGCTGCCGACCGGCATGCGACATGGAGAGGGGGGACCGCGCCTATGCGCCTGCGTGCACGCCTGTGTGCCTATTCCGCAGCTGTCGCTGTCGCGCTCCCTCTCACCGCAGCGCCGGCGCTCGCGGCATCGGAAGAGGCCACAAGAACGGCACCGGAGGAGTGCGAGGAGTCGAAGGGCGCGGTCGCCGAGACCGTGGCGGAGACGACGCAAGAGGTCGAGGATGCGGTGTCCCTCGATGAGGTCCCCGTGGTCGATGAGGTGGAGACCGGCCCGGGCCCGGTGACCGGTGATTCGGAGACCGACTCCGGCCAGGCGAACGACGCATCGCAGGATGACGGGGACGGGACGGCGAACAACTCGCCGGAGGTCGAGGACCCGGACAGCTCCGACCCCGACGCCGACGGGACACCCGAAGCGGGCGATCAGGCGGAGCAGGACGGCGCGGAGAGCACAGAGGAAGACTCCGGGACCGAGGGCGGCGAGCCCACGCCGCCCGCAGAGGACGAAACTGCCGAAGGCACGGATCCCTCGACCGGCGAAGACACCTCCGACGATGCTGAGAATTCGGACAGCGACTCCGAGGTCGAGCCCGCCCCCGAACAGGGCGCGGGCAGCGCGCAGGACGGTGCGGGGAGCACAGAGGATGACTCCGCGACTGAGGATGGCGGCGCTGCGGCCGACGCGTCCCAGGGCGACGACGAGGATCCGAACAATGCAGACGGTGACGGGACCGTCGTGGGGTCGCTGAACCCGAGTTCCGGGGCGCAAAGCGCCACGTCTCCCACGTCGCCGAGCGAAGAGCCCTCGACATCGCCCGACAACACGGACGAAGAGTCGACGCCACCCGAAGGGACCGAGGAGGAGGAGGAGTCGACGTCTCCCGGAGAGACCCCGACGGACGAAGAGACGTCGACGCCGCCCGAAGAGACGGACGATTCCTCGGACTCCACCTCGCCGGACAAGACTCCGACCGAGGACCCCACCTCGGAAGAGGACACCGAGAAGTCCGACCCCACGTCCGGAAGCGGTGAACCTGCCCAGGCCGAGAATGAGCTCCAGACGGAGACGCTCGCGCCGAAGCCCCCGCCCGAGACCGCCGAAGAGCCCGAGCCCGTCGAAGAGCCCGAGCCCGTCGAGGAGCCGTCCCCGGAGCAGCCCCAGCCTGCCGCTGAGGAGGAGCCGGAACCGGCCCCCACCTCGGAGAACGACCCGACCGACCCGCCTCGTGAGCCGGCGACGACCGAGGCCGAACAGGCCGAGAGCGAAACCTCCGAGACCGACGCAGCAGCCGCTCCCGACAACGGGGAGACCCCGGCGGCCGCGCCCAACCCCGAGCCGATCTCGGCCCAGCAGCAGGGCGGGCCGATCGTCCGACTGCTGAGCACGATCTCCTCGCAGGACTCGGACTCCGCCTTCGGGCGTGTCCAGTCGGTCCTCCTGATCGCGCTCGGCATCGGCTTCCTGACCACCGCCGGCTTCGTCGGCGCCACCTGGCACAGCCGTCGGGCCGCAGGGCTGGGCACCTCGAAGAACACCGGCCGCTGAGCCCGTCGCAGAACTCCGCGTCCCACCCGTCGGCCGCAACGACTCCGCACGCCCCGCGCCTCACGCCGAGAAGGACCGCGTCCCGACGAGCGTCACGTCCTATCGGGCGCTGAGCACGTCCTGCACGTGCGCGACGAGCGCCGGCAGACTCCGCTGCATCTGCACGACCGTGCGATCGAAGGCCGCCTGGCCCTCGTACCACGGGTCGTCGACGGCGATCTCCGTCTCGGGCGCCCCCGCGGGGGCCTCCGGATCGAACCGCCGCCACATGATGATCTCGGGCGCCGTCCGTCCCTCCGGCACCTGGTCCGCCATGCGGCGCAGTGCCTGCGCCTGCTCGACGGTCATCGGCAGCACCAGGTCCCAGTTCAGCAGCTCGGTCAGATGGATCGTGCGGGCGGTGTGCTCGAACGGCCGCACGTACCCGGCTCGCACCAGGGACAGCTCCGTCCGCTCGTCCATCGGCATGCCCTCGGCCTCCCAGCTGGTGCCCGCCGACCCCACATCGACCGTCTCGGCGAGCTTGGCGCCGCGCACGGCCTCGCGCAGCATCACGGCGGCGGCCGGTGAGCGGCACACATTGCCGGTGCAGACGGTGAGGATACGCAGGGGCGACATGTGCCCATTGTGTCAACGACGGGGAGGCGACGAGCACTGAACCGATATCCCGATTACACTGCTGATGTCAGCGCATGCGAGGCCGCGTGTCCGCGCGCACAATCGCCAGGACGTGGTCGCCCGGGAATGATCGCCCGTGACCACGCCACGACGGCTCAGGAGGACAGCCATGGCCGAAATCAAACGTGCCCAGGACGATGACTGGTCGCTCGTGCGCGAGATCCGTCTCCGCTCTCTCAGCACCGATCCGGAGGCCTTCGGCCAGAGCTGGGAGAAAGAGTCCACCTACGAGGAGAAGGTCTGGAGGAAGCGCGTCCGCGAGGCCGCCTGGTTCCTGGCCATCGAAGCCGGGCAGCCGGTGGCCGTCGTCGCCGTCCGCCACGAGGCCGACTCCCCCGCCAACGAGCGCGAGCTCCAGGCGATGTGGGTGCTGCCGAGCGCACGCAAGGCCCGTCTCGGCCAGCGCCTGGCCGAAGCCGTTCTCGACTGGTCGAAGGAGGACGGCGCCGACACGGTGACGCTCTACGTCGGCCCCACCAACACGGCAGCCCGCGCCGCCTACGAGAGCCTCGGCTTCACCGACACCGGTGAGCGCTGGGAGGTCGTCGAGGACGATCCCGACGGTGCCTGGCTGAAGATGTCCCGAGGCCTCTGAGGCCCGGTGTCGATCGCACGTCGCGTCGGCTCCCGCGTCCGCTCGCCCCGCACCGTGCTGGCAACGGTCGGGGCACGATCCGAGCAGGTGCGCCCGCACTGGGCCGCCCGCCTCGAGGACGTCAAGAACGCCGTCGTCGGCCGGGGGCTGCGCCGACTGCACTGGGACCTCAGGCTCCAGCCCTTCCACGGGTACGGGTCCTCGACGCGTGTCCGGGTGATGGCGAAGGTCCTCTACTCCTCCCCCGGCACGCCCGCCGATTTCCACGATCAGCCGGTCCACGACATGCGCACGATGGCGGTGCGGGGCTGGCGGAACTTCGCCTCCCAGGTGGTCCCGTACAGCACCGTGCACGTGCTGCTGGGCGGGCAGGAGTTCAGCGTGCGCGCCGATCGCAGCGGTATCATCGACGCCGAGATCGACATCGACCTGCCCCCCGGCGATCACCGGGCCGTGCTCTGGACCGTCCCCGGCAACGAGGTCACCGCTGACATCACCGTGTTCCCCACCGGGGCGAACGTGGGGCTGGTCAGCGATATCGACGACACCGTGATGGTGACCTGGCTGCCCCGGCCCCTGCTCGCCTTCTGGAACGCCTTCGTGGTCCACCAGTCCTCCCGCCAGGTCGTCCCGGGCATGCCGATGCTCTACCAGCGCCTGGCCCGCGAGCACACCGCGATGCCGGTGATGTACCTGTCCACGGGTGCCTGGAACGTGTTCCCCGTGCTCAAGCGCTTCCTGTACAAGAACGGATACCCCGACGGCCCGCTGCTGCTGACCGACTGGGGCCCCACCAACACCGGATTCTTCCGTTCCGGCCGCGCCCACAAGGAGCGGGCGCTGCGCCGGCTGGTCGCGGACTTCCCAGGGATGCGCTGGATCCTGGTGGGCGACGACGGGCAGCACGACCCGTCGATCTACGCAGACTTCGCCTCCGAGCTGCCGGACCACGTCGAGGCGATCCTGCTCCGGCAGCTGACCGAGTCCGAGCAGCTGCTCGCCCACGGCACGCTCCGCCCCCTGGCGCAGCAGCGTCGCGGCACCCACGCCCCACCGATGGCCACGGCCCCCGACGGGCACGGGCTGCTCGCCGAGCTCGAACGCGCAGGAGAACTCCCATGACCGTCTCGCAGAGCACCGACCTGCGGATCCGTCCTGCCCGGCCCGGCGACGTCCCCGAGATCGTCGACCTGGTCCAGGCGGCCTATCGCGGCGAGGGCGGCTGGACCACCGAGGCCCACCTCGTCCGCGGCGCGCGCACGCACGCCGACGAGGTCCGCGGGATGCTCGCCGACGACGCGGTGGCCCTGCTGGCCGCCGAGGCCGTCACCGAGCTCGAGCGGCCCTCCGACTCCCCGGAGGGCGGCATCGTCGGCTGCTGCTACACGCGCCAGGAGCCGCCCGACGTGAACGGCCTGGTCCAGGCCGAGCTCGGCCTGTTCGCCGTCCACCCGTCCGCCCAGTCCCGCGGACTCGGCGGGCGTCTGCTGGAGTCCCAGGCGGAGCTCCTGACTGCGGCCGGGGTCGATGTGCTGATGATCCGGGTGCTGCAGTCCCGTCCCGAGCTGCACGCCTGGTACGAGCGGCACGGCTTCGTGCGGACCGGCACCGCCGTCCCCTTCCCGGGCGACCCCTCCTGGTTGACCGTGGAGGGGCTCGGGATGGACGTCATGGAGCGCCCGCTGCGTCGAGTCTGACCTGCCCACGTGGTGACGCCGCGGACCGCCCGACGTCGGCCCGACCCGGCCCGGCGCAGCCCGGCGCAACCCGGCCCGACCCGCGAGGGTGCAGAGACGTGACCTGCACGGGCTCTGACGGAACGTGGCCCATGCCACTAAACTGCTCCCATGAGCACCGACGCCTTCGCCCCGTCCCCTACCCGCTATGACGGCACGTCCTATCGGCGGGTGGGCCGTTCCGGTGTCCTCCTGCCCCCGATCTCGCTGGGCTTCTGGCAGAACTTCGGGGAGGACCGCGATCCGCAGACCCTGCGGGCGATCGTGCGCCGTGCCTTCGACCTCGGCATCACCCACTTCGACCTGGCCAACAACTACGGCCCGCCCCCGGGAAGCGCGGAGGAGCACGTCGGCCGGATCCTCGAGCAGGATTTCCGTCATCTGCGCGACGAGATCATCGTGTCCACGAAAGCCGGCTATCGGATGGGCCCGGGCCCCTACGGCGACGGCGGCTCCCGCAAGTACCTGCTCTCCTCTCTGGACCGGTCCCTGCATCGTCTGGGCCTGGGGTACGTCGACATCTTCTACCACCATCGCGAGGACCCGGACACTCCCCTCGAGGAGACCATGGGGGCGCTCGACCAGGCGGTGCGCAGCGGCAGGGCCCTCTATGCCGGCATCTCGAACTACTCCCCCGAGCGAACTGTCGAGGCGGCCGAGATCCTCGCCGACCTGGGCACGCCGCTGCTGATCCACCAGCCCTCCTACTCGATGTTCAACCGGAGCGTCGAGCACGGTCTGCTGGATGTCGCCGACGGCCTCGGGATCGGGCTGGCTGTCTATTCGCCGCTGCAGCAGGGCCTGCTGACCAACAAGTACGCCTCCGGGGTGCCGACGGGGTCCCGGGCGAGCAGCACCGGAGGCTCGCTGACGTCGCGGCAGGTCCACGACCATGCCTACCAGGAGTGCCGGCACGGCCTGAGCGAGATCGCGCACGGGCGCGGCCAGAGCCTGGCGCAGCTCGCCCTCGCCTGGACCCTGCGCCATCCCTCGGTGGCGACCGCGCTGGTCGGCGCCTCCACGGTGCGCCAGCTCGAGCAGAACATCCTCACCGTCGAGAACCTCGACTTCACGCGCGAGGAGCTGGCCCGCATCGACGAGTACGCGATCGACGGCACCGCCCGCTGAGGCTGACCGTCGGAAGCGCCGGCGAGCACCCCGCGACGAGGAAGGCCCCCGAGGATCTCGAAGATCGTCGGGGGCCTTCGCTCCGGTGGCGCGCGTGGCGACTCAGCCGGTGTTCTTCAGACCGGCGGCCACACCGTTGATGGTGGTCAGCAGCGCCCGCTGCAGCTCCGGGGAGAGCTCCTCGCCGCGGCCAGACGCGGCCCGGGCGCGCTGCAGCATGGCGACCTGCATGTAGGAGATCGGGTCCAGGTAGCGGTCGCGCACGGCGAGGGTCCGCTTCAGCACCGGCTGGTTGTCCAGCAGCTCCAGCACCCCGGTGAGGCGCTCGAGCTCCGCGACCGACAGCTCGTACTCCGCCTTGATGCGATCGAACAGCGGCCACAGCCGCTCCGGCACCAGCGAGTGCACATAGTGCGCCGCGATCTGCATGTCCGTCTTCGCGAGCGTCATCTCGACGTTGCTGATCACGGTGCGGAAGAAGTGCCAGCTGCGGTACATCTCGTGCAGGTCCGGCTCGAGGCCGGCCTCACGGGCTGCCTTCAGCCCGGAGCCCGCGCCGAACCAGCCCGGCACGATCTGTCGCGACTGGGTCCAGCCGAACACCCACGGGATCGCCCGCAGGCCGTCCAGGCCCTTGTCGGAGGTGGCGCGCTTGGAGGGGCGCGAGCCGATGTTCAGGTCGCCGAGCTGCTCCACCGGGGTGGAGGTCACGAAGTACTCGGGCAGGTCCGGGTCGTCGGCCAGCGTGCGATACCGGGTGAAGGAGGCGTCGGAGACGGCCTGCATGACCTCGCCCCAGCGCTCCAGCTGCTCGTCCGTGGAGCGCGGCGTGGTGTGCAGGGCCGAGCCCTCGAGCACCGCGGCCAGCGACAGATCCAGGTTCTCCCGGGCCAACGTGGGCAGGGTGTACTTGTCGGAGATGACCTCGCCCTGCTCGGTGAACTTGATCTCGCCCTCGAGCACGCCGTACGGCTGGGCCAGGATCGCGTCGTAGGTGGGGCCGCCGCCGCGGCCGACGGACCCGCCGCGGCCGTGGAAGAGGCGCAGCGTGACCCCGTGGCGCGCTGCGACGTCGCGCAGACGCCGCTGGGCCTGATGGATCTCCCACTGGCTGGTCATCACGCCGGCGTCCTTGTTGCCGTCGGAGTAGCCGAGCATGACCTCCTGGAAGTCGCCGCGCAGGCGGACGATCTCGCGGTAGGAGGGGTCGCTGAGCAGCTCGTCGAGGATCTCGCCGGCGTGGCGCAGCTCGGAGACCTCCTCCAGCAGCGGGGCGAAGCTGATGTCGGCGCGGTTCTCCCGGCCTCCCGGCAGCGTGACCAGACCGGCCTCGCGGGCCAGCAGGGCGACCGCCAGGATGTCGTCCGCCCCGTGGGTCATCGAGACGATGTAGGTCTCGATGGCGGAGGTGCCGTACTGGCGGTGGGCGTCACGGATCTCGTCGAGCACCCGGTAGGTGGTGCGCGTGGCGTCGTCGAGGATCGTCTCGTCCTCGCTCAGCGCCGTGCCGACCAGCGGGCGACGGCTGGCGAGCTCGGCGCCCAGCACCGTGGTGCGCTCGGCTCGCGTGAGCTCCGCATAGGGACGGTCCAGCTCCCCGACGCGGTCGAAGAGGCGCGAGACCACCTCGTGATGCTTCTCGGAGTGCTCGCGCACGTCGAGGGTCGCGAGGTTCAGCCCGGAGCCGGCCAGCACCTGCTGGGCGATCGCGATCGCCCCGTCGGCCGCGCGCTTGCCGCCGTGGCGACCCAGCGCGCCCCGCAGCACCGAGAAATCCTCCTGCAGCTCGTCGCCATCGCGGTAGTCCTTGCCGTGCACGTGCGGCTCGCCGCTCCGGATCCGCTCGCGGGTGGCCGTGAGCTTCGCCCGCATGGTGCCGAGCTTGAGCCGGTAGGGCTCCTGCTCGTACTGCTTCTGCTGGACCTCGTCCACCTCGGAGTCGAACTCGAGATCGGCGGTCACGCTCGCGCGCAGCTCCTCGTCCTCGCCGGTCAGCGCGCTGGAGATGGACAGGTCCGCGATCAGTTCGGAGATGACGTCGATCGCGAGGTCCACGGCGGTCTCCGCCTGCAGCTGCAGGACCTCGCGGGTGACCTCCGCGGTGACATAGGGGTTGCCGTCGCGGTCGCCGCCGATCCAGGAGCCGAAGCGCAGGGGGACCTGGCGCTCGGCCAGGTCCGCACCGTGGGCGCGCAGCTCCTCGCGCAGGTCGTCGAGGAAGTCCGGCATGGTCTGCGTGTACAGCTGGCGGAGGTAGTACAGGACGTTGCGGGCCTCGTCCTGCGGGGTGGGCCGCTGCCGGCGCAGCTCGTCCGTCTGCCACAGCGACTCGATGAGCTCGGAGAGGGCGTGGTCCTGGCGACGCCGCTCGGGGGTGCCCTCGGCGGTGTCCTTCTCCAGGACGTCGGAGATCTTGCGGAGCTTGGTCAGGACCGCCCGTCGGGAGGCCTCGGTGGGATGGGCCGTGAAGATCAGGCGCACGTCCAGCGAGTCGACGGCCTCCTGCAGCCCGTCCGGGCCGACCTCGTCGTGGACGTCTGCGACGGTGCGCGGCACCCACGACTCCGCGGTCGGGCGGTCCTTCAGCCCCCGCACCCGGTACACCTGCTCCGCGGCGTTGGCCAGCAGGAAGTACTGGGCGAAGGCCCGGGTCAACTCGGTGGCCTGCTCGATCGGGAGCTCGGCCAGTCGGTCCTGGACGTCACGCGCATCGCCCTCGGACTCGGAGGACTTCGCCTCCTTCGTCAGCGTGCGGACCTGCTCGACGAGGTCGAGCAGCTCCTGGCCGTGCTGATCGGCGAGCGTGCGACCCAGCAGGGTCGACAGGCGGCGGACGGTCGCGCGCAGGGGCGCATCGATATGGGGATCGTCGCCGATGACGGGGAACTCGCTCGTCAGGGTCGGGACGGCAATGGCGTCGGTTTCTGGCACGGGGCCTCCTGGGGTCGGCGGCGCCACACAGCGGCCGCCGACAGCTGAGGCGACCGCTTCGGCGCGGAACGAACGGGCACAGACTACCGCGAGGCACTCTCGAAGCATCCGGCGGGACGGTCCGTGGACGGACCGGGCCCGGGTCCGGGGCCGACGGGGATCACCTCCGTCGGACCCGGTCCCGGGCCTCGCGGGTCAGAGCACGGCGCGCAGGAAGTCCCTGGTGCGCTGGTTCTCGGGCTCGCTGAAGATCTTCTCGGGCTTGCCCTCCTCGACGATGGAGCCCTGGTCGAACATCATCACGCGATCGGAGACGTCCCGGGCGAACTGCATCTCGTGGGTGACGATCAGCATGGAGATGTCGGTCTCGGCGGCGATGTCCTTGAGCACGCCGAGCACCTCGCCCACCAGCTCCGGGTCCAGTGCCGAGGTGACCTCGTCCAGCAGGAGGACCTCCGGGTCCATGGCCAGAGCGCGGGCGATCGCCACGCGCTGCTGCTGACCGCCGGAGAGCTGCGAGGGGTTGAAGTCGCGCTTCTCGCCCATGCCCACCTTCTCCAGCAGGCCCTCGGCCTTGGTGACGGCCTCGGCCTTGGGCAGACCCATCACATGGATGGGCGCCTCGATGATGTTCTCCAGCACCGACATGTTCGGGAACAGGTTGAAGTGCTGGAACACCATCCCGACCTGGGTGGTGGTGCGGCGGCGCTGCTTGTCGACGACGCGCACGCGCTTGCCGTCCTTCTGCTCGTACTGCAGCGCCTGCTCGCCGACGTAGATGTATCCGTCGGTGAGCTCCTCGAGCGTCATCAGCAGGCGCAGGATCGTCGTCTTGCCCGAGCCGGATGGGCCGATGAGGGTGACGCGCTCCCCGCGGGAGACCGTGAAGTTCAGGTTGTCCAGCACGGTGTTGTTCCCGAAGCGCTTGATCACGTCCCGGAACTCGATGTGCGGAGTGTTCTCAGGCAAGTTTCTTCTCCAGTCGTCGGATCAGGAGGGACGTCGGGTAGCTGGCCGCCAGGAAGATGAGGCCGGCCAAGGTGATCGCCTCGGTGTACCGGAACGTGTCCCCTCCATAGGTCTGGGCGTTCCGGACCATCTCCGGGATGTAGATCACCACGAAGAAGGGGGTCTCCTTGAACATGGAGATGGCGTAGTTGCCCAGCGCGGGCAGCGTGTTGCGGATCGCCTGCGGGACGACGACGGATCGCCAGGTGCGCAGCCGCGGCAGAGACAGCGCGGTGGCGGCCTCCCACTGGCCCTTGGGCACCGAGTCGATCCCGGCGCGGTACACCTCGGCCATGTAGGTCGTGTAGTGGATGCCCAGCACCCAGATGCCGATGGCGAGGGTGCTGTCGATGTACGGCGACAGCGCGAGGTTGGCGAAGACCAGCTGCACCACGAGGGGCGTCATGCGGATGAACTCGACCACCCCGGTGACCGGAGCGCTGAGCAGTCGCGGCGCGGTGCGCCGGATCATCGCCACCACCAGTCCGAGGACCAGCGCGATGAGGGTGCCCAGCACGGTGGCCAGCAGCGTGATCTTGAAGCCGTCCAGCAGCACCGGGAAGACGGCGAAGGCGTGGTCCCATTCCCACCAGGAGGTGTTCATACCAGTTCACCTCCTGCGGGCTTGCTGGCCTTAGCGCGGGCGCGGTCCCGGACGACGCGCGCCGAACGCCCTCCTTCCGGAGTGCTCCCGGGAGCACGGAACAGCATGCCCCAGGACTGGGACAGCGCCGGACCGCGTCCGATCTTGTGCTTGGCCCGGACCTCGAGCGCGTTCATGAATATCACAATCACCCAGGCGATGACGAAGTAGGCCAGCAGCGCGAAGATGTACGCGAACCAGGTGCCGGACCGGTCACGCAGCTGCTCGACCTGGAAGAAGAGGTCGTAGAGCAGGACGGTGCTGACGATCGCGCTGCCTTTGAGGAGCTGGATCCACAGGTTCGACAGCGACGGGAGCATCAGGGCCCAGGCCTGGGGGATCACGACGCGGAACATCCCGCGCATCGGGCTCAGGCTGAGGGCGCTGACCGCCTCGTACTGGCCCTTGGGGACGGAGCCGATCGACCCGCGCACGACCTCGGCGGCGTAGGCCCCGTAGTTCAGCCCCAGCGCTATGACCCCGATGGCCAGCGGTTCGAGCTGGAAGCCGAAGGGATAGGGCAGCTGCGGGAGCACGAAGGCCAACCAGAACAGCTGCACGACGAGCGAGGTGCCGCGGAAGAACTCCACGAAGATGCGCGCGATGATCCGCACGACGGCGAGCTTCGCCACCTGCGCGATGCCGAAGACGAAGGCGATCAGGAGCGCGAGCAGGGCGCCGAGTGCGGTCGCCAGCACCGTGACGAGAACGCCGTCGAGGATCAGCGGCCTCCGATCCAGCAGCAGCTGGATGTTGGGGCCGAGGTCCTGGAAGAAGCCGATCACACCTTCCATCGGCCACTCACCTCCTGGGTGAGCACGGACCCGGCGCGCCCCGTGGCGGGACGCGCCGGATCGAGCTCATCGATGGGGCCGAGGATCACTGCAAGGAGGACAGATCGCCCGAGCACAGGATCTCGGTCGTCATGTCCTCGGGCGGCAGCTCCTGCTCGGTGAAGCCGAAGTCGCCGACGATCGAGAGGTAGCGCTCGGGATCGGCGATGATCTCGTCGAGCTTCTCGTTGTAGGCGTCCAGCAGGGAGGTGTCGTCCTTGCGGAACACGGTGGCGCCGGCGCCGAACTGCTTGACGTCGTTGATGTCCGCGACGAAGCTCTCGGTCACCTCGACGCCGTCGACCGTGTTGTCGGCCAGCCAGTTCAGGGAGATGGCGGTGAGCGCGAAGGCAGCGGCGTTGCCGGCCTTCAGCGCGTCCACGCCGTCCTGCGGGCCACCGACCTCGATGCTGTCCAGGCCGAGATCCTCGGCGTAGGTGGACTCGATCGCACCGGACATGGTGGCGACGGTCAGGCCGGAGTCGACGAAGGAGTGCATGTCCTTCAGCCCGTCCGGGTTGCCCTCAGGGACCATCAGCGCAGTGGTGTACTGGAACTCTGGATGACTGAAGGCGGCCTCCGCGCAACGCTCCGGAAGGATCGACATGCCGGCGCTGACCGCGTCGAACTGTCCGGCGTTCAGGCCCGGGATCAGCGAGTTCCAGTCGGTGAGCTTGCCCTCGACGGTGTCGATGCCCAGCTCTCCGAAGATCTCGCGGTGCATGCTGAGGGTCGCACCCGTGAGCTCGCCGCCGTCCTCGAAGCTGTAGGGCGCCTCGCCGGCGAAGCCGACGGTGATGGAGCCCTTCTCCTGCAGCTGCGAGAGCAGGTCGCCCCCGCCGCCGCCGTCGCTGGCGCCGCCCCCACCGCCACCGGTGTTCTGATTGGTCTGGCTGCAGGCGGCCAGTCCGCCCAGGGCGGCGGCCGACAGGACGAGTCCGCTGCCGCGGACGAAAGTTCGGCGATTGTGCATGGTGGTCCCTCTCACTTGCTCTCGACGTTCGACCACCCTACGGGCTGTCGGACAATCAGACGTCTGGATATCGGATTACCGTCCACGCTATCGGGCAAGCGATCTCTATCCGGTGCAACGGTACGATTCGTGATCCGGTCGTGACCCCGCGTCATGGGATCGTGATCTCGGGACCTGCAGGACACAGGCCTGGAGTCGCCGGGACCGACCGACGCGCAGGACCTCGGATCCCCTGCCCTGATCTAGGATGTCGCGACGCCGTGTGCGCCGCATGAGCAAGGAGGACGGCGATGACGACTCGCCATGAACGAGTGCAGCTGCCGCTGATGCAGCCGCTGCGTCGGCCCTCGATCATCGACCAGGCCGAGCTCGAGCTGCGCAATGGCATCTACTACGGCGACCTCCGCCCGGGCGATGCCGTCCCCGAGGTGCAGGTCTCCCGGCAGATGGGCATCTCCCGCTCCTCGCTGCGCGAGGCCTGCCAGCGTCTGGTGCGTGACGGTCTGCTGACCCAGATCCCCGGTCGCGGGCTCTTCGTCACCCACATGGACGCCGAGACGATGTCGGACTTCATCGACTACCGCCTGGGCATCGAGATGCAGGCCGCCACGATCGTCGCGGACCGGGTGACGAAACTGCGCAGCACCGATCAGGACGAGGAGGTCGAGGCCCTGCTCGCCCCGCTGCGGGTATGTCTGGAACGCAGCCGCACCGCGATGGCCGCCGAGGAGGTCATCGACGCCGGCAACGCCGACCTGGACCTCCATCAGCAGCTGGCCGAGCTCTCCCGCAACCGCTTCCTGGTCACCGCGATGAACACGATCGTGATCCTCACCCGCATGGGCAGCTTCTCCGACCCGCTGGGCTTCGGCGTGCGAGCCGACATCACCTCGACGCTCGAGGACCTGGTGGAGGCGCTCTCACGGGGTGATGCCTCCCGGGCCCGTGCGCTGCTGCGCGGATCGCTGCAGGAGCTGGCCCGCCGTCTGCGCTCGGGCGACGAGACCGTCGAGGACACCGAGGTCGTGCGCGATCCGGACCTGCTGGAGTCGACCGCGCCGGAGTGGCCGACCCTGGGCGAGGGCGACACCACGAGCTGACCCGGGCGGTCATGGACCGCGCGGGTTGGCGCAGACCGGTGCTGACTGGTGCTGGTCGGCACGCACCGCGCTGGTCGGCACGCACCGCGCTGGTCGGCACCGTCGCGCACTGGACAGCGAGAAGGCCCCCGATCTGCGATCTTCTCGCAGGTCAGGGGCCTTCCATACGGGCGGAGACGAGAGGATTTGAACCTCCGAGGCGATGTTGGTCGCCTACTCCCTTAGCAGGGGAGCGCATTCGGCCGCTCTGCCACGTCTCCTGATGCCGTGCGCTCGGCAGGGCATGCCGGAACAGCATACGGGAGCGCGCGAGGTGCGCCAAAGCGGGAGAGGGCAGATCACGTCACATGTGCGGACCGCCACCGCGCGACGGGCGGGATCGGACCGCGGCCGCTCCCCCGGCGGCGGTGATCAGAGCCCGAGCTTCTCCTGCAGCAGCGCGATGTGCTTCGGAGTGCCCACGCGGTACTTCACGAAGGTCAGCAC
Source organism: Brachybacterium fresconis (assembly GCF_017876515.1). Classification (NCBI taxonomy): domain Bacteria; kingdom Bacillati; phylum Actinomycetota; class Actinomycetes; order Micrococcales; family Dermabacteraceae; genus Brachybacterium; species Brachybacterium fresconis. The sequence continues at coordinate 3,833,708 of NZ_JAGIOC010000001.1, read as the reverse complement.
ACCCTCGGCGTCGATAGCGAACGTCGAGCGGATCGTGCCCTGGACCTTCTTGCCGTACATGTTCTTCTCGCCCCACGCCCCGTAGGCCTCCATGACCTGATGGGTCTCGTCGCCGGCCAGGTTGTACGGCAGATCCTGCTCCGCGGCGAAGCGGTCCAGCTCCGCGATCGGATCCGGGGAGATGCCCACCACGCGGTACCCGGCATCGAGGAACATCTGATGGTTGTCGCGCAGGTCGCAGGCCTGCTTCGTGCACAGCGAGGTGTTCGCCGCCGGATAGAACCAGACCAGGGCCGGGGCTCCGCGCAGCTCGTCGAGGCTCACCCGTCCCCCTCCGGCGGTGGGCAGGTCGAACGCGGGGGCACGGTCGCCGACGGCGAGCTTCACGGGGGCGGTCATGTCACTCCTGGGGGCAGTGGAACGGTTCGGCAGTACGGCGGTGGGGCAGGGAAACGGTGGGGGCGTGCAGCGGTGTGGCGATGCAGTGGTGGGGCGCCGGACACCTTAGCGGGCGGGCCCGACACGGGCTGTCAGCGGTTGTGCCCGACAGGGCCCGTCGGCCGCAGTCGCCGCCGCTTCAGGTAGGCCTCGCGGAAGAGCCGCTCGGCATGGCGGTCACCCAGCAGCAGCAGCTTGCCCGGGGACGACGGGATCGACTCGGTGTCGTAACGGAGGGTGCCGTCCTCCTCGGCCACCGCGACGATGTGGCAGCCGGTGCGGCGATGCACCTCGGAGTTGCGCACGGACCGTCGGACCAGCGAGGACGGACGTGGAGCCAGGAACAGCTCGTTCCCCTCGGCCACCAGCACCCGACGGCTGAGCCCGGCGTGGTTCCACAGGTCGGTGGCACCGATGGTGGCGTAGGACAGCACGCTGTCGGCTCCCGCGCGATACAGCGTGGCGACGTTGCGCTCATAGGTCGCGCGCGAGACGACCTGCAGCTCGGGACGCAGACGACGGCAGAACAGGGTCAGGTAGACGTTGAGGTCGTCGTCGCGCGGTGTCACCAGCACCGCGGAGGCGCGGTCGAGGCCGGCCCGACGCAGGACCCGCTGGTCCGCGGCGTCCCCGTCGGCCACCGTGTAGGAGGCGGTGCCCTCCAGGGCGGAGTACGAGTTCTCGACCCGGCCCGGCAGCTGCTCGACGATCGTGTTGGGGATCCCCTGCGCGGTCAGCTCCCGCGAGGCGGAGCGTCCCACCCGGCCCCCGCCGAGGATGATCACCGGATCCTCGGACTGCTCGCTGACCTGGAACTGCTCGTCGTAGGCCGCGAGCTCGTCCGCCTCCCCGGCGAGGATCAGCACGGTCGTCTCGGTGATCTGCAGCTCGGGCTTGAGCGGGCGCAGCCGCCCCTTGCGCATGATCGCGAGGATCCGCACGCAGGAGCTGAGGCTCCCGATCGCCTCCCCCAGGGTCATGCCCACCAGAGCGGTGTCCCGCGCGGCGGCCTCCGCGATGAAGGTGTCCCCGAAGCTGCCGATCCGATGGACCCTCCCCGTGGACCCGAGCACGCGCGAGGCCATCTCCCGGCCCAGCACCGCACCGAGCTCGAGCACGTGATCGGAGCCGGCCAGGCCGAGCACGTCGACGGAGACGGGCTTGCTCGCGGTGACCGCGACGGAGACGTCGCCGCCGACCTGACGGACGGTGAAGGCGACGTTCGTGTTGGCGGTGTCCGTGAGAGTGGAGACGACCAGGCGCGCCCGATCCGCCCCGGCGTTGCGGTAGGTCATCGCCGAGTCCAGCGGGCCGACGATGACCTGCCGACCCTGGTCGTGGATCCGTCCGGCCTCGATCGGGTCCTCGACGACGAGGACGGCGGGCACCTGCGAGCGTTCGGCGCGGGCGGCGAAGGCCTGGGTGACGGCGTCGGAGCCCACCAGCAGGACATGGTCGCGCAGGGCCGCGGGGACCTTGCGCGGGGTGCGCGAGGTGCGGCGTCGGTCCAGCCAGGGCGTGACCATGTACTGGATGACGAAGAAGGGCAGCAGCACCAGCATGTAGACCACGCCGCTGAGCAGGACCCACACGGAGAACAGGCGCCCGCCGTCGCTGTCGAAGGTGATGTCGCCGTAGCCGAGGGTCGACATGGTGGTGATCGCCCAGTAGATGGCCGTGACGAGGGAATGCTCCCGTCCCTCGAGCGCCATCAGGACCAGGAAGCCGATGGCGTCCAGGAGCACCATCAGGGCCCCGATCGCGACGATCAGCACACCGGCCCGCGACTTCCGCCGCGCCGCCGGGACGTGCTCGGCCCGCCGACGCCTGCGCTCAGGCAGTCCCATGGCTCTCCTCTCCGGGGCGCACATCCCTCGCGGTGAGATCCGCGGCGCACCCCGCGGCATCTTAGGCCGGTCCCGTCGGCCGCGCCCAGCAGGTCCGCTCCGGTGAGGCCGAGGCCACCGTGCCTGGCTCGTCACACACCTTCGTCACCAGCGAAGGGACCGGTGTGCCCCCGCCGTCGTGCGTCTCCGCCGCCTCCGACCGGGTGGTCCTTGGAGGTTCCCGGCGCGCGGCACCCGCCGAGCGGCTCAGCAGCTGCCGGGCTCGGTCCTCCAGGCGTGGGTGACCAGTTCGGTCAGCGCGCCGAGGTCGATGTCCTCGAGCTTCTTCACCCACACGCAGCCCGCGCCGCGGCGGTACCTGCCCATCCGCTCCAGCAGCTCGTCGCTGCGCGGGAGGTTCACCAGGCCGTACAGGGCGAGGTCCGCCTTCCGGGGACTGAAGCCGACGTGGAAGGTGTCCCCCTCGCGGCCGCTGGCGTACACGTAGTGGGTCTGCCCGTAGCCGATCATGCTGGGTCCCCACATGGTCGCCGGCGCACCGGTGGCCTGCCCGAACAGCTCCAGCAGGACGTGGCCCTCGCGGCTGCGGCGGGCGTCGAGGCCCGCGACGTAGTCGGCCGGGTCCACCGCGGTGGCGTGGGTCTTCAGATCCGCGGCGTTCTTCCCCGTGCTGCCGCGGGTGACCGTGGCGGCGCGGCGCTGCGGCGCGGGCGGATGCACCATCATCTCGCCGTGCTCGGCGAGCGCCGCCTGCAGCCGACGTCCGGCGGCGGGGCCGACGCCGTGCAGGTCGGCCAGCTGCTCCCAGTCCGCCCCGGCGAGGGAGCCGAGGGTGGACAGGCCCTGGTCGGCGAGGGCTCGCGCGGCCGGCCGGCCGACGCCGGGAATCTCGCCGATCGGCGTGCTGAGGTCGCTCATGAGGCGCAGGTTACTCCGAGGCGGCGACCTTCGCCGTCGATCCGCGGGGCACGAACCGGGTCGGCAGGCCGATGCGAGCGCGCCCGGCCCCGGGCGGCGCCTCGGCCGTCGGGATCGCGCCGGTCGGGGTCGCGCCGGTCGGGTCCGCACCGCGCTCGTGCAGCAGGTCGATGGCTCCGACCCCCATGTCGTAGCGCGGCACGCGCACCGTGCTGAGGCCCGGGGTGACCAGGGCGGAGAACTCGATGTCGTCCCATCCCACGACGCTGATGTCGCCGGGCACGCCGACGCCGAAGCTGCGCAGACGCTCCATCAGCGCCAGCGCCATGACGTCGTTGTAGACGAGCACGGCGGTGACGTCGGTCAGCAGCACGGCCTCGGCGCCGCTGCGCCCACCGTCGACCGACGGCGGGAAGGAGCCGATGTCCGTCCATTCCAGCCCGGATCCGGTGCAGATGCGCTCGATCACCGTGCGCCGCATGGCGTCGGACCGACTGGTGCTGGGCCCGCCGACGTAGCCGATGCGGCGGTGGCCCATGCGCTGCAGGTGCCGCAGCGCCGCCGGGACGCCCTCGGCCGGATCGGCGAACACGCCCGGCAGGGCCGGGGAGACGCGGTTGACGAGGCTGAGGCGGGTCATGGTGGCCGCCTCGCGCAGCGAGTCCTCGTCCATCCGGCTCGAGCACAGCACGATGCCGTCGACCTGGGCGGCGAGGGTGTGCACCAGGGGCAGCTCCCCCTCCGGGACCTCGCCCGCATCGGTGATCAGCAGCTGCGAGCCGAGCTGGTGGGCGCGGGCCTGGGCCCCCTTGAGCACAGCCGGGAAGAAGGGGTTCTCCAGGTCCGGCACGATCACGCCGTAGACCCCGGCGCGGCCCGTGATCAGGGCGCGCGCGCTGCGATTGGGGGCATACCCCAGCTCGTCGGCGGCGGCGAGGACCTTCTCCCGAGTGGCGGCTCCGACCAGTTCGGGCCGTTGGAATGCGCGCGACGCGGTCGCGACCGAGACGCCCGCCCGGGCCGAGACGTCCTTCAGGGTCATGGCCATCGTCGCTGTCTCCTCACGCTCCCGGGCTCATCCTCGGTCCGGCCGTGACCGGCTCCCCCGACCACGGACTGCAACTTTTGCATTCGGCGAGCATCCTACGACATGGACCCCGGGTTCCCCACAGGAGTAACGTATGCAATCGTTTACGTCAGCGCGTCACGGACACCGGGCGTGGACATCGCCGCGGACTCGCAGGCACCTCGTCCAGCGCCCCGGGCCGTGGAGAGCGCGCAGGGAACCGCACTGCTGCGGAGGGAGGAACATCATGAGAGCGCTGCAGGTGATGGGACCAGGGGCCGTCGAAGTGGTCGAGGTCCCCGCCCCGCGACCCGCCCCCGGGGAGGCGCTGCTGCGCGTCCGCTACGCCGGCATCTGCGGCTCCGACATCCAGACCCTCCGCGGCACCCAGCCTTTCGCCTCCTACCCCCGCGTGCCCGGCCACGAGTTCTCCGCCGAGATCGTGGAGCTGGGCGACAGCGACCACGGGCCCGACGATGCCCCCGGGGCCACCGGCGACTTCGCGGTCGGGGACCTGGTCACCGGGGTGCCGTACTTCGAGGACGGCACCTGCTACTCCTGCCGCCGCGGGCTGGTCAACGCCTGCGTGCACAACGAGACGATGGGCGTGCACCGGGACGGGGCCTTCCAGGAGCTGCTGACGATGCCGCTGGACCGCCTGCACCGCGCCGAGGGCATCGACCCCCGGGATCTGGCCCTGGTCGAGCCCTTCTCGATCGGGTATCACGCCGTGCGACGCGCCGCGGTCGGCCCGGGCGACCGGGTGCTGGTGCTCGGCGCCGGGGCGATCGGCCTGCTGACCCTGCTGGCCGCCCGCCTCCACGGCGCCGAGGTGTGGATCGCCGACGTGGTCCCGGGACGTCTGGAGCTGGCCGCCTCCCTCGGCGCGGCCGGCACCGCCGACCTCACCACCGCCACGATCCCGGAGCTGGTCGGCGCGGCCACCGGCGGCGACGGCTTCGACGTGGTCTGCGAGGCCACCGGAGTGCCGGTCTCCTTCACCAACGCGATCGAGGCGGCGGCCGTCGGTGCGCGCCTGGCGCTGATCGGCAACGGCACGGCCGAGGTCACCTTCCAGCAATCCGTCCTGATCAAGAAGGAGCTCACCGTCGTCGGCTCCCGCAACAGCCGCGGCGTCTTCCCGGCCCTCATCGAGCTGCTGGAGACCGGCCAGGTCGACGTCGCCCCGCTGCGCACGAGCGTGGTGCCGTTCACCGCCGCGGCGGGGGCGCTGCAGGCCGCGGCCGCCGGGTCGACCGCGGACGTCAAGGTGCTCCTGGAGTTCCCACCCGGCCCGTGATCGCGCCCCGGAGTCCGTCGTCCCGACCCATCCCGTCTCCCGAACCGCCCCTCACCCCTCACGCCTCACCCCTCACCCCTTCGATCGGAGATTCCCATGACCCTGCGCACCGACTCCCTCACCGCGAGCATCCGCTACGACGGATCGGCCCGCTCCCTGCAGCTGACCGCCGCCTCGGCCGACGCCCTGGCCGGCTTCGAGGGTGAGGCCGCCGCGAGCGGTGACGGCCACGTGCTCACCGGCCCGCTGAGCACCCCCAACGCCCGGGCGCTGCAGGATGCCTTCGCGGTCCTGCGTCCCCAGCTGATCAGCGGCCACCGCACCTCTGTCGGCACCGGGGACCGCACCGGACTGGCCACGCCCGGCCAGGTCCGCGCCTTCGCCGCCGAGGGCGCCGGGGTGATGCCGGTGCTGGCCCAGCAGTCGATCCGCGAGATGGACCGCCTGGGCCGCAGCGCCCGGTCGGTCCTGGACGATGCCGTCTTCGGGCTGGTCGAGGCCGGGTGGGAAGGTGGCTTCGGAGCCGACTGCGACCACATCAAGACCACCGAGGGCATCGATCGCGGCCTCGAGGCCGGCTTCACGATGTTCACCCTCGATCCGGGGGACCTGGTCGCCGACACGACCGGCGGGGTCACGAGGGCCGATGCCGAGGCGCTGCCCTGGGACCAGCTCGGGGACTCGCTCGCCGACCTCATCACGCGCTGCGCGGGGATGACGCTGGACGTCGGCCACTCGCAGATCGAGGTCACCGAGCGCGATGTCCTGACCGCCGCGGTGAAGTACGGCCGTGCGGTCGTGGAGGCGATGCGCCTGTACCGGCACGTCACGGAGAACGCTCGGCACGAGGTGGAGATCGAGATCGCGGTCGACGAGACGGCCTGGCAGACCACCTTCTTCGAGCACTACTACCTCGCCTCCGAGCTCACGCGCCTGGGGGCGCGCTGGTTCAGCTTCGCCCCCCGCTACGTGGACGGCTTCGAGAAGGGTCTGGACTTCCTCGGGGACGCCGAGGAGCTGCGCACGAACCTCGAGGCGCACCACGCGATCTCGGAGCAGTTCGGCGGCTACCGGATCTCCCTGCACTCGGGCTCGGACAAGTTCTCCATCTATCCGCTGTGCGTGGCGGCCACGCAGGGGCACGTGCACCTGAAGACCTCGGGCACCAGCTACCTGTGCGGCCTCGAGATCGTGGCCTCCCATGATCCCGACCTGTTCGGGGCGATCTGGGACATCTCCCGCGCGTCCTACGTCAAGGCCCGGGCCAGCTACCAGGTCTCGGCCCACGAGGACCGCACCCCGACCTCCCTGGCCGGCGTGGACCTGGGGGACCTGATCCGCTCGGCCGACGCCCGCCAGATCCTGCACGTGGGCTACGGCGACTCGCTGAGCGGCACCGATGCCACCGGAAACTCGATCCACGACCGCTTCCTCGAGGTCGTGGCCTCGCACCAGAACGAGCACACCGACGTGGTCGCGGCCCATATCGGTCGCCACCTCTCCCCCTTCGCCGCAGCCGGCATCCGGAGCTGACGCGACGCGCCCTCGAGGTCGGCCCGCGGGGTCGGCCCGCGGGGTCGGCCCGCGGGGCCGGGAGGGCCACTCCTGGACAGTCGACCTCCGCCCCAGGTGCCAGGATGAACCCTGGTGATCGTCGGAGAGGGGGACTGCAGTGCTGGGTGTGGTGGCCGCGGTCGCGCTGTGGTGGGCGGCGTACCTGCTGCTGTTCCGGCAGGATCGTCGCCGGCTGCGCACGGGGCTCGCCCTGCTGCTGGCCCTCTGGCCGAGCGTCACGCTGCTCGCCGACCTGGTCCTCCGGGGGCGTCCGCCGGGTGAGGTGCTCCTCCTCGTGGCCGGCGCCGTCGGCCTGGTCGGAGCGCTCACCCTGGGCGTCACGGTGGTCGTCGGGGCCGCGGTGGTCTCCCCGCTCGAGAGCGGCCCCGTCGGGCGCCTCCTCTCGGGCCTCGGGGGACTCGCGCTGCTGATCGCGCCCTGGGCCGTCGTCGCCCTGGTGGGCACGGAGACACCGCTCGGGATCGGAGTCGGGGTCGCGGGTGGGGTGATCGCCGCGCACATGGGGCTCGCCTTCCTCGTGTTCCTGGGTGCCACGGTCCCGTATCAGCTGTTCCCCTCGCGCCGCGAGAGCACGGGCATCATCATCCTGGGCTCGGTCCTGTTCGACGGGCGCGTCCCTCCTCTGCTGCGGCGCCGTCTCGACCGGGCCGTCGCCGAGCGCGAGCGGCTCCTCGCGCTCGGGATCGATCCGGTGCTGGTGACCTCGGGCGGCAAGGGCGACGCGGTGAACCCGCCCGAGAGCACGGCCATGGCCGCCTACCTGGTCGGGGTGGCCGGGGTACCGGCCGATCGGGTCCGCACCGAGACGAGTTCCCGGACCACCGAGGAGAACCTGCTCTACTCGCACCGGATCCTCGACGAGGCCGGTCACCAAGGCCCGTACATCATCACCACCAGCGGCTATCACGCCTTCCGCGCTGCGCTCCTGGCGCGCGGGCTCGGGTTCGACGACGAGGTGGTCGGCGGTCCGACGGCCCTGTCCTACCTGCCCACCGCGACGCTGCGCGAGTTCGTCATCACCATGTCGTACCGGAAGCGGTGGATCGCCGCGCTGGTCCCGGTGACCGTGGCCCTCGTCGTCCTGCTGGTGCGAGCCGCCTGAGGAGCATCCGGAGCGCGGCGGGCCATGCGGAGGGGCCGAACCCGGCGGAGGGCCCCGATCGGTCCCGTGCGATGTCAGGATGGGCAGGTCGATTCTCGGAAGGAGCGGTGGATGCTGGGTGCGGTGGTCGGAACGGCCTTCTGGTGGGCGGTGTACCTGCTGGTCTTCCGACGGGACCGACGGCGGGTGCGCAACGGCGCGCTGCTGCTGATCGCGCTGTACTCGAGCGTCTCGACCCTCACCCAGCTGATCTCCACCACGCTGCTGCTCGGGGACATCCTGATGCTGGTGGCCGTGGGAGCGGCCCTGCTCGGCGTCATCGCCCTGGGGATCTTCCTGATCGCCAACGGTCTGACGATGGTCCGCAAGGAGGGCCGTTCCCTGGGCAATCTGCTCTCCGGGATCGCCGGTCTCGCCCTGCTGGGTGCTCCGGTGGCCGCGGTGGCGCTGGGGATCACGCTGACGCCGTTCGGCGTCGGAGCGGGTGCCCTGCTGACCCTCCTCGCCCTCCACCTGGGCATCGCGTTCCTGGTGTTCCTGTGCGCCTCGATCCCCTACCAGCTGTTCCCGAAGAAGCTGCCCACGACGGGGATCATCGTGCACGGGTCGGGGCTGATCAACGGCCGTGTCACCAAGCTCCTGCGGGGCCGGCTGGACCGGGCGGTGACGGAACGTGAGCGCCTGCTGGCCGAAGGCCACGATCCGATGGTGGTGCCGTCGGGCGGACAGGGCGAGGACGAGGCCCGTTCGGAAGGGGCGGCGATGGCCGAATACCTGCGCGAGGTGGCCGGCGTGCCCGCCGATCGGATCCTCGCCGAGACCGCCTCGACCACCACCCGGGAGAACCTGACCTTCTCGCACCGCCTGTTGGACGAGGCGGGCCACCAGGGTCCCTACCTCGTCTCGACCAGTCGCTATCACGCGTTCCGCGCTGCGCTGCTGGCGCGCGGCCTGGGCTATGCGGATGAGGCGATCGGTGGCCCGACCACCTTCTACTACGTCCCCAGCGCCACCTTGCGCGAGTTCCTCGCGGTGATGTCGTACCACAAGGTGTGGATCACGGTGCTGTTCCTGCCGTCGCTGACCTTCGTCGCGCTTCTGGTCCGGGCGCTGCTCCTGGCGACCTGAGCGGAACCTCCCGTTCAGCCCCGCTCGTCGAGTCGGCGCACGCCGCGCCAGGCGGCGGGGATCAGCACCGCGGCGATGGCGGCCTTGACCAGGCCGCCGGGGATGAAGGGCCACAGCCCGGCGGCGAGCACTCCGGTCAGACCCAGGTCGGCGCCCAGGACGGCGTTCGCGATCATGGCCAGGTACGGCACGCCCACCAGGAACGGCACGGCGCTGGCGGCGACGAAGCCCACCATCGCCAGGACCGGGCGACGGTCCCAGGCGCGCTCGGCGAACCAGCCGGCCACGAAGGCGGCGGGGATGAAGCCGAGGACGAAGCCGAAGCTCGGGGTCAGCACGGCGGCGGGTCCGCCGGTGAACCCGGCGAGGACCGGGGCGCCGGCGAGCCCGACGAGCAGGTAGGTGGCCAGCGCGGCGGCGCCGCGGCGGGAGCCCAGGGACGCGCCGACCAGGATCACGCCGAGGGTCTGGCCCGTGATCGGCACCAGCGGCAGCGGGATGGTGATCTGCGCGAGGAGGGCGACGACGGCGGTGCCGGCCAGCACCAGCGCGGCATCCTGGACGCGGCTGCGGTGCGGGGCCAGGGCATCGGCCAGGACGGGACGGCGGGCCGGGACGGCGATCGCGGACATGGGGCTCCTCGGGGATCGGGACGGGCAGCACCAGCGTAGATCAGTCGCGGTCCGGATCCGTCCCGGCGCCCGTCTCGCGGTCGGGGTCGGCCTCTGGCTCTGGCTCTGGCTCGGCAGCAGGATCGGGATCCGACTCGGCATCCGGCTCGGGGTCCATCCGGGCGATGACGCCCAGGTCGGTGCGCATCCACCACTGGCCGCTCTCGCGCCGCTCGGCCGCGGTGGCGTAGCGGTAGCGGAAGTACCGCACGCGCAGACCCGTGGGCGGGGCGCCGTGGAAGGGGTCGCTGCGCAGCAGGCGTCGGACCCCGGGGTCTCCGTCGCGGAGCTTCTCCAGCAGCGCCACGAACCAGTCCTGGGCACCGGGCCGCAGGGCGAGGAACCACATCTGCCAGTCCAGCCGCAGGTGGTACGGCGCGAACTGGCGGGAGCGACGGCGCACATCGCCGGGCTTGCCCGGGAACTCGTAGGCGTGCCAGGCCACCTCGTCGGCCGTGGGCGGGTCCGGATCCAGGGTGCCTTCGATGATCACCTCGTAGCGACCGGAGGTCATGGATCCGAAGGCGCCGTAGGCGTTGACCAGGTGGAAGCGGTTGAAGCTCGCGTTCATCAGCTGGTGGGCGGAGAACAGGTTCAGCAGCGGCTTCCAGCTCAGCACCGCCAGGAACACCACGACGGCGAGGATCAGCAGCTGCCACCACAGCGGGGAGCCTGCCGTCCCGGCCGCCGACGCGTCCGTCGCCGGGAGGTCCTGCCAGCCCCAGCCCGGGAACGGGCCACCGCCCAGCCACCGCCAGAAGGGGTCGCTGATCGCCGCGGTGGCGACCAGGATCGTCAGCCAGTTCAGCCAGGCGTAGTTGCCGGTGACCACGAGGAACAGCTGGGTGAGGATCACCAGCGAGGCCCCGATCGAGGCGATCGGCTGCGGTAGCAGCACCAGCCAGATCGCCCCCAGCTGGACGACGTGGCTGCCGAGCACTTCGATCCGGTGCCACCAGCGCGGCCGCAGGTGCGCGAGGCGGCTGAGCGGGCCCGGCATCGGCTGCGTCTCGTGGTGGTGGTCCATCGCGGTCAGGTCCCGCCAGGAGGGGTCGCCGCGCATCTTGATCATCCCGGCGCCGAACTCGAGGCGCAGCAGCATCCAGCGCAGGAACCACAGGATCAGCAGCGGCGGGGCGACCTGGTGGGAGCCGAGGAAGCCGACGATGAACCCGCACTCCAGCAGCATCGACTCCCAGCCGTAGCCGTAGAAGATGCGGCCGACGGAGTGGATCGACAGGTACAGGCCCCACATGGCCAGGAACACGGGGATCGTCGTCCACCCCGGTCCCTGCTGCGGCAGCCCGATCACGGCCGACGCCCCGAGCAGCATCCCGACCGCGCACATCCCCCGCAGCAGGCGGTCGCTGTAGCCGACGCGTCGCCAGCGGAACAGACTCGGTCCACCGCGGCCGAGCGAGCGGGCGAGGTGGTCGGGGGTGGGCAGCAGCCCCCGCTCCCCCAGCAGCACCGGGAACTGGCGGTACGTGGAGGCGAAGGCGAGCACGAACACGGCGGCGACCCCGCGCTGGATGATCTCGCGCGCGATCGTGTAGTCCTGCGCATCCAGCAGCGCGAATCCGTTCATCCATTCCACGGCGGTCCACCTCCCGTGATCGGGCTCGCCTCCGATCATCCGCCGACAGCGCGCGCCTGTCACGCGGCCGACGGACCGGGCGGAAGGCCGCGGGAGCTCTCAGGCGCCGAGCACCAGCGGGGCCAGCGCGGTCCACGCCCACCAGCTGCAGGCGGCGAGCACCGCGACGTACAGCAGATGCCAGATCCACGTCGGCACCCCCGTGAGCTGGGCGAGCTGGGCGGGGTCGTCCCCGCGACCGCCGCCGGTGATCACCGCTCCCAGGTGCCGCCAGGCGCCGAACAGGGCGAACACGGAGGCGGCCAGGGTGAGCAGGGCGGCCACCGCCGGGCTGCCCCACCACCAGGCGGTGCCGAGGGCGACCGCGGTCGCCAGCACGGCGAGCACGGTGTGCAGGGAGCGGGTGAACACCAGCGAGATCACGAGCACCACGCCGGCGGCGAACAGGGCGGTGGGCGCCCATCCGTGCAGGGCGATCTGGACCCCGACGGCGCCGAGGATCGCGGGGGCGGGGTAGCCCGCCCAGGTCGAGACGATCCGGCCGAACCCACGCCGCGGCCCGACGGTCACGGCGTGGCCGGACATGTCGGCGCTGACCACGAAGCCGGTGAAGCGGCGACCGACGAGGATGCCGACGATCGCGTGCCCCAGCTCGTGCACGATCGTCACCGCCGGGCGCACCAGGTGCCACAGGGGCGGCAGCACGACGACGGCGAGCGCCGCCGCCAGGGCCGTCAGCACCCACCAGGCGTTCTCCGGCGCGGCCGAGGGCACGATGCGCTCCCACACCGCCCGGGCGAGGTTCTCGAGGTCCATCCGCTCATGGTGACAGCGGCGTCTGGGAGCCCGCCTGCCCGATGTGCGCCGTGGTGCGTGTCACACTGACCCGATGCGTCGACGACGACCCGAGGAATCAGGTGGCCTGTGATGACGGATATCGACCCGACCCTGGCCCGCTGGATCACGGCGCCCGGCGAGGACCCCCAGAACCCGTTGCTGCGCACGAGCTTCGAGCTGTCCGCGCCGCCGACGTCGGCCCGCCTGCTGGTGACCGGCCTGGGCGTGTTCCGGGCCTTCGTCAACGGCGAGCCCTACCGGTCCACACGTCTGGATCCGGGCCTGACCGACGCCCGGCGCAGGGTCCTGGTGTGCGAGGCGGACGTCGCCGCGCTGCTGCAGAGAGGCACGAACGTGCTGGGGATCGCGCTGGGGCGGGGCTTCCACGCGATGGCGACCCCGAACGTCTGGCGCTGGGAGCAGGCGCCCTGGCGGGGCCCGGTCCGCGCCTGGGCGCATCTGCGCATCGAACTGGCCGACGGCAGCTCGCACGCCGTGACCACCGGGAGCGGCTGGCGGACCGCCCCGGGCCCCATCTCCCGCGACTCGATGTACGAGGGCGAGGTCTTCGAGGGCGGGGGCGTCGGGAGCGGACGCTCCGCGGGCGGGGCCGATCCGACGGCGTGGCTGCGCGGCGACTTCGACGACTCCTCCTGGGCCGAGGTGCTCGTGGACCGTCCCGGGTCCGGCGCGCACCGCGGCACCGCCGCGCCCGAGCCGCGGATGCAGCTGCAGGTCCAGGAACCGGTGGTGGTCCGCGAGGAGCTCACCCCACGGGTGCTTCCCCGCGAGGACGGGCCCGTCGTGCTGGACATGGGGCGGGTGATCGCCGGCTGGTGCCGGTACGAGCTGACGGGGCCGGGACCGCTGGAGTTCTCCGCCGTCCACGGCGAGAAGCTGCGCGAGGACGGCAGCGTCGACGCCGACAACGAGCACATCCATGCCGCGCGCTTCCAGGAGGACCTGGTGCGTCTGGAGTCGGCCGCGCCCCGCTTCGAGCCCCAGTTCAGCTACAAGGGCTTCCGCTACGTCGAGCTCGAGGCGCGCGGCGGATCGCTCGACCAGCTGGAGGTCACCGGTCTGCTCGCTCACGCCGATCTCCCCGTCGCGAGCACGCTGACCAGCTCCGATCGCTACCTCGAGCGTTTCGACCAGGCGATGCGGGCCTCGCTGGCCAACAACATGCACCACGTCCCCACCGACACCCCGATGCACGAGAAGAACGGCTGGACCGGGGATGCGCTGACGGGGCTGGCCGCGATGACGGCGAGCTTCGACCTGCGGGGGATGCTGCGCAAGTGGGCCGCCGATCAGGCGGACGGCCAGCGCCCCGACGGGTCCCTGTCGGTGATCGCCCCGAACCCGGACTGGGGCTACCAGGAGCTCTCCCCCGCCCCGGAGTGGACCACGGTGCTGCCGGTGCTGCTCGACGAGCTCGCCAGCGAATACGGCGAGGCGGACGTGGTCCGCGAGCACGGGGCGGCGGCCGCCGCCTACCTGACCTACGAGCTGGGCCGACGGGACGAGGACGGGCTCATCTCCGGGGTGCTCGGCGACTACCTCACCCCGGGCAGCCCGGGTCCGGCTCCTGAGGACAAGCGCCTGACCGCCACCCTGGCCGTCGCCCAGGGCCTGCGGGCGCTCGCCCATGCGATCGAGCTGCTCGATGAGGCCGACGGACCCGACGATCTCGACCGGCCCGCCGGGCCCGACGAGGCCGACGAGGCCGGGGCGACGCGTCGCCCCGACGATCTCCCCTCGCCCGGACGCCTGCGTGAGGACGCCGAGACGCTCGAAGCGGCGGTGAACACCGTCTTCCTCGACACGGATCGTGGGGTGTACCGGGATCCGGGCTCGACGGTCTACCGCCAGACCAGCAATCTGCTGCCGCTGGCCCGCGGGATCGTGCCGAGCGGGCAGGTCGATGCCGTGCTCGCGCACCTGGTCGAGGACATCGAAGCGCGCGGGGATCATCACGACTGCGGGCACATCGGCGTGCGATACCTGCTGCCGGTGCTCTCCGCCCACGGGCACGGGGCGCTCGCGCTGCGGGTGCTCGCGAACCCGACGGCGCCGGGCTGGCGCGCCTGGCTGGAGGCCGGCAACTCCACGTTCATGGAGATGTGGGAGAACCCGCGCTCGTGCTCCCACTACTTCATGGGCACCCCGTCGACGTGGATCCATGAGCACGTGGCCGGGCTGCGGCGCGGCCGGGACGGGTGGCGGGAGTTCCTGGTGGCCCCGGACCCGGAGGTCCCCGTCGGCCGGATCGAGCTGACCCGCACCACGATCCACGGCGAGATCGACGTGGAGGTGGACCGCGACTCGTCCACCCTCACCGTGGCCGTGCCCGAGGGGACGCGCGCCCGGGTGGTGGTGCCCGGGAGCGAACAGCTCCTCGATCCCGGGGTGCACGCCGTCACCTGGTGAGGGCGCCGTGGCCGGATGCGCCGCGGCCGGGCGACCCGCCCCGGGACAGAGCGACGCCCGCCGGTCCCGGCGCAATGCCGGACCCGACGGGCGTCGAGGTCATCACCGAGCCCCGCGAGGCGGGGCCGGAAGTCTCAGATGCCGCGGATGTTCACAGCCTGCATGCCCTTGGGGCCCTGCTCGGTCTCGAACTCCACGCGCTGGTTCTCCTCGAGGTCGCGACGACCGGTGCCCTGGATCGCGCTGAAGTGCGCGAACACATCGGCGGAGCCGTCTTCGGGGGCGATGAAGCCGTAGCCCTTGTCGGAGTTGAACCAGCTGACGATGCCAGTAGCCATGGCGATATTCCTTCGTTGTCGTGAACCACGTTCGTGGCCCGGGTATCCGCGACGACTCCGCCGCGGATGGGTTGCAGCCCGTGATGGGCGTGCGGGTGCGGCCTCGAGGGCCGCCTGAGCCGCATCCAGCGACAGGAAGTCGCCGATGCGGCCGAAATGGGGCCCGAAGGCCGTGTGGACCGGCGCGTCAGCGGAAGGGCTGACGACATGGCCGGCGAACTCTCCGGCGAGCGTGGCGACATGGACGTCGTCATCGGCTCGGAGCCAGGAGAGGGTGGGGAGCGCTGCGACGACCTGGGTGGGGGTCATCGGCGCGGACGAGAGGGGTGACGTCGATGCGTCGTCATACGTCGGAAGTGCCAAGGAGGTGATGAATACTCGGTTTCGTAGGGTGTTCTGCGCGACCGTCGTCGGTCGCCTCCGAAAGAGGCATCCAGCGCCGTGCGGCCTTCCGCGGTCCTCGCCGGGGCGAGATCGTGCGAACGACTACGAGAAGACTACGGCATGCCCCGGGGTGGTCGGGGCCGGGTGTGACTCAGTCCTCCCAGCGCACCTCGTCGGCGGTCTTGTCCCGACGCCAGCCGCGCCAGACCGGGTGACGCAAGCGGCCGTCGTCGGTCCGTTCGGTGTGCTGGACCTCGCCGACGAGATCGGCGCGGACCCATTCGGCGTCGCGGGAATCCGCCCGGGGGACGTCGTCCACCGGCGGGGTCCTGCGGGATCGAGAGCGCAGCGTGCGGGCGATGTCCTCGAGGTCCTGCTCGCTGAATCCGGTGCCGACGCGGCCCGCGTAGCGCAGCGTCCCGTCCCCGTCCGGCACGGCCAGCAGCAGCGAGCCGAGGGTGCCGGAGCGCTCGCCCTTGCCGCGACGCCATCCGATGACGACGACCTCCTGGTGGCGGGCGTT
Source organism: Brachybacterium fresconis (assembly GCF_017876515.1). Classification (NCBI taxonomy): domain Bacteria; kingdom Bacillati; phylum Actinomycetota; class Actinomycetes; order Micrococcales; family Dermabacteraceae; genus Brachybacterium; species Brachybacterium fresconis. Next base: position 3,817,554 of record NZ_JAGIOC010000001.1, on the reverse strand, counting down.
CTTGAGCTTGATCCAGGTGCGGGCGCGCTTCCCGGGCCGGTAGGTGCTCTGCTCCTTCTTCGCCATCACCCCTTCGAGCTGCAGCCGCTGGGAGAGCTCGACCGCGTGGTCGACGTCCCCGTGGTCGGCGTGCGGCAGCTGGACGTGCTCGCTCGCGCTCACCGTCTCGAACAGCGCCTCGCGCCGCTGTCGGTACGGGGTGCGCAGCAGGGAGTCGCCGCCGCGGACCAGCAGGTCGAAGACCATCACGTGGGCCGCGACGTCCTTCCGGGCCCGCTCGACGTCCCGCTCACGGGTGAGGCCGAGGCGCTGCTGAAGACGCGAGAAGGAGGGCCGGTCCTTGCCGTCCAGCGCCACGATCTCCCCGTCCAGCACGGTCTCCCCGGCGGCCAGGACGTCCGGGTCGACCGCCTCGGCCAGCTCGGCGAGCTCGGGGAAGGTGGCGGTCATGTCCTTGCCGCCGCGGCTGGTCAGGCGGACGGCGTCGGACGTGACGGTGGCGATCACGCGCACGCCGTCCCACTTCATCTCGAAGGCCCATTCGTGCTGGTCGCGGATGTCGTCCCGGCTGCCGAGGGTGGCGAGCATGGGGGTGATCGGCTCTCCCATCTCGCGGGGCGCGGAGGCGGTGGGCGCCGCCTTCCCGGCCGCGGACGAATGCTCGCTCTCCTCCTCCCCCGCCTCCCGGTCGGGCTGGTCCTTCATGTCGGGCTGGTCCTTCTTGTCGGGCTGGTCCTTCATGAGGTGCAGCAGCCAGTTCGAGGCGGCCTTCTCCTTCGCGGCGGCGGACTTCTGCTTCCCACCCATGCCGCCCGTGTGGAGGAACGCGTAGCGGCGCGGCTCCCCGCCCAGCCCTCCGTCCTCGCGACCGTGGCAGACGGCGATCACCTCCTCGCCCTCGCGCCACTTCTCGATCTCGATCGTGCCGGTGTCCCAGATCGTCACGTCGCCGCCGCCGTACTCATCGCGAGGGATGGTGCCCTCGAAGGTGCCGTAGTCGAGGGGGTGATCCTCGGTCTGCACGGCGAGACGGTTCACGTCCACCTCGAGCGGGGGCCCCTTGGGCACGGCCCAGGAGACCAGCACCCCGTCGTGCTCGAGACGGACATCCCAGTGCAGGGAGGAGGCGTGATGCTCCTGGATGACGAACATCGGCGCCCGGGCATCCAGGGCCTCACGGGCGTCCTGGGCCGCCGGCCCGTCGGGCTCCGGCACCGGCTCGGGGGTCTTCTCGGGATCGCGCTTGGAGCGGTAGACCTCGAGCCGGTCGCGGGCCCGGTCGGCCGACACGCCCTGCTCCTGGTCGCCGGAGCCCGACCTGCTGGTGGAGCCGGAGCTGTCGGAGGCCCCGGAGCTGCCGGAGCGCCCCGAGGAGCTGCTCGGGTCCGCGCCGAGCGGGGCGATCGGATCCTGCCCGTCCTCGATCCGCTCGAGCACCTGCTCGTACTCGAGGTGGGCGAGGTCCGGGTCCTCGATCTCCTCCCAGGTGCGCGGAGCGGCGACGGTCGGGCGCAGGCGGCCGCGCAGGGAGTAGGGGGACACGGTGGTCTTGTGGCCGTTGTTCTGGGACCAGTCCACCAGAACCTTGCCGGCGCGCAGCGACTTCTTCATGTCGCTGACCACCTGATCGGGATGATCCTGCTCGAGTGCTCGCGCCAGCTCGTGCGCGACCTCGTCGACCTCGTCAGCGGTGCTGGTCCCGTCCAGCGGGGCGTACAGGTGGATCCCCTTCGAACCGGACGTCACCGGGTAGGACTCCAAGTCCATGTCCGTGAGGATCTCCCGGCACCACTGCGCGACCCGGGCGCAGTCCGCCAGGCCGGCGCCGTCACCCGGGTCGAGGTCGAGGACCAGCCGGTCGGGATTCGTCTCCCCGCCGCCGTCGTCGAACCGCCACTGCGGGGTGTGCATCTCCAGGGCGGCCAGCTGGGCGAGCCAGACCAGCACCGCCGTCTCGTCGACCAAGGGGTAGGTCGAGGTGCCGTCGCTGTGCTCGATGTCCGCGCGGGGGACCCAGTCCGGGGCGTGGTCCTCGAGGTCCTTGCGGAAGAAGACCGTGCCGGGCTTCGTCTCCGTGCTCACACCGTCCACCCAGCGCTTCCGCGTCGCGGGGCGCCGGGTGGCCTGCGGGATCATCACCGGAGCGATCCGGCGGTAGTAGTCGATCACCTCGCCCTTGGTCGTCCCCGTGGACGGGTAGAAGACCTTCTCGAGGTTCGAGAGCTTCAGCGTGTGACCGTCGACCTCGACCTTGTGCTCACCGGTAGCCATGGGGCCACTGTGCCCCCGATCACGGCGTCCGTCACGGGATCGGCCGACCGATCGTTCCTGGTCCGCACGGTCCGTGGCGTGGTCTCATGGAGCATGCGCGCGATATGGAGCGGTGAGATCACCTTCGGGCTCGTGAACGTGCCGGTGAAGCTGTACGGCGCCACGCGCTCGCACGATCTGTCCTTCCACCAGGTCCACGACGATGACCACGGGCGGATCCGGTACGAGCGCCGCTGCGAGGTGTGCGGCCGCGAGATCGACTACGAGCACATCGAGAAGGCCTACGACGACGGCGACAAGACAGTGGTCCTGACCGACGAGGAGCTCGAGGCTCTGCCGGTCGAGGACGACGACGAGATCGACGTCGTCCAGTTCGTCCCCGATGAGCAGATCGACCCCGTCCTGCTGGGCACCTCCTACTTCCTCGAGCCCGTCGGCCGGTCCGCGAAGGCGTACGTGCTGCTGCGGCGGACGCTCGAGGACACCGAGCGCACCGCGATCGTGACGTTCACGCTGCGCACGAAGACCCGCCTGGGCATCCTGCGGGTCCACGGCGACCTGCTGGCCCTGCAGACCCTGCGCTGGCCGAAGGACCTGCGGGAGGTCGACTTCGCCCCGGCGAGGTCGAAGATCTCGGCGAAGGAGCGGGACATGTCGGCCGCGCTGGTCGAGCAGTTCAGCGGCGACTTCGAGCCGGAGCAGTTCACCGACGAGTACCAGGCGCAGCTGCGGGAGCTGGTCGATGCGAAGCTCGAGGAGGGAGAGGGGGTCGATACCGACGAGACCTTCGGTCAGGAGCGCTCGCAGGCCTCCGAGCAGGACGGCAAGGTCATCAGCCTGATGGATGCTCTGGAGCGCAGCGTCACCACGCGGCGCGGTGCCGCGGAGTCCTCCGCGAAGACCTCGGGCTCCCGCCAGGAATCAGGGTCCGGCACGACGTCCGGGTCCGGCACGAGAAAGAAATCAGGGTCCGGCCAGAAGTCCGGGTCCGGCCAGAAGTCCGGGTCCGGCCAGAAGTCCGGGTCCAGCAAGAAGTCCGGCACGAGCTCGACGTCCGGCTCATCGAAGAAGTCCTCGACCTCCTCGAAGAAGTCGGGCAAGAAATCGGCCTGACCGGGCCCACGACGGCGTCCATCCGTACCCAGCCACACCCCCGATCGTCGGCCGCCGCGAGTAGCGTGAGGCGGGTGAACGCCCGACATGTCCCCCAGCCCACGGCCATCGAGGTGCGCGGCGCCCGCGTGCACAACCTCCGCGACCTCGATGTCGACGTGCCGCTGCACCGTGTAGTGGGCATCGCCGGCGTCTCCGGCTCCGGGAAGTCTTCGCTCGCGATGGGTGTGCTGTACGCCGAGGGCTCGCGCCGCTACATCGAGGCGCTGTCGACCTACACGCGGCGTCGCATGTCCCAGGCCCCGCGGGCCGACGTCGACGAGGTCACGCACGTGCCGGCCGCCCTCGCCCTGCGCCAGCGCCCCGGCGTCCCGGGGGTGCGCTCCACCTTCGGCACCTCGACAGAGCTGCTGAACGTCCTGCGGCTGATGTTCTCCCGCCTGGGCTCGCACCTCTGCCCGAACGGGCACCGGCAGGATCCGACCATCGATGTGGCCGCCGAGGTGCCCTTCTCCTGCCCCGAGTGCGGCGAGCAGGTCCACGCCCCGGGCGCGGAGCAGCTCGCTTTCAACGCGGAGGGCGCCTGCCCGCGCTGCGAGGGCCTCGGGATCGTGCGCACCGTCGACGACGCGACGCTGGTGCCCGATCCGACGAAGACCCTCGACGGCGGCGCCGTCGTGCCGTGGAACATGTTCGGCTTCAACGTCCAGCCGGACATCGTCCGCGAGTTCGGGGTCCGCACCGACGTGCCCTGGCAGGACCTGGCGGGCTGGGAGCGGGACGTCGTCCTGGACGGTCCCGAGGAGAAGAAGCACATCACCGTCACCTCCAAGAAGGGACTGCACGAGCTCGACTTCACCTTTCGCAACGCCCGCCTGACCGTCACCGAGGAGCTGCGGCGCGCTGACACCGAGAAGCGCCTGAGCCGCGTGAGCCGCTTCCTGCACGAGAGCGTCTGCCCCGACTGCGAGGGCACCCGCCTGAGCCCTGCCGCGCGCAGCCCGCAGATCGCCGGGATCGACCTCGCCGCGGCCACCGCGAAGACCCTCGAGGACCTGATCGCCTGGACCGCGGGCATCATCGACCCGTTGCCGGAGGACCTCCGCCCGATGGCCACGGCGCTGGTCGATCAGCTGCGGGAGATGGCGGACCGCCTGACGCGGCTGGGTCTGGGCTATCTCGCCCTGGACCGCGCCGGCAGCTCCCTGTCCACCGGCGAGCGCCAGCGGGTCCAGCTGGCCCGTGCGGTCCGCAACCGCACCACCGGGGTGCTGTACGTCCTGGACGAGCCCAGCATCGGGCTGCACCCCTCGAACATCGACGGGCTCCTGGCGCTGGTCGAGGATCTGCTGGCCGACGGCAACTCCGTGGTGCTCGTCGACCACGACGTGCAGGTGCTGCGCGCGGTCGACCACCTGATCGAGATCGGCCCCGGCTCAGGACGCGACGGCGGCCAGGTGGTCGCGACCGGGAGCGTCGAGGAGATCGCAGCCTCCCCCACCTCCTCGCTGGGCGGCTTCCTCGACGGCCGCGAGGGGGTCCTGGTCCGCGAGCGCGCGAGCGACGAGGAGGTCTTCTCCTTCGGCCGGCTCCACCTGCGCACCACCCCCGTGCACACGGTCCACGCCCTGGACCTCGAGATCCCGCGCGGGCGCCTGACGGCGGTCACCGGGGTCTCCGGCTCGGGCAAGACCACGATGGTGCTGGAGTCCCTGGTCCCGGCGCTGACCGCCGGTCTCGACGGATCCAGCGTGCCCGCGCACGTCGAGCACCTCGAGGGGGAGGGCATCAGCCGGGTCCACCGCATCGATGCCACGCCGATCGGTCTGAACGTGCGCTCGACCGTCGCGACCTACAGCGGCGTGATGGACGACCTGCGCCGTGCTTTCGCCCGCACCGAGGACGCCCGCGAGCGCGACCTCCGCCTCGGCGACTTCTCCTACAACACCGGCTCCCTGCGCTGCCCGCGCTGCGAGGGGACGGGACAGGTCTCCCTCGACGTGCAGTTCCTGCCCGACATCGACATCGACTGCCCCGACTGCGGCGGCACCCGGTACGCCCCGGAGGCCGACGAGATCACCCGGCCCCGCGCGGACTCTCCGACGGGGATCTCGCTGCCGCACCTGATGACCCTGACCACCCGCGAGGCCCTCGAGGCGGCCGGGGACATCGCCGCCGTCCGCCGCCGTCTGCAGGCCCTGGTCGACCTGGGGCTGGGCTATCTCACCCTGGGCGAGGACACCCCGGCGCTGTCCGGCGGGGAGGCGCAGCGGCTGAAGCTCGCCGGCCAGATCGACCGCCGCCAGGACGAGGCGCTGTTCGTGTTCGACGAGCCCAGCGTCGGCCTGCACCCCCGGGACGTGCGCACCCTGCTGGACGTGCTGGACCGGCTGGTCGACCGCGGGGCGACGGTGATCGTCATCGAGCACGACCTCGACATGATCGCCAACTCCGACCACGTGATCGACATGGGCCCCGGCGGCGGCGTCGACGGGGGCCGGATCGTCGCCACCGGCACCCCGGCCAGGATCGCCGCGGACGAGGCGGGCGTGACCGGGCGGTACCTGCGCGCGCACCTGGGGTGAGGCGCCGGGCGCAAGGCCCCTCCGGGGTGAACATCCCGGGAACTCCCGGCCCCGCGGCCGCGTCGTCCAGCGCACTGCTCAGCCTGCTCCCCTAGTGTTTCTTATGGAGGCCCTCAGAGGACCACCCCACGCAGCCGAAGGAGAGACGCCGAGATGAGCGAGACCGCATCCAGCCCCCGATTCCATTGGTTCCTGCCGCCGCGCGGGGACGCCATGGCACCCGGGCCCTTCGCGCGCGGGCACGAGAGCGTCCCCGAGTCGGGACTCGTGGACTACCTGTCCGAGGTCGCCCTGGCCGCCGAGCAGGGCGGCTTCGACGGAGCCTTGACCCCCGTCGGGATCAACTGCCCGGACCCGTGGGTGCTGTGCTCCGCGATCGCGGCCCGCACCGAGCACCTGAGCTTCATCGTCGCTCTGCGACCCAGCCTGCAGTCGGCCACCCTGGTCGCGCAGCAGGCGGACACCTTCCGTCGGCTCCACGACGGCCGCATCATCCTCAACGTCGTCACCGGCGGTGACCCCGCCGAGCAGGCCGGCTACGGCGTGCACGTTCCGCACGACGAGCGCTACGACATCACCGAGGAGGCGCTGCAGGCGATCCGGCCGCTCCTGGCCGGTGAGCAGGTGGACCTCGAGGGGCGCCACCTCCACCTGGTCGGCGCCCAGCTGGTCGAGCCGGGCACCTCCCGGGTGCCGCTGTTCTTCGGCGGCGCCTCCCCGAAGGCCGTCGAGGTCGCGGCCGCCCAGGCGGACACCTACCTGCTGTGGGGCGAGCCGCTGGCGGACATCGCCGAGCGCATCGAGACCGTCCGCACCGCCGCCGCTGCCGTCGGCCGCGAGCTCGACTACGGCCTGCGCCTGCACGTCATCTCCCGCGACACGGCCGAGGAGGCCTGGCAGGTCGCCGCCGAGATCCGGTCCGGCTTCGACGCGGAGGCGGTGGCCGCCGTCCAGCAGCACAAGGCCACGATGGACTCCGTCGGCCAGGCGCGCATGGGCGCTCTGCACGGCACCGAGATCCCGGCGGACGTCTCCGACCTCGTCATCGGCCCGAACCTGTGGGCCGGGATCGGGCTAATGCGCGAGGGCGTCGGCACGGCGCTGGTCGGCTCGCACGAGGAGGTGGCCGATCGCCTCGTCGAGTACGCGGACCTCGGCATCTCCGAGTTCATCTTCTCCAGCTACCCCCACCGCGAGGAGGCTCTGCGGGTGGGACGCGAGGTGATCCCCCGCGTGCGTGAGCGGCTCGGTGCCGCGGCCCGGGTCACCGTCGGGGCCTGACCACCTCCTCAGGAGCAGCTCGCCGCGCTGCTGGCCGAGTTCCTGGAACACTCGGGGGACACCGCCCGATCGAAGGAGTGAGAGCACTGGAGACCAGAACGATCGTCATCACCGGAGCCTCCGACGGCATCGGTGCCGCCGCCGCGCGGCAGCTGGCCGGCCCGGGCCACCGCCTGCTCCTCGTCGGCCGCTCCCCCGAGAAGACCGCCGCCGTCGCCCATGAGGTGGGGGCCAAGCACTTCGTCGCCGACTACGCCCGCCTGGACGACGTCCGCCGCCTGGCCGACGAGCTCTCCGAGGCGACCGCTGAGGACGGCATCGATGCGCTGGCCAACAATGCGGGAGGGGTCTTCGGCCAGCGGACCCCGACGGCCGACGGCTTCGAGAAGACCTTCCAGGTCAATCACCTCGCCCCGTTCCTGCTGACCAACCTGCTGCTGCCCCGGCTGCTCCCGGGCGGCGCCTCCGTGATCGCCACCTCGAGCATCGGGCACCGGCTGTTCGGGCATCTCGACCTCGAGGACCTGGACAATGCGCGCCGCTTCAGCGCGCGCAAGGCCTACGGCGACGCGAAGCTCGCGAACATCCTGGTCACCCGCAGCCTGCACGCGAAATTCCATGCTGAGGGCCTCTCCTCGGCGGCCTTCCACCCCGGGATCGTGCGCACGAGCTTCGGCACCGGCTCCGCGAGCGGCATACGCTGGATCTACCAGTCGGCGCTCAGCCGCCTGGTACCGATGATCAGCCCGGAGGCCGGTGGCGCGATCCTCGCCTGGTTCCTCACCGGCACCCCCGGATCGACCTGGACATCCGGTCGCTACTACGACCAGGACCGACCGACGACGAAGGTCCACGCCCAGGCCGACGACCTCGAGCTCGCCGAGGCGCTGTGGCGCCGCAGCGCCGAGCTGGTCGGACTGAGCTGAGCAGCCGCTCCCCGACGAGCAGAGGCCCATCCGTGGGACGCGGTGGAGTCGACCCGCAACGAGCAGGCAGGATGGGGACGTTCCGGAACGCATCACCCCGAGGAGTCCTCATGACCGTCATCGTCACCGCCGTGTTCTATCCCAAGCCTGGCAGGAAGCAGGAGCTCGCCGACGCGATGCGTCGCGGCATCGAGGCCGTCCAGAGCGAGAAGGGGTGCGAGCTGTACTCCATCCATGACGCCGAGGACGGCACCATCACGATGATCGAGAAGTGGTCGAGCGTGGAGGATCTCGATGTGCACGGCGACAGCGATCAGGTCAAGATCCTGCGCGCCGACGTCGCCGATCTCGTCGAGAAGCCCGGCCTGGTCACGCGGATGACCCCGATCCCCGTCGGCTCCGCGGAGCAGGGCGCGGTCTGAGCCGAGGCCCCGAGGCCACTCCCAGGCGTACCACTGCCCTGATACGGTTTGTGTCAGTCAACTGATACGGATCGAGGGATGTCATGTGGTACCTGCTCGCCCCCACCGTCCTCGGGATCGCCGGCGGGGTGCTGCTGCGACTCCTGCGGGGCGCGCACCTGCCCTCGCTCGATCGGCGCAGCGCGGCGCTGACCGCAGCGGCGGCCGGCGCGTCGTCCCTGGCGATGGTCGTCTATTCGCTGTCCGCGGTCTTCGCGGTGTCCGGGGTCATCCCCCTGTACGCCTTCCCGTGGGACGCATACGTGGCAGTTCGGTACCTCCTCCCTCTACTGGTCGGGATCCTCGCGGTCCTCGCCCTCGGGATACCCGCCCGCAACGGCTCTGTGAGCGGGGCCCAGCTGACTCGGCGCACCTGGACCTCGTTCCTCGGTCGGTCGTGGATCCTCGCCCTCCTTCTCGCGCTCGGCGTCGTCGTCGCGGTGACCGTCGCCGCCGGCCTCGCCTCGCAGCGCGACGATGCGGGGCACTTCACGCGGTACGTCGTGGAACTGGGCCCTGGATCGATGGCGACGACCATCTACGGGTGGCACCTCTCCGTCGGCCCCCTGGTGGCCGTCGGAGTCCTGCTCGTCGCGACCGTCGTGGCCCTGGCCGGGATCGCCCGCCCTCCCCATCCCGAGGACCTCGAGGCGGACATCGCACGGCGCCGGCTGCGGAGCGCGAACGTGGCCCGCATCGCGACCGGCGCGCTGCTGCTCCACCTCGCGACCGTGCTCCGGTCCGTGGCGCGGACCGCCGGAGCTACTCTCATGGTCGGTGCCGAGTCCGGGGAGCAATTCCGCTCGGGGACCTCCTTCGCCGCCCTTGCCCCCGTCCTGCAGGGCGCTGCCCTGCTCACCGGCGCGATCGGGCTGGCGCTGTGGATCCTCACCGCGCTGAGCTGCCGCAGCCGACATGACCAGACGGCTCGGCAACCGGCCTCGGCATGATTCTCGAGATCACGCCGCACGGCGCGAATCCGGCGGAGCAGATCCGCGATCGGATCTCCGGGCTCATCACCACCGGAGCCCTCGCCCGGGGCGATCGGCTGCCCTCCGTCCGGCAGCTAGCCACGGACCTGGAGGTCGCTCCGGGAACGGTCGCCAAGGCCTATCGCGCCCTGGAATCCGACGGATTGATCGTCTCTCGGGCCGGCGCGGGGACCCGGGTGAGCGAGGATGCCTCCTCCGTCTCTCCTGCGGTCGCCCGGGCGGCCCGACGGCTCGCCTCGACCGGACGCCAGGACGGCCTCGATCTGGAGGAGGCCGTCCGGGTGCTCCGCGCCATGTGGTGACGGCAGATGACGGCGCCCGTGCGCGTCCGGCCCCGCGAGGTGCAGAACCGTGAGACCCGCTCTGATCGAGGAGGCCCTGGATGAGCACCGCTGAGACCACCGACGAGTCCGCCTGGCGGGCCTTCCGCCGGCACCGGGACGAGTCCCTGGCCGCCCCGCACGGCGTCCTCTCCCAGGTGGCCCTGCACTGGATCGATCCGGCCGTCGGCCAACAGCAGCTCGACGCGGTGCCCGGCCGCTGGCACCTCGCGAAGAACCGCCTCGTCACCGAGTTCGAGGACGCGGAGCTGTCCCTGCTCGCCGCCGACGAGGAGGTGGAGACTCGGGTCGACGGCGGTTGCACGACGACGACCGTGACCGGCACCGACGACGTGCGCCTGGCGCGCTTCGGTGACGACGTGCAGATCGACGTGATCCGTCGCGGGGGACGCATCGGCCTGCGGCTGCTCGACCCCGCGTCCCCGCGCCGGGCCGGCTTCGACGGCGTGCCGACCTTTCCCTACGACCCTGCGGCCGTGCTGCGGGGCACCTGGCGCCGGGAGCCCACCACGGTGACGGTCGGCTCCGCGCTGCCGTGGCTCACCCAGGAGCTCCCCTCCCCCGGCGTGGCCACCCTCGAAACCGACGACGGCCCCGTCGAGATGGTGCTCACCGGGGAGTCGAGCATCCTCTTCACCGACGAGACATCCGGGACCGACAGCGCCGACTGGCGCCAGGTGACGGCGCAGCTCGACGGGGAGGACGTGCGGGTCGATCTCAACGTCGCCCTGAACTTCCCCTCCGCCTTCAGCGCCTGGGGCACCTGCCCCCGGCCGCCGGAGGGCAACCATCTGCCGCTGGCGGTGCGCGCCGGTGAACGACGGGTCGAGCCGACCGAGCGCTGAGCACGACGGCGGGCGGACCGCTCCGTCCCCGCCGCACGGCGGCGACGGTCGCTCGCGCCCGTAGGATCGCCAGATGCCCGATCACTCCGAGCACGCTGCCGCTTCCCCGGACTCCGTGACGCCTGACCGCCCCAGCCCCGGTCGCAGCCTCGGACGCGGGGGCGTGCCCTGGGGCTCGGTGCTGCGCAACGTCGTCCTGGTGGCGGTGGTGCTGATCATGATCTGGCTGGCGCTGAACGTGCGCCTGCCCTCACTGGATCAGCTGCAGGCGGACATCGCCGACCTCGGGGCTTGGGGGCCGCTGGCCTTCATCGGGCTGTACGCCGCCGTCGCGCTCACCCCGATCCCGGTGACGATCATGGCCGTCACGGCGGGAATGCTCTTCGGCCTGCCCCTCGGCACGGTGCTGTCGATGATCGGCGTCGTCCTGGGCTGCTGGGGCGGCTACGGGATCGCCCGCGGTCTGGGCCGCGACACAGTGATGCGGTCGCTCGGCTCCCATGCCGACATGGTCGAGGAGCATCTGGCCGACGGCGGCTTCTACGCGGTGTGCACGCTGCGCCTGATGCCGGGCATCCCCTACTGGCCGGTGAACTACGGCAGCGGAGCGCTCGGGATCACCCAGCGCGAGTTCCTGGTCGCCACGTGCCTGTCCGCGCTGCCCGGGCAGGTCTCGCTGATCGCGATCGGGGCGTTCCTCGCCTCGCCGACGATGCTGAACGGCATCGCGGTGGGCCTCTCCTGGCTGGTGGTCATCGTGCTGACCGTGCTCTCGCTGCGCCGCTGGCGGGCTGCTCGCGGCTAGACTGCGTCCACGCCGACGGAGCAGCTCCTCTGACGCACGCCCGGGGACCGCCCCGCACGGCCGCAGCGCGTCGCCCGGCGCGCCGTCGCCCACGGGGGCTCGCGGGTCCCCGGATGTCACCGAGGACGTCTCATGAGCACAACGACCGAGGCCCGAAGCGGTTTCAGCCCGCGGGTGGCCCTGCAGAAGGTCGGCACTTCCCTGTCGAACATGGTGATGCCGAACATCCCGGCGCTGATCGCCTGGGGCATCCTGACAGCCTTTGTCATCCCCAAGGGATGGACGCCCAGCGAGCCGCTGGCCAGCGCCGTCGACCCGATGATCCACTACCTCCTGCCGCTGCTGATCGCCAACACCGGTGGCCGCATGGTCTACGAGGCGCGCGGCGCAGTGGTCGGCGTCATCGCCACCATGGGTGTGATCGGCGGCTCGGACTGGCTGATCGCCCAGGAGAACGCGCGTCTGCTCGACGAGTGGGTCGCGGCCGGCAACGACGCCGCGGCCTACGTTGAGCTGGGCCAGGTGCACATGTTCATCGGCGCGATGATCATGGCCCCGCTCGCGGCCTGGATCATGAAGCGGCTGGACCGGCTGTGGCAGGAGCACATCCCCGCCGGCTTCGAGATGCTCGTGAACATGTTCTCCGCCGGGATCATCGGCTTCGCACTGCTGGTGGCGGGCTTCTTCGGCCTCGCCCCCCTCGTGAACGGCCTGATGACGCTGCTGTCGAACGGAGTGGGCGCGCTGGTGAACGCGCACGTGCTGCCGCTGGTCTCGCTGCTGATCGAGCCCGCCAAGATCTTCTTCCTCAACAACGCGATCAACCACGGCGTCCTCACCCCGTTGGGCCTGGAGCAGGCCGGGGTGGACGGGAAGTCGATCCTCTTCCTGCTCGAGTCGAACCCCGGACCCGGGGTGGGCATCCTGCTGGCGTTCACCGTCTTCGGCCGCGGGGCGGCGAGAGCCTCCGCCCCTGGCGCCGCGGTCATCCAGTTCTTCGGCGGCATCCACGAGATCTACTTCCCCTACGTGCTCATGAAGCCGGTCCTCATCATCGCCGCGATCGGCGGCGGCATGACCGGAGTGCTGATCAACATGCTCTTCGGGACCGGTCTGGTCGCCCCGGCCTCTCCCGGCTCGGTGTTCATGATCTTCGGCGTCGCCGCGCGCGACTCCTACCTGGGCATCGCCCTCGCGATCGCCGGGGCCGCCGTGGTGAGCTTCCTGCTCTCGGCGCTCCTCCTCCGGATCGGCACGCAGGACGACGGCGACATCGGTGCGGCCACCGCCAAGATGGAGCAGATGAAGGGCAAGAAGTCCTCCGTCGCCGGTGCCCTGACCGGCGCGGGCGCAGCAGGTGCGGGCGCCGCCACGGCGGCCCACGCCTCCGGGCACACCGGCCGCATCGAGAGGATCGTCTTCGCCTGCGACGCCGGCATGGGCTCCTCCGCCATGGGGGCGACGGTGCTGCGCAAGAAGGTCCGGGCGGCCGGCTTCGAGGATGTCGAGGTCACCAACAAGGCGATCTCGAGCCTGTCCGACGAATGGGACGTGGTGGTGACCCAGAAGGAGCTCACCGACCGTGCCCAGCAGCGCACCGAGTCCGCCGTGCACGTCAGCGTCGACCAGTTCATGAACTCGCCGCGCTACGACGAGGTCGTCGAGCTGGTCCACCAGCGCAACGATCCGGACGCGGCCGCAGAACCCGAGGCCGAGGCGGCGAGCGAGGCGCCCGGGTTCGAGCCGGCCTCCGCCGCGGTGGGAGCAGGCGGTGGCACGGCGACCGCCGGTGCCGCCGCCGGCGCGGGTGCCACCGCCGGGGCAGGTGCTGCGTCGTCCGCTGCCGGTACGGGCCACGGCCGCCGCGCCGCGGAGCGTCCGCCGGAGCAGGTAGCGAGCGCCGAGGTCGTCGAGGACGACCGCGGCGCAGCGGATGGTTCCGACGCCGCGGACGCCGACGCCGCGAAGGACGACTCCTCGGACGCCGAGATCTCCGCGGGCACCGAACCTGCCCCGGAGATCCTCGCGACCGACAGCATCGTCCTGTCCGGCAGCGCCACCGATTCGGCCTCCGGGATCGACGAGGCCGGAGCCCTGCTGGTCGCCGCCGGCGCAGTCGACCAGGACTACGTCACCGCCATGCACGACCGCGAGGCCACGGTCTCGACGTTCATGGGCAACTCGCTGGCGATCCCCCACGGCACCAACGACGCCAAGTCCTCGATCACGCGCTCGGCGATGTCGTTCGTGCGCTATCCCGACGGCATCGACTGGAACGGCAACCCCACGACGTTCGTCATCGGCATCGCCGGGGTCGGAAACGAGCATCTCGAACTGCTGCAGAAGGTCGCCATGACCTTCTCCGACCCCGCCCAGGTCGAGCGCCTGGAGCAGGCCACCACGGTCGAGGAGATCCGCGCGATCCTCGGCGATGAGAAGGAGTGAACGCGATGAAGGCAGTCCATGTCGGCGCAGGGAACATCGGCCGCGGGTTCATCGGCCTGCTGCTGCACGAGGCCGGCTACGAGCTGGTGTTCGCGGACGTCGCCGACGCCCTGATCACCCAGCTGCAGGAAACGGACTCCTACCAGGTCCGCACCGTCGGCCGGCATCCCACCACCACCGTCGTCGACGGCTTCTCGGCGATCAACTCGGCGCAGGACCCCGACGGCCTGAGCGCGCAGATCGCCGCGGCCGACGTCGTCACCACGGCGGTGGGCGCACACATCCTGCGCTTCGTGGCGCCGAACATCGCCGCCGGGATCGCGGCCCGCCCGTCCGGGTCGCCCCGCCTGGCGGTGATGGCCTGCGAGAACGCGATCAACGCGACCGACCTGCTGGAGCAGGAGATCCGCGCGAACTACTCCGGCGACGATCTCGACGACAAGGCGCTGTTCTCCAACACCGCCGTCGACCGGATCGTGCCGGTGCAGGCCGAGGACGCCGGACTCGACGTCACGGTCGAGGACTTCTCCGAGTGGGCGGTCGAGCGCGGACCCTTCGACGGCCAGGAGCCCGACGTCCCCGGCATCACCTGGGTCGACGACCTCGGCCCGTACATCGAGCGCAAGCTGTTCACCGTCAACACCGGGCATGCGAGCACCGCCTGGCACGGCTGGAGCGCCGGCCACGCGAGGATCGCCGAGGCGATCGCCGATCCGGAAGTCGCCCAGCAGGTCGAGGCGGTGCTCGGTGAGACCTCCGCCCTGCTGGTCGCCAAGCACGGCTTCACCGCGGATGACATGGCCGCCTACCGCACGAAGGTCCTCGGCCGCTTCGCGAACGAGGCGCTGCCCGATCCGGTCGAGCGCGTGGGCCGGGCCCCGCTGCGCAAGCTGTCCCGGCACGAGCGCATCGTCGGCCCGGCCGCGGAGCTCGCCGAGCGCGGCCTGGAGCACGACGGTCTGCTGGACTCGTTCGAGGCCGCGCTCGCCTTCACCCCGAGCGGCGACGATGAGGTGGACCGCCTGCAGGAGATCCTCCGCGCGCAGGACGCCGAGGCCGCCACGGAGGAGATCACCGGCCTCGAGTCGACCCATCCGCTGTTCGTCGCGGCACGGAAGCGCGTCGCGGACCGGCAGAAGACCCTCTGATCCCGGTATATTCCGTACCGAGACCGTACGAACCCGGCGCGGACGACCGCGCTCAGAATCCGCCGCTCACCCTGCGGCGGTCCGTCGAAAGGCACACACACCATGGCAGAGCGCACCGTCACAGTCGCCAGCGCCTCCGGGCTCCACGCGCGCCCCGCGGGAATCTTCGCGCAGGCCGCCGGCGAGCAGCCCGCGACCGTCACCATCGAGAAGCCGGGCGGCAGCCCCGTCCAGGCCTCCAGCATGCTGATGCTGATGACGCTCGGCGCGGGCAAGGGCGACCAGGTCACCCTGCGCGCCGAGGGTGAGGGCGCCGACGAGTCGGTGAACGCTCTCGCGGACCTGCTGGAGAAGGACCTCGACGCCGAGGAGTGAGCTGAGCGGGATCAGATCGCGGGTCTGCGGACCCTCCCGGTCAGCCCCTCACAGCCCCAGCTCGCCGAGGACCGGCAGCCCGGCGCGCACCGCGTGCATGGCCTCCTCGGCCGTGCGGGCGCCGACGGCCTGCGCCGCGAGTGCCTGGGCCTGCTCGAGGGTGACGGTGGACAGCACCTTCGCGACCGCGGGCAGCGAGCGCGGCGTCATCGACAGACTGCTGACGCCGAGGCCGACGAGCACCACCGCGAGGCCGGGGTCCCCGGCGGCCTCGCCGCACACGCCCACGGGCTTGGCGACCTCCTCCCCGACGGCCTCCGGGTCGCCGCCGGCGGCGCGCGCCCCGTCGCAGGTGGCCTTGACCAAGGACAGCACCGAGGGCTGCCACGGGTTGTTCAGATGGGCCAGCGAGCCCAGCTGACGGTCCGCGGCCATCGTGTACTGGGTGAGGTCGTTGGTGCCGATGGAGGCGAAGTCGCAGGCGGCCAGGTGGCGGTCCGCGGTAATCGCGGCCGACGGGGTCTCGACCATGATCCCGGCCGGACGCAGGCCCCGCTCCTGGCACAGGGCCGCGAAGTCCTCGGTCTCGGTGACGGTGGCGATCATCGGGGCCATCACCCACGGCGTCGCCCGGGACTGCTTCGCGGCCGCGGCGATCGCGTCGAGCTGGTTGGTCAGCACCGAGCGCTTCTCCCAGGAGGTGCGATAGGCCCGCACCCCGAGCGCCGGGTTGGGCTCGT
Source organism: Brachybacterium fresconis (assembly GCF_017876515.1). Classification (NCBI taxonomy): domain Bacteria; kingdom Bacillati; phylum Actinomycetota; class Actinomycetes; order Micrococcales; family Dermabacteraceae; genus Brachybacterium; species Brachybacterium fresconis. The sequence goes on along the minus strand of NZ_JAGIOC010000001.1, from coordinate 3,801,226 downwards.
CGGCATCGGTGAGGAACGGCAGCGGCTTGTCGGCGCCGGCATCGATGGTGCGCACCACCACCTTCTTGCCGGGCAGGTGCGCGAAGGCCTCGACATATGCCGCGGTCTGCTCCTCGACGGAGGGCTCGTCCTCGCGATCCAGGAACAGGAACTCGGTGCGGAACAGGCCCACCCCGTCGGCGTGCGCCGCCGCAGCCTTCTCGGCGTCGGCCGCGCCGCCGATGTTGGCCAGCAGCTGCACGCGGGTCCCGTCGGCCAGGGCCCCTCCCCCGCCCTCGTAGGTCAGCGGGTTCTTCTGCAGCTCGGCCCAGGCCTCGGCGAAAAGGTGGTGCTCGTCGGTGACCTCGTCGGTGACGGTGCCCAGCCCGGCGTCGACGAACACCTCGGTGCCGTCGGTGAACTCGTGGATGCTCTTGGCCGCCACGATCGCGGGCAGGCCCAGCTGGCGGGCGAGGATCGCGGTGTGCGACTGGGGGCCGCCGTCGGAGGTGATCAGGGCGATCACCCGGGTCGGATCGAGGGTGGCGGTATCGGCCGGGGCGAGGTCGATCGCGGTGAGCACGAAGGGCTCGGAGGCGTCCGGGATCCCGGGAGCCTGCTCGCCGCGCAGCTCGGCGACGATGCGGGCGCGCACGTCGCGCACGTCCGTGGCGCGCTCGGCCATGTAGCCGCCGAGGCCCTCGAGCATGGTGGCGACCTGGTCGCCTGCCTCCCAGACTGCTCGTGCCGGGGACTTGCCGCCGGAGAGGACGAGGCCCTGCGCGGTCTGGGTCAGGGAGGGATCCGCTGCCATCTGTGCGGTGGCCTCGAGGATCTTCTTCCCGTCACCGGGAGCGCGCTCGGCCAGGCGGGTCAGCGCAGCCTGCACGGCGGCGGCCGCGACGGGGATCCGCTCGGCCTCGGCGGCGGCGTCCGCGCCCTCGGGCAGGGTGTCCTTCGCGGGGGGCTCGGCGACCGGCGGGGCCATCGATCGGATCGTGCCGATCACGCGACCGGGGCTCACGGCAACACCTGTGTACTGGGCCATCGCTGACTCTCCTTGCGGGGATCCGGGCGGTGTCGACGGGAGCGACGACACGCTCATGCTACGCGGGAGGAGGGCGATCACGGCCGTCCCTACGATGGTGCGATGACCACGATGGAATGGGAGCACCTGCCCGTGCCCGACCTCACCGGTCGCACCGTCGTGATGACCGGTGCGAGCGACGGCCTCGGCCGGGAGACGGCGCTGCAGCTGGCTCTCTGGGGCGCCGACCTCGTCCTTCCGGTCCGCACCCGCAGCAAGGGCGAGGTCGTCGCCGAGCGGATCACCCGCGAGACCGGTCGGCCGGACGCGGTGCGCCTGACCCACCTGAACCTCGCCGACATGGCGTCGGTGCGCGAGGGCGCCGAGGGGATCGAGCGTCTCGTCGGGCCGGGCGGGATCGATCTGCTGATCCATGTCGCCGGGCTCGTCACCCGGCATCACGAGGAGACGATCGACGGATTCGAGCGGATGCTGGCGGTCAACGCTCTGGCTCCGCTGCTGCTCACCGAGACCTTGCTGCCGCTGGTGCGGGAGCGGGTCGTGGTCGTCGCGTCCGACGCGCACACCTTCGGGTCGATCGACCTGGGTGATCCGCACTTCCGCCGCGGCGGCTGGTCGCCCGGCGCCGCGTACGGACGCTCGAAGCTCACGACGATGCTGTGGGGCCGGGAGCTCGCCGATCGCCTGCACGCCCGGGGGGACGGGGTGGACCTGCAGCTGGTGCATCCGGGCTGGGTGCTCACGAACCTGCAGAACGCGACCGGGTCCGCGCGGCTCGATCGGCTCGTCACCGAGGTCACCAGGCCGATCGCGATGCCGGCGCGGCGCGGTGCCTCCTCGGTGCTGTTCACCGCCACTCAGCCTCTGCCCCCGGGCTCCTACATCGGTCCCGACGGTCGTCGCGCTCTGCGAGGGCGGCCGACGTTCCTGCGACGTTCGGCGACCGCCCTGGACCGCGACCTGGCCCGGGAGGTCACCGCCTGGGCGCAGTCCGAGGTGCGCTCCGCACCGTCCTGAGCGGGAGCGCGGCATCGTCCAGCAGTCCGTCGAGCAGCTCCGGGGCAGGGTGGCTGTGGGCCCCCAGTCTCGCGTCGACGGCGAGGACGACCGGCGTGCCGGCGACGGTGCGGCGCATGTCGATGCTGAACGCGCCGGTCAGGTCGAGGGCCCGGGCGACCGCGCGGGCGAGCTCGGCGAGCTCCGGCTCCGCCCCGGGTTCCACCTGCTCCATCCGCGCAGACTTCCCCCCTGCGTCGGGTCCGCTGCCCGAGGTGCGCAGCAGGACCACCGTCATGACGCCGTCCCGGGGCGAGCGGTGCACCTGGGCGATGATCTCTTCGCCCGGCACGAGCTCCTGGGCGAGGAAGGTGTCGTTGCGGGCGGGCAGCTGCTCGGGGTCGTCGATCATCGTCGCCGTGCCCGGACCGTTCGCGAGGCGGGGCCTGGCCACGTAGGTGCCCTCCCCGATCAGGTGCCGGGGCACCCCGGACGGACGCACGACCACCGTCGTGGGGACGGGGATCCGATGGCGCGCCAGGTACCTCATCGTCAGCAGACGGTCGTGGCACAGGGCGATCGGGCCCGGGGCGGCGATCGCGACCTGGCTGCCGAGGACCGGAGCGACGCCCGCCAGCGCCGGCAGCTCGTCCGACACGGTGGGGATGAGCAGGTCGACGTCGAACCTCGCGAGCGTGGCTTCGAGGAAGGGGACGTAGGAGGGGGAGCCGGCGCAGGGGCCGAGCACGAAGTCGTCCCTCGGGACCGGCAGCGGGGTGACGTCGGTGGTGACCACGCGCATCCCGCGCTCGAGCAGCAGGTGGACGACCTGCGCGCCGACGTGTCCGCCCGCTCCGGTGACCAGGACGGTGCCCGGCGCGGCGACAGGAGCGGTGAGCGGTGGACCGGCGGGAGCCGTGCGGGGAGCGAGGGTCGGTGCGAGATGCATGAGGTGACCTTCCGAATCGTGGATCACGGGTCGTGTCGACGGCGACACGCCCTCGTGCTCACCGGCGAGCGCGTCGTCCGCTCGCAATCCGACACATTGTGTATCACTCGGTACATAACGGGCAACCCCTTTTCGGGTCGGGCGCTATAGAATTCAGGGCATGAGCGCGAGCAGAGGACGCCCCCGCAGCTTCGATCGGGACGAGGCCCTGGAGAAGGCGATGCTGCTGTTCTGGGAGCGCGGCTACGGGGGCATCGGCACCCGCGAGCTCTGCACCGCGATGGGGATCTCCGCCCCCAGCCTGTACCACGCCTTCGGCAGCAAGCAGCAGCTCTTCGAGGAGGTGGTTCGCGTCTACACCGACCGATACACCGGATTCGTCGAGGCGGCCTTCGACGAGGAGGTCGATACCCGCGGCGCGACCCGACGCCTGCTGACCGGAGCCGCCCACCAGTACACGCAGCCGGGGTGCCCGGCCGGGTGCCTGATCATGAACAACGCCTCCACGGCGTCGGCGTCCTCCCCCGAGATCGATGCCGGCCTGCAGGCGATCCGTCACGCGATCGGACAGCGCCTCCTGGCCGCGCTGACCGCGGACCGGGACGCCGGCCGACTGCCGTCCGGGATCGACGTGGACGGCTTCGCGATGCACATCCTCGCGATCTGGAACGGCATGTCGATGCAGGCGCGCGACGGGGCCCGACGCGAGGAGCTCGAGTCCGGGGTCGCGGCGTTCCTGGCGACCTGGCCGGCGGAGAAGGCCGCCTGAGAGCTGACCCGCGGCAGCTCGGGCGGAGGGTGCGGGATTCGAACCCGCGGTACAGGGTCACTGCACAATGGTTTTCAAGACCATCTCATTCGGCCGCTCTGACAACCCTCCTCGTGCCCGGAGGCACCCGCGAGAGTCTACCGGTGTCAGGCGGCTCCCACCTGCCCGGCGTACTGATTCACGAACACGGCTGCACGCCCACCTCAGCTCACCTGTGTGCGCCGCACGAGCACCAGCCAGGCACCAGCCGAGATCGCACCGATCACGGCGATCGCGACCATCCACGGGCCCCAGCCCATGGTGAGGACATCGAGCAGAGCCCGACCGAAGCCGTCGAGCAGGAGCACTCCCGCGAGGATCCCCAGGGCGAGCAGCGCCAGGACGGCGCCGGAGGCCCACAGGAAGACCTGGCCGAAGCGCAGGAAGGCGGCGGTGATGGCGGCGCCGAGGAACAGCACTCCCAGGATCAGCAGGAAGGTCTGCACGAGGGTCTGCCACGGTGCGCCGGTGCTGGTGTAGAAGACATCGAAGAATCGGATGCTCAGCCCGAAGCCATCGGTGGCGACCTCGACGGTCTTGCCGATCGTGATCAGCACGGAGTAGACCACGGCGTTGCCCAGGAACACCAGGCCGAGGCCGGAGGCGAACTCCCGGCGGGTCAACCCCAGACCCAGGGCCAGGGGGAAGTACTGGCCCATGGAGGTGAAACCGTAACCGATCAACGGGCCCAGCAGGGCGAAGATCGCGCCGTTCCACTGCATGCCGTAATACATCCCCGCCTGGGCCTCGGGGCCCTGCGAGCCGATGATCACGCCGACCGCCAGGATGACCACGAGGGCGAAGGCGAGCGCGATCAGGGGATAGCCGTAGGCTTGCATCCGGTTGACCAGGTGCATGTCGATGACGTTGCGGGAGCGCATCTCGGATCTCCTCTCAGCGCGCCGCGGCGGTGGCCGCGGCGGTGGTGCGATGGACGATGTAGTTCTGCAGGGAGACGGGCGCGACCTGGAGCCCTGCGGCCCGGGCCCGCTCAGCGCTGCCGGGCTCTGCATGGACAGTGGCGGTGGCCAGCGAGCCGATCTCCTGGAGGTGGAGCACGTCAGCCCCGGCGATGAAGCCCTTGACCTCGTCGAGCCGGCCGGAGACCTCGATCGCCGCGCTCTGCAGCGCCTCGGCCTCCTCCGAGATCGCGACCCGACCCTCGTCCAGCAGCACCACGTGCTCGAGCAGGTTGGAGACCTCGTCGATGTGGTGGGTGGACAGGATCACGGTGCGGGGGTGCTCGGCGAAGTCGGCCAGCAGCCGATCGAAGAACAGGCGCCGGGCGACGGCGTCCAGGCCCAGGTACGGCTCGTCGAAGAAGGTCAGCGGAGCCCGGGAGGCGAGACCGAGGATGATGCCGACGGCCGAGAGCTGGCCACGGGAGAGCTTCTTGATGGCCCTCTTCTCCGGGAGGCGGAAGTCGGCGACCAGCTCGCGGGCCAGCTGCTGATCCCAGAAGGGGTACAGGCCCTCGGCGATGCGCAGCACGTCGAAGGGCCGGAACCCGTCGGGATACTTCTGGCTCTCCTGGATGAAGCAGGTCTGCGCGAGCACCTGCGGGTTCTCCACAGGGTTCTCGCCCAGCACGCGCATCTCGCCGGAGCTGGCGAAGATCTGCCCGGTCAGCAGTTTCATCATCGTGGTCTTGCCGGCGCCGTTCCGGCCCAGCAGCCCGTGCACCCGACCTTCGGTGAAGGAGAGGGAGACATCGTCGATGGCGGCGACGTCGCGGAAGTGCTTTCTGAGATTGCGGGTCTCGATGGCGCTCATCGGGACGCCTCCTTCGTGATCATCTCGGTGAGTTCTCGGGGGTCGATGCCCAGGTGCGCGGCTTCGCGCAGCAGCGGGACGATGTAGGCGCGGGCGAAGGAATCGCGCCGGCGCTGCCGCAGCAGCTCTGTGGCGCCGTGGGCGACGAACATGCCTACTCCTCGACGTTTGACCAGGACGCCCGCGTCGGCGAGGCGATGGAGTCCCTTGCCTGCCGTCGCGGGATTGATGCGCAGGAATGCGGCCAGCTCATTGGTCGAGGGCACCGGGGTGTCCTCCGGATAGGTGCCGTCGAGGATCCCGTCCTCGATCTGCTCCGCCACAGCGATGAAGAGCGGCTTCGACTCGTCGAGCACGTCGCCTCCCGGTCGTGTCGAGGATCCGGACCCTCGCGGGTTGCTCGGTTCATTACTCCACTAATGAACCACGGGACTGGGTCGGAGTCAATCCCTGGCGCGGGCCCCGTTAGGCTGGCGGCACCTGCAGTCGAGGAGAGGAGCGCCCGCATGCGCGCCGTACTGATCGAAGCCGAAGGGGCCGACGCCCGCCTCGTCGAGGACGCCGACGAGTCCACGCTGAGCGGACCCGTCGAGTTGGACGTGCTCTTCTCGAGCTACAACTACAAGGACGGCATGGCGATCGCGGGCCAGGGCATCGCCCGCCGGTTCCCGCTGATCCCGGGCATCGACCTGGTCGGGCGGGTCACCGGTTCCGAGGTCGAGGAGTACTCGGCCGGTGACCTCGTGGTCCTCAACGGCGACGGCATCGGCGAGACCCGCAACGGCGGCTTCGCCACCCGGGCCCGCGTGCGTCCCGACGCCCTGGTGCGCCTGCCCGCGGACCTCTCCCCCGAGCGGGCCGCCGCCATCGGCACCGCCGGATTCACGGCGATGCTCTCGGTCCTGCGCCTCGAGGACGGCGGCGTCACCCCGGAGCACGGAGACGTGCTGGTCACCGGTGCCTCCGGCGGGGGCGGCTCCGTCGCGCTCGCCCTGCTGGCCGGCCGCGGGTTCCGCGTGGTGGCCTCGACCGGACGAACCGACGAGAACGCGGAATACCTCCGGGAGCTCGGGGCCGCCGAGGTGATCGACCGCGACGAGCTCGGCGCCGAGGTCGGCAAGCCCCTGCAGGCCCAGCGCTGGGCCGGGGCGATCGACGCCGTGGGCAGCACGACGCTCGCCAACGTCCTCGCCCAGACCTCCTGGGGTGGAGTGGTCGCGGCCTACGGACTGGCCCAGGGAATGGATCTGCGGACGTCCGTGATGCCGTTCATCCTGCGGCACGTCACCCTCGCCGGCGTGAACTCGGTCGACGCCCCGCCGGACCTGCGCGAGCGCGCCTGGGATGCGCTGGCCGCCGAGCTCGACCTCGACCTGCTGGATTCGATGACCACGAGCATCGGGCTGTCGGAGACGATCCCCTATGCGCAGCGGATCCTCGCCGGCGAGACCCGCGGCCGCACCGTCGTGGACGTGACCCAGTGACCATGCGCGCGATCGCCATCACCGAGGAGCACGAGCTCGAACTGGTCGAGCTGCCCGAACCCGTCGCGGCCCCCGGCGAGGTGCTGGTCGACGTGGTCGCGGCGGGCGTGAACCGGGCAGACGTCGCCCAGACCGCCGGAATGTATCCGCCGCCGCCGGGGGCCTCCGAACTGCCCGGTCTGGAGGTCTCCGGGCACCGCCGGGACACTGGTGAGGCGGTGGTGGCGCTGCTGGCGGGCGGTGGCTACGCCGAGGTGGTGGCGGTCCCCGAAGGGCAGCTGCTGCCGGTGCCCGAGGGCATGGACCCCGTCGAGGCCGCCGGGGTCATCGAGGTGTGCGCCACCGTCGTCTCCAACCTGGTGCTCGAGGGACGTCTGGCCGACGGCGAGACCGTGCTGATCCACGGCGGCACCGGCGGCATCGGCACCGTCGCGATCCAGCTGGCGCGGCACCTCGGCGCGCGGGTGCTGACCACCGTCGGCTCCGACGAGGCGTTCGACCGGGTGCGCGACCTGGGGGCCGACGCGGTCTGGAACCGTCGGACCACCGATCTGCTCGAGGTGGTGCGGGAGGCCGGCGGGGCGGACGTCATCCTCGACATCGTCGGCGGTCCGACGCTCGCGGACAACGTGGGGATGCTCCGCGAGCACGGAAGGCTGGTCATCATCGGCACGCTGGGCGGAGCCATCGGCGAGCTGCCGATCGGCATGCTCATGGGCAAGCGCGCCCGCGTCATCGGCACCACGCTGCGCTCGCGGCGCACCGAGGGCAAGCGCGAGATCCTCGAGGCCACCCGCGAGCTGGTCTGGCCGCTGCTGGCCGACGGGACGCTCAGCGTCCCGCTCCACGCCCGGCTGCCGATGGACCGCGCGAGCGAGGCGCATGCGATCCTGCGCGACGGCGGCCATCTGGGCAAGGTGGTCCTGGAGGTCGCTTCGGGATGATCCCGGCCGTGGCTCTCAGCTGACGTGCCGCCGTCCTGCCCGTTCGGCAAGAGGTCGGGACCTGCCTCCGGCCCCGGAACCGCTGATCAGCTTCGCAGCGCTTCCAGCACCAGCACCGTGCCGTCCTCGTAGACGGAGTCGGTGACCACGTCGGCGACGTCCTTCACGCCCTGCGGCGCCTGCCCCATGGCGATCCCGACCCCGGCCCAGGTGAGCATCTCGGTGTCGTTGAAGCCGTCGCCGACGGCCACGGTGTGGGCGGCGGCGATGTCGAGCCGGGCGCGGATGTCCTCGAGGGCCGTGGCCTTGGAGACGCCGGGGGCGGCCATGTCCAGCCAGGCCGTCCACCCGATCGAGTACTCCACGCCGTGGACACCGGATTGCGCGATGACCTCGCTGAACTCCTGCGGGGACAGATCGGGCACATGGACCACCACGCGCACCGCCTCGAGCTCCATGAGGTCATCCAGCGGTCGCTCGGTCGCCTGGACGCCGAAGCTGGCGTCCTGGAAGCCGGTGGTGGCGTGGAAGCCGCCGTCGGCCGTCTCTACCGCGTAGTGGGCGTCGGGCTGGACCTCGCGCAGGGTGCGCAGGGCGTGGCCGGGCTGGAAGGAGCGGGTCTCGACGATGCGGTGGCCCCCGTCGGCCTGCGGATCCATCCGGACCGTGACCGCGCCGTTGGAGCACACCGCGTAGCCGCGGGTGATCCCGGCGGCCTCGACGATCGGCAGGGTGGCGCCGATGGAGCGGCCGGTGGCGATGACGACGGTGTGCTGGTCGGCGGTGCGCTGCAGCATGCGGCGCATCGGCGGGGACATGACGCCGTCGTGATCGACGAGCGTGCCGTCGACGTCGAGACCCACCAGCAGCTGCTCGCCGCCCAGGGCGTCGAGGTGCACCTGCAGGCGGGTGCGGGTCGCGTCGGGATCGGTCAGAGGCGTCGGCGAGGTCGGAGCGGTCATGTCGCCCAGTCTTCCAGCACGGTCTGACACCCGGGTGAACCGGCGGTGACGCGCTGCCTCGACCAGACGGCGCAGGGGATTGACGCGGCGCATCTCAGGCGGTGACCTCGAAGACCTCGCGCCCGCCGAGGTAGGGCCGCAGTCCCTCCGGGACCACCACCGACCCGTCGGGGCGCTGATGGTTCTCGAGGATCGCCGCGATGAAACGGGTGGTGCCGAGGGTGCCGTTCAGCGTCGCGACGGGGCGCAGGCCGTCGTCGGTGCGCTCGCGGATGTTCAGCCGCCTCGCCTGGAACTGGGTGGTGTTCGAGGTCGAGGTGAGCTCGCGGTAGGTGTTCTGGCTGGGCATCCACGCCTCGCAGTCGTACTTGCGGGCGGCGGAGGTCCCGAGATCGCCGGCGGCGGTGTCGATGATGCGGTAGGGCACGTCGATCCGCGCCAGCATCTCGCGCTCGAGGTCCAGCAGGCGCTCGTGCTCCGCGTAGGAGTCCTCGATGCGGCAGTAGGAGAACATCTCCACCTTGTGGAACTGGTGGACGCGGATGATGCCGCGGGTGTCCCTGCCGTAGCTGCCGGCCTCGCGGCGGTAGCAGGCGCTCCAGCCGGCGTAGCGGATCGGGCCGCCTCCGAGGTCGAGGATCTCGTCCTTGTGGTAGCTGGCCAGGGCCACCTCGCTGGTGCCGACGAGGTAGAGGTCGTCGTCCTTGTCGAGGTGGTAGACCTCGTCGGCGTGCTCGCCGAGGAAGCCCGTGCCCTCCATCGACTCCGGCAGCACCAGGGTCGGGGTGATCATCGGGGTGAAGCCGGACTTCGTGGCCTGGTCGATCGCGGAATTGAGGATCGCGAGCTCGAGCTGGGCACCGACACCGGTGAGGAAGTAGAAACGGGCCCCGGAGACCTTCGCACCGCGGGCCATGTCGATCGCCTTCAGTCCCTCGGCGATCTCCAGATGGTCCTTGACCGGATGCTCGAAGGCGGGGTTCTCCCCGACGGTCTCGCGGAGGGCGAAGTCGTCCTCGAGCCCCTCGGGGGCGCCCTCGGCGAGGTTCGGGATCGCACGCAGCAGGGTGTCCCGGGCGGCGATGGCCTCGTCGGCCTCCGCCTGCAGCCGCTTGACGTCGGCGGCGAGCTGCTTGACCTCGGCCAGCAGCTGCTGCTTCTGATCGCCGGTGGCCTGGGCGACCTGCTTGCCGAAGACCTTCTGCTCGGCCCGCGCGGATTCGAAGGCTCCGGTCGCCTCGCGCCACCGGGAGTCGGCCTCGAGCACCGCGTCGACGGTGGAGGGGTCTCGCCGACGTGCCCTCTGGGCGTCGCGGACGGCATCGGGATTCTCGCGCAGGAGCCGCAGATCGATCATTGCTCCAGGGTACCCGCGCCACGAGGCGCTCACGGCGGCCGCCGCGCTCAGTAGGCTGTGCCCATGGACCAGCCTCTCCTCCTGCTCAACATCGTCTCGATCATCATCCTGGTCGTGGCGGTCGTGCTGCTGGCCGTGGCCCTGCGGCACCTGGCCCGGCACCGTCGCGAGATCGGCGAGCTGCGCACGACGGCCGAGAGGCACGAGAGGGAGATGCGCGAGGCCTCGGTCGCCGGGGGCGGGTCCGACGGCGAGGTCGCGGAGGCCGGCGGTGCCGCTGTCGCGACCGACGGGACGGCTGCCGGGGCCGACGGAACCGGCAGCGCCCCGGATCGGGTGCAGCAGGTCGCCGTGGTCCTGAATCCCACGAAGTTCGACGACGCCGAGCAGTTCCGCACCCGGGTGCGCGAGATCGCCGAGCACCTCGAGGGGGCGGAGGTCACCTTCTACGAGACCAGCGTCGAGGACCCGGGCCGGGGGCAGGCGCGCCAGGCCCGACTGGACGGCGCGGACCTGGTGATCGCCGCCGGCGGGGACGGCACCGTGCGCCTGGTCGCCTCGGTGCTCGCCGGGACCGACACCCGGATGGGCATCATCCCCTCGGGCACCGGGAACCTGCTGGCCCGCAACCTCGACATCCCGCTGGAGGACCCCTCCGCAGCGATGACCGCGGCCCTGGCCGGCCACGACAAGCAGATCGACGTGGGCTGGCTGCGCACCGGCGGCTCGATCGGCGAGGCGGCGAGTTCGGCGGAACAGATCTTCCTGGTCATCGCCGGCTTCGGAGCCGACGCGGAGATGATCGGCCATACCGACGACACCATGAAGAAGCGCCTGGGCTGGGTCGCCTACGTGTTCGGCGGGGTGCGCACGATCCTGGGGCGCTCGGTCGACGTGGTCCTGGACTTCCCCGACGGCACCCGCCATGCCCACAAGGCCCGCACCGTGCTGCTGGGCAACGTCGGCAAGCTGCCCGGCGGCTTCGTGCTCATGCCGGACGCGACGGCGGACAACGGACGGCTGGAGATCGTGGTGGCCGGGTGGAAGGGTGCGGCCGGCTTCAGCCAGGTGCTCACCGAGGTCGTGACCCCCAAGCTCGTCCCCCGGGGGAAGTTCGCCGAGACGACCCGGCTCTCCTCGATGGATCGCTACCAGGCCACCGAGGTGAAGGTCGCGACCACGAAGGCGCAGCCCGTGCAGCTGGACGGCGACACCGATGCCGAGGCCACGCACCTGATCGCCCGGATCGACCCGGGGTCGCTGCGGCTGCGGGTCCCGGCGGGCACGGACTCGACGCAGCCCTGACCGTGCGGCTGTGCTGCGGCGGCGTCACCGACGCTGTCACGCCCGGTCAGGCTCCGGGGCGACCATGCCGGTGAGCTTCTCGATCCAGCGGTGCGCCTCGTCGTAGGTCTCGTCGGCGAACTCCTCGCGCGGCTCGGGGTGCGCCCCGTCGATGCGGGGGTAGGAGCCGAGGTAGTGCACGACGGGGCAGATCCGGTGCAGCGCCCGCAGGGAGGCGGCGACCCGCCGGTCCTCGATGTGGCCCTCGACGTCGAGGGAGAAGGAGTACCTCCCCAGGAAATCGCCGATGGGGCGCGACTCGATCCGCGAGAGGTTCACGCCGTTGGCGCTGAACATCTCGAGGGTCTCGAGCAGTGCGCCGGAGCGGTTGTGCGGGAGGTGGACGACGAGGGTGGTCTTGTCGGCGCCGGTGCGCGCGGGGATCCGTCCCTCGCGGGTGACCAGGACGAAGCGGGTCTGGGCGCCCTCGGTGTCCTCGATCTGCTCGGCGAGGACGGTGAGGCCGAAGTGCTTCGCGGCCAGCGGGGAGCAGACGGCGGCCCGGCCGTGGGCCTGCTCGGGGCTCAGCGCGGCGAGGTCCCGCGCGGCGGCGGCGGTCGAGGATGCGGCCGCGACGTGCGCGTCGGGGAGGTTGCCGCGCAGCCAGCCCTGCACCTGGGCCTGGGCGTGCGGATGGGAGGAGACCACCTCGAGGTCCTTCAGCGCGGTGTCCTCGCGGGCGGCGAGGACGAAGGTGACCTGCACGATCTGCTCGGCGACGATGGTGATGGAGTCGGTCGCGGCGAGCACGTCGAGCGTGCCGGAGACGCCGCCCTCGACGGAGTTCTCGATGGGCGCGATGAGCGCGTCGATGTCCCCGGCGAGGAGGTCCGTGGTGGCGGTCGCGACCGCGGAGAACGGCACCTGTTCCACCTGCTCGGTGATCTCGCGGGGCATCACCTCGAGGGCCTGCAGCAGCGCCTGATGGGTGAAGGTGGTCTCGGGGCCCAGGTATCCGTACCGCATGAGAGCCAAGGGTACTGGGCGGATCGCCCGCCTCGCGCCGGTCCGGGTCGTGCTGGTCAGGGTCGCGGCGGTCCGGGTCGTGCTGGTCGTGGTCGCGACGGTCCGGGTCGCGGCGGTCCGGCCGCGCCGGTCAGGGGCGCGTCGGTCGTTCCTCGTCGCCGACCCAGAAGCGCAGCTTTCCCTCGACCGTGTTCTCGAGCCGTCCGCCGGACTTCTCGATCGCACGGCGGGAGCCGGTGTTGGACTCGTCGCAGGTGATCAGCACCGGGGCGATGCCGAGTCCGCGCGCTTCCTGCAGACCGAGTGCGAGGGCGGCCGTCGCGATGCCGCGGCGTCGGGCCGAGGGGCGCACGGAGTAGCCGATGTGCCCACCCTGGTCGTGCAGGAAGCGGTTCAGGCGATGGCGGATCGCGAAGAATCCCAGGAGCTCGTCGGACCCGTCGTTCGAGACGATCCAGCGGCTCGTGCAGTGCACCCACGGCTCCTCGAGCTCGGTGGCGGGATCCTCCTCGGCGAGCCGTCCGGTCACGAAGTCGACGAAATCCGCGTCGTGCACGGGCGGCGCGGCGGGGTCGGCGATGCTCGCGCCGTCCAGGGCCGTGCCGGCGAAGTCCGCGAGGCAGTCGACGAAGGCTCCATGGCGGGAGACGGACGGCGGGACGAGACGGATCGATGGTTGCATCGGCCCATCGTGCCAGGTCGCCCTCGGGCGCGTCACCGACGGCGGCCCGTTCTCCCCGGCGTCACCGCAGGTCCAGCACCCAGCGATCGGCGAGACGAGAGGCATCGGCCGGATGGCGGACGCGGGTTCCCGTCGAGACCGCACCGAGCCGCCGTGCGATCGCGCGGGAGGCCTCGTTGTGGGGGGCGATGCGCAGGACGAGCTGCGCGATGCGGGTGTCGGATCGCGCGCGGTCGACGAGGGAGCCGGCGAGCTCGAGCCCGTGTCCCCGGCCCCGATGCGCGGCGAGCAGCCAGTAGGTCAGGGCGGCCTGTCCCCGCCCGAGACCGGGTGCCACGAGGTTCAGGCCGCCTCCGCCGAGCAGCTCGCCGCCGAGCGGATGGTCTCCCTCGACCCGTCGATCGCTGTCGATCCGTCGGCTGCCCTCGAACTGCCGAGAATCGTCGGAGTCCGACGAGGCGCAGCGTGTCGTGTCCTCGAGCATCGCGGCGTATTCGCGGATGGGTCCTTCGTCCCGCCAGCGGGCGGCGCGCTCCAGGAAGTCGTCGAGCACCTCGGGATCCCATCGGGCACCGATGATCTCCTCGGCCAGCACCGCGTCCTGACCGGCCAGGATCGCCGCGGCGTGCCATGGTCCGAGCCGTTCGAGGCGCAGCGTCACGCCGACGAGGGGTCAATCGTTCCCGATGCGGCGCCGTTCTCCCCCGCCAGGGCGGCCCGCAGCGAGGCCATGATCGCGACGTCGCTGTGCCCTTGACCCCGGGCCTCGGCGACCGGTCCGGCCAGCAGCGCCACCACCGCGGGGTCCGCCGTGCCGCCTCTCTCGCGTTGCGTGGTCGCGGCCGCACGCTCGCTCGCGGCGACCGCGTCCGGGGCCACCGTGGTGCCGGCGCCGCGCTTGGTCACGATGATCTGCGCCTCCTCGAGGAGCTTGTAGGCGCGGGCCACGGTGCCGGGGGCCAGGCCCAGGTCATCGGCGTAGACACGGATCGCCGGGAGCTTGTCGCCGGGCTTCAGCTCGCCGGCGCGGACCCGTTCGACGACCTCGCGGCGGACCTGTTCATAGGGCGGGGTCGGGGAGTTCATGGGGTCCACGATAAGCCGCCCGACGACGTCGGTCGGCCCCGGCCCGCACCCCCGTCGCGCGGAACACCACCGTCGGGATCCTCACGCGGTCCCCGTCGGACCCCGCCCCGCATCGCCCGCCGTCCGGCCCCGTCACATCCGGTGGAGCCGGTGAGGGATCCGTGGAGGCCCCGCGCATCCTGTCGGGAGGGACCGGAACGGACCCGACGAGGCCCGTAGCATCGTGGCGTGCCCCAGGAATGCGCCGCTCCGTCCCCCGCCCGCCGCCTCCGCGCGCTGCCGGGCGTGCTGCTGACCGTGCTGCTGGGCACCCTCCTGGGTGCGCTCCTGGTGGGTCTCTCCCCCGCGGCACAGGCCGACGGGCCCGACGCTCCTGCGGACCCGGTGCGTCTGGTGATCGCCACCGCGGGCCTGAACTGGGAGGACATCTCCGCGGAGACGACCCCCAACCTGCAGTGCCTGGCGGACCGTTCGGGTGCCGGGGCGATGAACACGACCTCCAGCTCCGTCGTCTCCACGAAACGGCAAGGGATGGAGACGCTGCACACCGGGTACCGGGGCCTCGCGGAGAAAGCGCCGCGCACGGCCGGGATCCCCACGCCGCCGACGGACCAGTGGGAGCAGCTGCCGGTCGAGACCGTCGAGGTCGACGCCGGCGGTGACGCCGACGCCACCGGCGCCTCCGACACCGCGGGTGATGCCGACGCCACCGGCGACGCCGCGGTCGGGGATGCCGCCTCCACGATCTCCGACGCCCTCGGCACCGACGCGATCGTCGAGGTCGACGTCGGCTCCGTGCCGGACCACGGTGATCCCGATCGTGCCTCGGCCCTCGCCGCGCTCGATGCGCGCGTCGGCACCGTGCTGGACGCGGCCGGGGGCTGCGACGCCGAGGACCTGCCGCGCACCCTGCTGGTCTCCGTCGCGGCCACCGATCCGGTCGATCCCGACGAGATGGAGCGCACCGGCGCCGTCGCCTCCCGCACCGTCGGCCTCCAGGTCGCGCTCGACTCCGCCTTCCCCGGTCAGGCGCTCACCAGCGGCGCCACCAAGCAGAACGGGGTGGTGGTGCTGACCGACGTGCTGCCGACGATCCTGGACTCCTATGACGTCACGGCCGACGGTCTCGTCCCCGGCCAGCCGCTGCGCGGCACCGACCACGACGATCCCCAGCAGCTCGCCCTGGACCGCTCGCAGGCGGCCGCGCAGGTCGACGCCGCGACGATCCCCGCGCTCGGGTCCTGGCTCGCGCTCGGCGTGATCGGGATCGTGATCCTGCTGGTCCCGCCGCTGGCGCGGAGGCCGCGCCTGGCCGCCGTCGGCCGCGCCCTGGCGGCGATCGCCCCGCTGGCTCTCCCGGTGGGGCTGTGCGCCTCGATCATCCCCTGGTGGCGGGCCGAGAACGCGACGCCGGCACTGGCCGGCGTGGTCTGGGGCGGCTGCGCGCTGCTGGCGGTGATCGCGTTCGCGGGGCCCTGGCGCCGCCACCGCCTCGGCCCCCTCGGGATCTCCGCCGCGCTGGTGGCCGCGGTGATCCTCGGGGAGTCCGCGACCGGTTCCCGGTTCCAGCTCGGCTCACCGCTGGGAGCGCAGCCGATCTCCGGCGGACGCTTCTACGGGCTCTCGAACCACCTGTTCGGCATGGTGCTCGCCGCGTCCCTGATGGCGCTGCTGTGCCTGTTCACCGTGGTGCGCACGCCGCGGGCCCGGGTGGTGTGGACGCTCGTGGTCGGGGCCGTCGTCGCCGGGGTGTGCGTGGCTCCGTCGATGGGGGCGGACTTCGGGTCGATGCTCGCCACGATCCCCGCCTTCGGCCTGCTGGCGCTGCTGGTCTCGGGGATCCGCCCGCGGATCTGGCATGTGCTCGTGCTCTGCGTCGCGGGGACGTTCGCCGTGCTCGGGGTGTCGTTCCTGGACTGGCTGCGACCGCCGGAGCAGCGCACCCACCTGGGGCGCTTCATCGATGAGCTGCTGGGCGGCGAGCTGATCTCCGTGATCGTCCGCAAGCTCGCTCAGAACATCGCGATGACCACCGGGTACTGGGCGCTCGCGGTGGTGATGGTGCTGGCGGTCGCGGCCTCGGTCGCGATCCTCATGCCGCGGCGGCTGCGCTGGCATCGCCTCGCCGCTCTCGACGAGCGCCATCCCGCCTCCTACGCGGTGCGGGTCGCGCTCGTCGTCGGCACCTGGGTGGGCTACGCGGTCAACGACACCGGCCCGGTGCTGGTGGCCGCGATCTTCGGGATCTGGCTGGCCTTCCTGCCTGCCGCTCTGCCTGCTCCGCGGCCGACGGGAGCCGAGCCCACGGAGGCCGACGAGGCCGCCGGCCATCCGGCCGCGCCGCGGTGATCCAGCGCCCCTGCTTCCCCACGATGATGCAGCGCCTGCGCCGCCCCGAGATGATCAGGGCTCGAGGTCAGGCGTCGTCCGCGCTGGTGTTGCCGGCGTCGACCGCGGCGTGCACCACGAGCGAAGTGTACTCGTCGCCGCTCAGCGGCGGTCGGATCGAGCTGGGCAGCTCGGGCTCCGGAACCGTCAGGTGGGACGCGATGATCACCGCGTGCCCGGGCTCGAACGGCTCCTCGACCGGGGCCTCCTGCAGCCGCACGGCGAGGGCTTCGAGGTCGATGTCGACGAGATAGACGACGTCGTCGGGCGCGAAGGCCCCGTCCACGGGCAGAGCGCGCAGACGACGGTCCAGCAGCTCGATGTCACGGTCGCCGATCGCCCGGGTCTCGTCATCGGAGAAGGCTCCGTCGACGGGGAGGATCGCCAGGCGCTCCCGGCGGCGGTCCGCGCGCACGGCGGCCGCGGCCTCCTCGGCGGCAGCGTGGTCGGCGGCGGGGTCGTCGAAGCTTGCATCGTCGGGTCCCCCGCTCTCCGCCACCTCGGGGACCACCGACCAGACGTGGACCTCGTCGACATCGGCTCCGGCGGCCGGCTCCTGGTCGTCCGCTGCCGCGTGAGCATCGGGCGTGCGCTCGTCCGCTGCTGCGTGAGCACCGGACCGACCGGGCCACGTCCGGGCGACCTGTGACGACCTGAGTCCGTCCGCCTCGGACTCCCCCGCCGCAGGTTCCCCCGTCGCAGTGCCGACGAGTCCCTGGTCATAAACGGGTTCGACCCTCTCGCGCTCGCGGTCCAGAGGGTCCGGCGAGGACAGGGCCGGATCGGCCGAGTCGGAGGGGTCGGTCACGTCGGCGGAGTCGGAGGGGTCGGTCGAGTCGGTCACGTCCGCCGAGTCGGACAGGTCGGCAGCGTCGGCCGGTTCGCCCGGGCCGGCAGCGTCGGCCGCATCAGGCGAAACCGTCGGATCCGTCGGATCTTCCGCGGGAATCGACGAGGCGACGGGCGCAGTCACAGATGCCTGCCCGGTGTCGTCCTCGTCGGCCGGCTCCTCCGGCAGCACCTGGCGCTTGCGGGCCAGGGCGCGCACCACGTCGCGCAACTGGGCGGCGCGGTGCAGGCGGCCGCGCAGGTCGCTCCCGGTAGCGCGGTGGTGGAGCTCGGCCTCGATCTCCTTGACCCAGAATCCTCCGGTCAGCGCGTCGATGGTCAGGGAGGTCTCGACGCCCCAGCCCGGGGCGAGCGGCTGGCAGGCGTCCCAGGTCTCGCGGGTGATGCACCGGGTTCCGGACAATGGCTGCGTCGCCGTCCAGCCGGTGGCGCGCTCGATCCCGCGTCGCGCGGTGCGCACCACGACGCCCATGCCGCCGGCACCGACCTGCGGAGGCAGCAGCGCGATCGCCATGTCGACGCCCTGGCCCAGGACCGCATCCACCAGGGGCTGCGCAGCGGTGGCGGAGCCCTCCATGTCCGCGTCGAGGAAAAGCAGAGCGCGCGGCGGGGGCGTATCGCCATCGATCACCGGCAGCGGACCGGTGTGCCCCGGAGTGCGCGGTTCCGCATGGAGCTCCTCGGAGAACCCCTGCCCGCCCTCGGCACGCTCGGCGTCCTCCCGCAGCGCGATCATCTGCGCGCCAGTGGCCATCGCCGCCGCCTTGCCGCGGTTGCTCTTGTGCCGCACCACCAGGGCGTCGGCCCCCATCGCGACCGCAGAGGTGGCGTCGGAGGAGCCGTCGTCGACGACCACCACCAGGTCGACTCCCGTGATCGCGTGAGCGGCGCCGATGGTCGCCTCGATCCGCTCCGCCTCGTTCTTGGCGGGGATCACGACGGCCACCCGCTCGGGGCGATGCGCCGTCAGCGGCCCCGCTGCGCTCATCGCAGGGTCACCTGCCGCGCCACGATGCCGCCGCGTGCCCGACGCTCGAGCGCGGTCAGCGGCTCCTCGGTCTCCAGCGCCTCGATGAAGCGGGCGCGGAACTCCTCCGCCTCCGCTTCCACACCCTCGACACCGGAGCCCTTGGGCAGGTCCCATACCGGGATCGCCAGTCCCTCGGCGCGGAAGGAGCCGACGTATTTGGTGCCCTCGCCGATGCCGGACTCGCGCCGGGCGTGCAGGCGCGTGACCGCGTCGATCACCTTCTCCTCGCCGGCCTCCAGCACCCAGCGCAGGTGCTCCTTGGGTCCGGCGTCGACCCAGTAGGCGTGCTCGAGGCCCTCGACGGGACGGGTGGGCATGATCGAGTCGTTGGCCTGCTGGATCGAGGACTCGATCTCGGGGGTGCGCTCAGCGCTCGGGTCGAGCCAGAACTCGAAGGTGTCGTGGACGGTGATGGCGAAGTCGCCGTCCAGGTCGAGGATCTCCTGCAGGCGCGGGGCCTCGTCGTCGAGGGTCACGGTGGTGATGGGGTTGCCGGGTTCGAGGGCGAGGGCCTGCTTGATGGCCTGGCCGATGCCGCGGGAGAGGTCGCCGCCGGGGTACCCCGCCTGGATGCCGACGGTGACGGAGCCATCGGTGCGGCGCACGGCCGGCCACGCCATCGGCAGGATGGTCGCGATCTCGACGTCGACCGCGCCATACTCGGCGGTGGTCTTCGCGGCCATCGTCGCCGCGGGGATCAACTGGCGCATGGCCACCAGATCGCGCTCGTTCGGCAGCCCTTCGAAGGGGCGGAGGACCAGGGCGTCGTGCGAGGTAGGACTCATGACGGAAAGTCTACCGATCCGCAGGGCCGCACCGACGGCGCCTCGCGGCACCGAGCTCCAGCGGGCGGCCCGAGCCCCCTCCGGACAGCACCGAGTCCCTGGGCAGCACTGGCCCCCTCCGGACAGCGTCGATATCTGCGTTTTCGGTGCCACCCGCGCTCTTGGCACCGAAACCGCAGATCTCGACGGGTCGCACCGCGGGCGGGGCGCTGAGCGGCGGGGCGCTGAGCGGCGGGGTCACGGGGCCCCATGCTCCATCAGCAGCTCGGCATCGTCATCCGGATTGCGGCCGATCACGGCGAAGCCGCAGCGTGAGTAGAGGGCACGCGCCGGCGCGTTGGTCTCGACGACCGCCAGCAGCAGCCGGGTCCGCGGGTGATGGATGGCGAGGTGCTCGACAGCCGTGGTGACGAGCGTGCCCCCGACGCCTCGACCGCGATGCTCGGGCGCGACCCAGACGGAGATCAGTTCGACGGGAGCGTCGTGATCCTCACGCCACATCAGCCGACCCATGGCGGCCGGGGCCCCATCGGATTCCGCCACGAAGGGCACCATCGGCGCGGTGACAGCGGCGCGCCAGTGCTTCTCGGTGTCCCGTTCGAGCACCTCGGCCAGAGTACTGGCGAAAGCCTCCGGGGCGTCCTCGAGGGCCCGCAGACGCAGCTCGCGCCAGATCGGCCAGTCGTCGGGGTCGAGGGCGAACACGCGGGTCATGAAAGGCAGTGTCCTGGCTGGTCCCCGGGCCGGCAAGCGAAATAGCCGCCCAGTGTCCGGCACCCGCGTGCGTTGTATCCGGCACCCGCGTGCGTTCCCGGCCGCTGGTTCCCCGGGAGCCCCCGAGCCGCTGGTGCTGCCATCTCTGGGAAAGGCACGGAACTCCTCCGGACAGCGCCGAGGCCGCCTGGGCGGCACCGAGCGCCCTCCGGACAGCGCCGAGCTCTGCGCTTCCGGTGCCACCCGCGCTCTTGGCACCGAGAAAGCAGAGCTCGAAGTGGTGACCCGAGCTCGGGGGCGGGGATCCCGGTATGAGGCCCGGTCTCAGGGGTGCGTGCCGACCTCCATCAGCTCCTGCGCGCACTCCTCAAGATCCCGGGGCTCGACCCCGTCGAGCATGTGGAGGGCGAAGTCGGTGCTGAGCCGCTCGAAGAAGAGGGTTCCGCGCACCGAGTTGCCGTGCAGGTCCAGCTGCGGGGCGTAGCTGGCCACGCCGAAGCGGGAGGGCAGCCCCGCGATGATCCCGCCGCCCACGCCGGACTTCGCGGGCAGGCCGACGTCGCTGACCCAGTCGCCGGCGTTGTCGTACATCCCGCAGGTGAGCATCACCGAGAGCACCTGGCGGGCGGCGACGCGGGAGAACACCTCCTCGCCCGTCAGCGGGTTGGTGCCGCCGGAGGCGAGGGTCGCGGCCATCACGGCGAGGTCGGTGACGGTGGCGAGCACGGAGCAGCCCTCGATGTACCCGCCGACCACCTCGGTGGCGTCCTCCGTCATGGACCCGGCGGCGCGGAGCATGTAGGCCAGCGCCAGATTGCGGTCGGCGCTCTTGAGCTCCTCCTGCCAGGTCTCGCGGTGCGGCTCCAGGGCGTGCCCCGCGGAGGCGTCGAGCACCGTGCGCAGGCGCTGCGTGCGCTCCTGCCGGGTGGAGCCGAGCATCGCGTGGGTGCGGATCGCCCCGATGTTCACCAGCGGGTTCTTGGGCTTCTTGGTGTGCGGGTCGAGGCTGAGGGCATTGAACTCCTCCCCCGAGGGCTCCTCGTCCACCACCGTGTCCACGTAGTCCATGCCGTGCAGGTCGATCGCGGCCCCGTAGGCGAAGGCCTTGGAGATCGACTGGATCGGGAACTCGTGATCGGTGCCGGCGGCGGTGATCTCCCCGTCGACCGAGCAGATCGCCACGGCGAGATGGTCCTCCCGCGCGCCGGAGAGGAACGACAGGTCCGGGATGTCGCCCTGGGTGTCGACGTCGCCGGTGATCCCGCGGTCCGGTTGCACCGCATCGGGGGTCTCGGGCGCCGTCGCGCTGGACAGGGCGATGGAGAGGCGGTCGAGATAGGTGGTCAGCGCGCTCGTCACGACTCCGACGGTACAGGCCCGCACACCTGTCGCGGACCGGTCACGCCCACCCACGGATCGCCGCCGCCCTGCCCGGTCACGTCCACCCACGGACCGCCGTCACCCTGCCCGTTCGCACCAGACGAGAAGACCCGTGGCCGCGCTCCCGGGGGCGGGATACCGTGAAGCATGACCACCGCACCGCTGCTGGACACCGATGTCCTCGCCCGTCACGCGCTGGCCCACGACGCCTCGCACTACCTGCTGCTGCCGGAGGCGGTCACCGCCCCGGACGACGAGGCCGCCGTGGTCGCCCTGCTGCGCCGGGCAGGGCTCGACCGTCGGCCGCTGACCTTCCGCTCCGGCGGCACCAGCCTGTCCGGGCAGGGACAGACCGACGCGGTCCTCGCCGACGTGCGCACCCACTTCCGCTCGGTCGAGGTGCTCGATCGCGGCGAGCGCGTACGCGTCGGGCCGGGGGCGACGCTGCGGCAGGTCAACGCCCACCTGCTGCGGCACCGGCGACGGCTGGGCCCGGATCCGGCCTCCGAGGTCGCCTGCACCATCGGCGGGGTCATCGCCAACAACTCCTCGGGCATGGCCGCGGGGATCTCCGAGAACTCCTACCGCACCCTCGAATCGCTGCGGTTCGTGCTGCCCAGCGGCACCGTCGTCGACACCGCCGATGAGGGGGCCGACGCGCGCCTGCGGCGCGAGGAGCCCGACCTGCACGAGGGCCTGCTGCGCCTGATGCGGCGGGTGCGGGACGACGCCGAGGCCACCCGGGTGATCCGCGAGCGCTTCGCGATGAAGAACACGATGGGCTACGGGATCAACGCGCTGCTGGACTTCGAGACCCCGGCCGACGTCCTCGCCCACCTCGTGGTCGGATCGGAGGGCACGCTCGCCTTCGTCGCCTCGGCGACCTTCCGCACCGTGCCGATCCAGAAGCACATCGCCACCGGGCTGCTCGTGCTGCCCTCGCTGCAGGCCGCCACCGCCGCACTGCCGGAGGTGGTGGGCGCAGGATTCGCGACCGCGGAGCTGATGGACGCCCGCTCGTTGATCGTCGCCCAGGGCGTGGCCGGGGCGCCGCAGGAGGTCCTCGGCCTGGACGTCGACGGCCACGCCGCCCTGCTGGTCGAGCATCGCAGCGACGAGGAGGACGAGCTCACGCAGCGCGCGGCCGAGGCGGTGGGGATGTCCGAGCGGCTCGGGCTGACGGTGCCGCTGGAGATGACCACCGACGCCGCCCGTCGGGCGGCGATGTGGACCACCCGCAAAGGGCTGTACGCCGCGATCGCCGGCGCCCGCCCGGCGGGGTCGACCGCCCTGCTCGAGGACGTGGTGGTGCCCGTGCCCGAGCTCGAGGCGACCTGCCGCGGGCTGCAGGACCTGTTCGACCGGCACGGCTACGACGAGTCGGTGATCTTCGGGCACGCGAAGGACGGGAACATCCACTTCCTGCTCAACGAATACCTGGGCGAGACCTCGACGCGGCTGGAGGCCTTCACCGAGGACATGGCCGAGCTGGTGCTGGGCCACGGCGGCAACCTCAAGGCCGAGCACGGCACCGGGAGGGTGATGGCGCCCTTCGTCCAGCGCCAGTACGGCGCCGAGCTCTACGGCGTGATGCGGGAGATCAAGGCGCTGGTCGACCCCGCCGGGATCCTCAACCCGGGGGTGGTCCTGACCGATGATCCGTCGGCCCACATGCGCGATCTGAAGCCGATGATCGACATCGAGGAGGAGGCGGACCGCTGCGTGGAATGCGGCTACTGCGAGCCGGTGTGCCCCTCCAAGGACCTCACCCTCACCCCGCGCCAGCGGATCGTGCTGCGGCGCGATGCGAAGCTCGCCGAGCAGCGCGGGGACCACGCCACCGCGAGCGCGATCCGGAAGGGCTACGAGTACCAGGGGCTGGAGACCTGCGCGGTCGACGGGATGTGCGTGACCGCCTGCCCCGTCGACATCAACACCGGTGACCTGGTGCGGCGCCTGCGGGCGGAGGACGCCGGAGCGGCCGAGAACACGGCCTGGGGCGCCGCCGCCGGGAGCTGGGATCTGCTCACCCGCGGGGCATCGGCGGCGATGAGCACGGCCGGAGCGATGCCCTCGGCGCTGCCGCGGGCGGCGACCGACGTCGGCCGCGCCGTGCTGGGCTCCGACGTGGTGCCGCAGTACCGGCCCGAGCTGCCCCGCCGCGGCGGGTCCGTGCGCCGGGCGGGCGGGCGCGGGCGCGCCTCGGCCGACGTCAGCGCCGTCTACCTCCCGGCCTGCGTGCACACCATGTTCGGGGCCGCCGAGGAGCCGCGCGCCGCGAGCTCGGGCGGTGGGGGCTCGGGCGGTGGCGGCTGCGGTGGGAACTGTGCCTGCGGCAGCGGGAACGGGGACACGGGCGGGGCCTCCTCCCGCGCTGCGACACCCCGAACCCCCGAGACACCCCGGACCTCCGACGGGGTCCCGGCGTCCCTGAACCTGCTCGCGCAGCGCGCCGGTGTCCGTTTCGCCGTCCCGGACGACGCTGCGGAGCTGTGCTGCGGCACCCCGTTCTCCTCGAAGGGCATGACGGCCGCGAAGGAGCGGATGCGCGAGCGCGTGCGCGGCACGCTGCAGGAGGCGAGCGGGGGCGGCCGGCTGCCGGTGATCGTCGATGCCGCCAGCTGCACCGAAGGCATCGCCGGGGCCATGGACGGCACCGGGGTGGAGGTGATCGACGCGGTCACCTACGTGCGCACCCACCTGCTCGACCGCCTCGAGATCCGCGAGCGCGCCGGCTCCGTGACCGTGCACCCCACCTGCTCCACCACCCATCTGGGGGCGAGTGCTGATCTGGTCGCGATCGCCGAGGCCTGCGCCGAGGACGTGGTGGTGCCGGTGGAGTGGGGCTGCTGCGGCTACGCGGGCGACCGCGGGATGCTCCACCCCGAGCTGACGGCCTCGGCCACCGCGGCCGAGGCGGCGGAGGTCGCCCAGCGGGAGACGGACTGGTACGTCAGCGCCAACCGCACCTGTGAGCTGGGGATGCAGGCGGCGACCGGGAAGGCGTACCGGCACGTGCTGGAGCTGCTGGCGGCGGTGACGGGGTGAGCCGACCATCGACGCACATCGCTCGGTCGCTCTTCGCACGCGACCCCTCCCATGCCACACCTCACCCCTCCGTTCCCATCCCGTTCCCCCATCCTCGAGGGCTCCGGTGGTGAGAGCGCTGCCATTCATTCCACGGCGAGCGAGGACCGCACCGGAGAGCGCAGCGCACGCCGTGCCGGGATCGTCAGGGCAAGCGCGATCACGGTGAACGTGACGACTGCGGCCACAGCGAGCTCCGCGACCGGGACGACGAACCGCACCGGCAGTCCTCCCGACGCGGCGGCGCGCGTGATCAGCCCCGTGGACAGCGCCGTCGCCACGAATCCGATGAGCGTCGCCGCCCCAGCGAGCATCACAGCCTCCGCGACGGCCGCCCCCAGAATCTGCCGTGGAGTCATGCCCGCCGTGCGCAGCAGCGCGACCTCTCGGCGGCGGTCCGCGGCGCCGAGCGCGAGAACGCAGGCACCTCCGACGGCGCTGAGGAGACCGACGAGACCGCAGATGATGTAGGTGTCCACCAGGTTGTATTCCTCCTGCGAGCCGAGGGCACGGGCAATCGCTTCGCTGGTGCGTGCCATCCCCGTGATGGCCCCCAGGATTCCGGCCCCGCAGGCGAGCGCCACCACGGTCGAGCCGCTCACACGAGCACGGGCGACGGCACCGTCTCGCGCGAGCGCCCAGACCGCGCCCCAGCCAGGAAGGATCCATGCGATCACCGAAACGCCGACAGGCACCAGGACGCGAGCGCCCATCGCCGCCACCACCAGCACCAGAACGGCCAGGCCGAGACCCGCGCTGAGAGCGGCCCCGTCCTCTGCACCGGGCGGTCGCCGGTAGACGGGGACGGCGACCGCGAGCAGAGCGACCAGCCCGGTTACCGCAGCCGCCAGCCGACGGAGCCCGACTCGGCCCACGAACTCCTCGTCGCGGCGCACGGCACGGAGCGCAGGAACCCGGGCTCCCCTGATCGCAGGCAGCAATCCTGCGGCGAGCGCTGTCGCGGGAGGGAGCAACAAGGCGCCCCACAGCGCCGACGGCGTCGGCATCACCGTCAGCCCTGCCAGTTGCGGGAGGATGGCCTGGTTCAACAGCTCCGCCAACCGC
Source organism: Brachybacterium fresconis (assembly GCF_017876515.1). NCBI lineage: Bacteria > Bacillati > Actinomycetota > Actinomycetes > Micrococcales > Dermabacteraceae > Brachybacterium > Brachybacterium fresconis. Next base: position 3,775,550 of record NZ_JAGIOC010000001.1, on the reverse strand, counting down.
CCGCCGACGGTCACAGTTATAGCCGCCCCCACAGCTCCCCCGGCGAGCGCCACGAGGCAGAGCTGTCCCATCACGAGGACCGCGAGCAGGGGTCCGGAGGCCCCGGCCAGACGCCAACGTGCGAGATCCAGGGTCAGCGTGCCGACCGCCGCAGAGGACACGGTGGCCAGGACGATCACGGCCATCGGCACGATCATCATGGCGATACCGGTGCCGACGCTCGAGACGTAGTCGCTGCTGAGCCCTTCGCGGCGCAGCACCTCCTGGATCCTGGGAGCGGACACGTCCGTCCCGACCGCCTGCACAAGGCAGACGCCGATCATCGTCGACACCAGGGCGGAGACCAGCGCCGGCGCCCACCAGGAGGCACGAGCCGCCACGAGTCCGCGCAGCGCCGCGACGATCATCGACCCACCTCATCCAGCAGCTCGGCGAGCACCGGTGCTGTTGTGCTTCCATGCACGGCCCGGACTCTGCCGTCCGTCAGCAGCACAACCCGATCCGCGCGGGCGGCGGCGTCGAGATCATGGGTGGCCAGGACGACCGCCGAGCCGTCGTTCGCCCGAGCCTTCAGCTCTTGCATGACCACGGCCGAGGAGGCGCTGTCCAGAGCACCCGTCGGCTCGTCGGCGAACACAACGTCGGGCCTCCCCGCGAGCACTCGTGCCAGGGCTGTGCGCTGCTGCTGCCCGCCGGACAGCCGCGAGGAGAGGGTCGAGGCATGGTCGGAGATGCCGAGCTCCGCCAGCGCGGCATCGGCCCGGGGCAGGGCGTCCGAACGGTGAGCGAGCAGACCCGGGAGCGCTGCATTTCGTCGCGCGCTGAGGTACGGCACCAGGTTGAAATCCTGGAACACGAACCCGACTCGGCTGCGATAGAGACGGGCCATCAGTGCCGGTCTGCTGCGTGAAGGATCGACCCCGAGCAGATCCACCTGCCCGTTGCTGGGGTGCTCCAGGCCCGCGAGGCAGAACAGCAGCGTCGACTTCCCGGAGCCGCTCGGGCCGATGATCGCCGTCAGGGTCCCCGGGGAGATTTCGAGATCCACGTGGTCCAGGACCGTCCTGGCCTCCGCCCCGCGTCCGTAGATCTTGGTCAGGGCCCGGGCGGTGACGGCTGCGGGTGTGACGCCCGGGGTGAACGGTCGTGCGGGGCGCTGTGGGAGATCTGCAGTCATGAGTCCAGTCCACCTCGCTGCGAACCTCTCGAGAATGCCTGTTCGCCGAGTCTGTCGGGGGCACCCGACGACCTCACGGGTAGGCGGATGCCCACCCCGCGTGCCGTCGCGCCGCCGTAGGGTCGCCCTGTGCCCCGACTCGAGCTCGCCGATCTGCGCCGTCCGCTGAGACTGCTGCGGTCGCGCGCTCCGTGGACCGCGCTGGTCTATCTGGTTCTCGAGGCCGCGGCCGGAGTCGTCTCGATCGCGGTGTGGTTCACCGTTCTGCTCATCCCGCTGTGGCTGCTCTTCTGGCCGCGCCTCGAGCTGCACCTCCTCCCTCTGGCGGGGCGAACGGCCCCGGACGTCGCCCGTCGGCGAGGGGCGCTGCGCTGGCAGGACGTCGTGCTAGTGCTTCTCACGGCGGTCATGGCTGCGGCCATGTTCTTCGTCGTCGTCTTTGTGGTCGTCCTGCTCGGCATGCTCTTCGTCACCCCCTTCGCGGTTCTCAGCGGCCGGACGGTGACCGGCTGGAACGCGGACCAGATCCTGCCGTCCGTCCCTGCCGCGGTGATCGCACCGATCCTCGGCCTCGTCGTGCTGGGGGTCGTGCTGTGGGCGACGACCGCGCTCGCGTACGGCTGGTCGGGGCTGAGCCTCGCCCTTCTGCGCGATGAGGAGCGTCGGCTCGCGGCACAGATCGAAGCGCTCGGAGACATGACCGTGCAGCGGGACGACGTGGTGGCGATCGAACGGCGCACCCTCGAGCGAGACCTGCACGACGGCGCTCAGATGCATCTGAGCGCCGCCGGTATGCGTCTTGCCCTCCTGCAGCTCGATGCTGAGCAGCTGCTCGTCGGTCACGCCCGCGATCGCATGCTCACCGGACTCGAGGAGATCGGGGAGCAGCTGGATCTCGGAGGGCGGTCGGTCCGCGAAGCGGCGAGCGGTCTGGTAGCTCCTGTGCTCCGCGACGGTGGCCTCGAGCACGCGCTGCGGGAGCTCGCACGCGCCCTTCCGTTGGCGACGGAGCTGACATGCAACGTCCCGCGCCTGCCCGAAGAGCTGGAGCACAGCGTCCACCTCGTCGCGAGAGAAGGGCTGACGAACGTCGTGCGACACTCCGGAGCGAAGCAGGTCTGGATCCGCTGCGTCATATCCGGATCGACGCTGATCCTGGAGATCATCGACGACGGCCACGGTGGGGCCGAGCCCACGGGCACAGGATTGGTCGGCCTACAGGCGCGCGCCCGACGTCTCGGTGGGGCGGTCGAGCTCGAGAGTCCGGACGGCGGACCCACGTCCCTGCTACTGCACGTGCCCGCACCGCCAGAAGGAGGCGCATCGTGAGGATCCTGCTTGCAGAGGACGCTGCCCTGCTGCGCGACGGGCTGGTTGCGCTCCTGGAGAGAGCCGGACACGACGTCGTCGCCGCGGTCGCCACCGCGACCGAGCTCGCCGCCGAAGCCGCGGCGAGAATCCCTGCAGGCGCGGTGGACCTGGTGGTCACCGACGTTCGGATGCCGCCGGGCCACGGGGACGACGGGCTGCGGGCTGCACTGCTGATTCGTCAGGAGCATCCGACGATGCCGATCATCGTGCTGTCCCAGTACGTCGAGCAGAGGTATGCGAGTGCGTTGCTGGGAATCGCCAGGGACAGCGCGTCGACCAGGACCACGACCGCGGTCTCCGTCGCTACCGCGGGTCTGGGATATCTCCTCAAGGATCGGGTCTCGAAGGTCCATGACTTCCTCGAGGCGCTGGAGGTCGTGCACGGAGGCGGAGTCGTCGTCGATCCTCTCGTGGTCAACGCGCTGATGAGCCGAGAGACCAGCGCGCTCGAGATGCTCAGCAGCCGAGAGCTCGAGGTGCTCGAGCTGGTCTCCAGGGGAGAGACGAACGAGCAGATCTCCGAACGACTCCACCTCTCTCGAGGCGCGGTGGTCAAACATGTCAGCGCGGTGTTCGACAGGCTCGGCATCTCGGAGCTGGACGGGAACCGACGTGTCTTGGCGGTCATCGCCTTCCTCCGAGATCAGCCGCCGGAACGGTAGAGGACCCGGATGGCGCGAAGGATGGTCGACGTTGCCTCGCATCGCCTGTCATGACCCACCGATAGCCTTCCCCACGGCCCTCCTCCCCCGGTGACGCACGACGTCCCACCAGCGGCTCCGTCCGCACCCTTCCCCTGGTGAGGCCACGTCGACCAGCTCCGAGGAGGCCGGTGCCCATGATGGGCGGACACCATGCGATCAGCGGCACGGCCGCCTGGATGGCGCTGGCGGGCTCCGCCCCGGTGCTGGGGCGCGTCACCGGCTTCGACTTGTGGGGGCTCGGTCCCTCGCAGGTGATCGCCGGAGCCGTCGTCGCCACCGGCGCTGCGCTGCTGCCGGACATCGACCATCCCAGCGGGACGATCTCCCGCTCCGGCGGCGGACTCACCAAGGCACTCACCCGGGCTGTCAGCTCCGCGGCCGGGCATCGCGGGGCGACGCACACGCTCCTGGCGGTCGCGATCTTCACCGCCCTGGCGGTGGCCATCAATCGGCTCGACTGGCAGGTCGATCTGCCCGTCCTGGGCGAGATCCAGGCCGGCGCCGCACTGCTGGTCGCCGCGATGTGCGCGCTCGGCACCCGGGCCCTGAAGGTGGTCGAGGGACGGTGGCTGCCCTGGGCGGTGGGCCTCGCTGCGGGTCTGCTGGTCGCCGTCATCGCCCCGGATACCTCGTTCTGGCTCCCGGTCGCTGTCGCCGTCGGTGCGCTGACCCATCTCGTCGGCGATCTGCTCACCACCGACGGGATCCCTTTCCCCACCTGGCCGCTGACGGTGAAGCCGCCGAAGCACCTCGCCTCGGGCCTCTGGCAGCGCAGCGGGGACATCGCCCTGCCGCTGCTCGGAGATGCGGGCAGCGCCCGGGAGTGGCTGCTGTGCACGGCGCTGACCGTCTATGCCGCGATCACCGTGCTCGGCACCGTCGCCACGGCGCCCGGGATCCTGGCACCCTGAACCCGCTCCAGCGGGTCACCGCAGCACGGAGCTGAGCAGCAGGCTGGTCTCGCTGTTGACGACCCCGTCGATCGAACGGATGCGGCGCAGCACGTCGTCGAAGGCGGGCAGATCCGGGCAGGCGATCTCGGCGACCAGGTCCCAGCCGCCGTTGGTGGTGTGCAGGGCCTGGATCTCCGGGAAGCCGCGCAGATGGGTGATCACCCGATCGGTGCTGCGCCCCTCGACCTCGATGAACGAGGTGGCCCGCACGGTGGCGGTCTCGGCATAGTCCCGCACCCGCACCGTGAAGCCGACGATCACGCCCGCGGCGGTGAGCTTGTCGAGCCGGTTGGAGATCGTCGCCCGGGAGACCCCGAGCTGCGTGGCGAGGGTCGCGATCGGGGCACGGCCGTCCTTGCGCAGCGCCGCCAGCAGTCGTTCGTCGAGATCCGAGATGCGCTCCATGCACACAACGATAGATCGACGATGACATTCTGCGCAGCCGATGCGCACATCTTCCGCGATCTGGCTCTACCGCCTGCCATCTGCGAAATCTACGCTGAGAGCACCAGCGCCGGTGCATCCCGCGGCCGGCCCCGCACCCAGGAGGCACAGCGATGACGCAGCTGCTCGATGTCGCGAACATGTCCCGATGGATCCGGCGCGACGGCGCAGAGAAGATCCTCACGAGCATGACCGAGTACCTCGAGGCGGACTTCCGCCGCTGGGAACGCTTCGACAAGACCCCGCGGATCGCCAGCCACACGCCGCTGGGCGTGATCGAGCTGATGCCGACCTCCGACGGGGAGACCTACTCCTTCAAGTACGTCAACGGCCACCCCTCCAACCCCGCCCGCGGCTTCCAGACCGTCACCGCCTTCGGGGTGCTGGCCGACGTGGACAACGGCTACCCCACCTTCCTCGCGGAGATGACGCTGCTGACCGCGCTGCGCACCGCGGCGACGTCGGCCCTGGCGGCGAAGGCCCTGGCCCGTCCCGACTCGCGCACCCTCGCGCTGATCGGCGCCGGCTCGCAGTCCGAGTTCCAGGCCCTGGCCTTCCGCGGGGTGCTCGGCATCGAGGACCTGCGGGTCTTCGACATCGATCCCGCCGCGATCGCGAAGGTGCAGCGGAACCTCGAACCGCTCGGCTTCCGGGTCCGCGCCGCGACCTCCGTGGACGATGCGGTTCGCGGCGCCGACATCATCACCACCTGCACCGCGGACAAGGCGCGCAGCACCGTCCTGAAGGCCGCCCAGGTGCCCCCGGGCGTGCATATCAACGCCATCGGCGGCGACTGCCCCGGCAAGACGGAGCTCGACGCGGCGATCCTCGAGCAGGCGCAGGTGTTCGTCGAGTTCACGCCGCAGACCCGTATCGAGGGCGAGATCCAGCAGATGGACCCCGACTTCCCGGTCACCGAGCTGTGGCGGGTCCTCACCGGCACCGCGACCGGCCGCACGGCCGCCGGGGACATCACCGTCTTCGACTCCGTCGGCTTCGCGATCGCCGACTTCTCCGCGCTGCGCTGCGCGCGGGACGCGACCGCCGGCACCGACATGCAGTCCGCGGTGGACCTGGTGGCGGACCCCGACGACCCCAAGGACCTCTTCTCCCTGGTGGACGTCCTCGCCCCGGTGAGCTGACGATGGCCGGGCAGGCGCCGGCACACGTCGTCCTCGTCCGTCCCCACCGCTTCCATCCGAACCCGCTGACCGCGGCCGACAACGCCTTCCAGCACGACGTCACCGCCCCGAGCGGCGAGATCGCCCGCCGTGCTCGCGCGGAGGTCGACGGCCTCGCCGAGGTGCTCGTGGACGCCGGGGTCGAGGTCAGCGTCTTCGAGGACGAGGGGACCACGACCCCCGACAGCGTGTTCCCCAACAACTGGCTGTCCACGCACGAGGACGGCACCGTCGTGCTGTACCCGATGTGCGCGCCGAACCGTCGGGCGGAGCGTCGCGTCGATGTCGTCGCGCACCTGCGCGCGCACTTCTCGGTGCGCCGCGTCCTGGACCTGTCGGGGTACGAGGACCGGGCCCGCTTCCTCGAGGGGACCGGGGCGATGGTGCTGGACCACGTCGGGCGGATCGCCTACGCCTGCCGGTCCCAGCGGCTGGACCCGGAGCTGTTCGCCCTGGCGTGCGCCGAGCTGGGGTACAGCCCGCTGCTGATGGACGCCGCAGACCGGGACGGAATGCCCGTCTATCACACGAACGTGCTGATGAGCGTGGGGACCGACGTCGCGATCGTCGGCAGCGGGATGATCCGGGACCCCGGTCGGCGCGCGCGCGTGCTGGGATCGCTGCACGGCAGCGGCCGGGACGTCGTGGAGATCTCCGAGAGCCAGGTGCAGGGCTTCCTCGGCAACTGCCTCGAGGTCTCCGGCCGCGACGGGCCGGCCCTGGTGATGTCCGCGCGGGCGGCCGGGAACCTCTCCCCTGCCCAGCGTCGACGAATCGAGCGCTGCTGCCGGATCCTCACCGCCGCGGTGCCGACGATCGAGGCGGCCGGCGGCTCCGTGCGCTGCATGATCGCCGGGATCCACCTGCCCCTGGGCAAGGCTCCCGCCTCGACCGGGATGCCGAACCCCCGGATCACCGTCATGCCTCAGACCGTGTAGACGTGCACGGCGGCGCCGTCGCCCCGGTTCACTCCCGCGGCCGGCTGCCCTCGCTCGCGACGACCTCGGCCGGCTCGGCGGCCTGGACCTCGGTGCCGGTGGCGTGGCCGAGCTTGTCCATGACGTGGTAGATCAGCATGGCGGCGATCGTGCCCAGCGCGATGCCGGTGAGCTCGATGCCGCCGAAGGTCCAGGTGACGTTCGCGATCCCGACGACCAGGGCGACGCCCGCGGTGAACTGGTTCTTGGGGCGGGAGAAGTCGACCCTGCCGTCGACCCACATGCGCACGCCGACGATGCCGATCAGGCCGTACAGCACGAAGGTCACGCCGCCGAGGACACCCGGCGGGATGGTGAAGATCAGGGCACCGACCTTCGGGGACAGCGACAGCAGGATGGCGACGATGCCGGCCACCCAGTAGGCGGCAGTGGAGTAGACGCGGGTGGCGCTCATGACGCCGATGTTCTCGCCGTAGGTGGTGGTCGGCGAGCCGCCGAAGCCGGCAGAGAGCGCGGTGGCCAGGCCGTCGGAGGCCAGGGTGCGCCCCACCATGTGGTCGAGGTTCCGGTTGGTCATCAGCCCGACGCTGGTCACGTGGCCGACGTTCTCGGCCAGCAGCACCAGCACCACCGGCAGGAACATCACCACCAGGCCCGGGTCGAAGGTGGGGTGATGGAACTCGGGCAGCCCGATCCAGGCGGCGTCGGCGACCGGCGCGAAATCGACCTCTCCCCGCGCGACGGCCACGCCGTAGCCGATCAGCACCCCCAGCAGCACGGAGACGCGACCCAGCATCCCCTTGAACAGCGCGGTGCACAGCACCACGGCCAGCAGCGTCACCGTCGCGGTGACGGCGGACTGCTGGAAGTTCTCGTACGCCGTGGGGGCGAGGTTGAAACCGATCAGGGCGACGATCGAGCCCATCACCACCGGGGGCATGAGCACGGAGATCCAGCGGGTCCCCACCCGGGAGACGATCAGCCCCAAGGCGGCCAGCAGCAGCCCGGTGACCATCACCCCGCCGAGCGCGGCCCCCATCGAGTCCGCCTGGGTGGAGGCGGTGATGGGGGCGATGAAGGCGAAGGAGGAGCCGAGGTAGCTGGGCACCTTGTTCGCGGTGATGACCAGGAACAGCAGCGTGCCGATGCCGGAGAACAGCAGGGTGGTCGAGGGTGGGAAGCCGGTCAGCAGCGGCACCAGGAAGGTGGCGCCGAACATGGCGATCACGTGCTGGGCGCCGATGCCGATGGTCAGCGGCCAGGCCAGGCGCTCCTCGGGCAGGACGATCTCGTCGGCGGCGATGGTGCGGCCGTCGCCGTGCAGGCTCCAGCGGAAAATGGCTCTCCCAAGGGGGTGAGGAGGATCGGCCGCGGGCGGCCGGAGGGATCGGGCGGCCGATGGGTCAGCTGCCGGGGAAGGTCTTCTTGCGGGCGGTCTCCTCGGTGACGTCCGGCACCAGGGACAGCAGGGAGACGCTGTCGGCGTCGCGCGCGCGGAAGTCGGCGAACATGCGGGCGATGTCCGGGGCGCCGAACTCGTCGCGCACCGGGGCGGGGACGGTCAGCATCAGGGCTGCGGCGATGCCGATCACCAGGGCGGTGCCACCGGTGGCCAGGCCGGCTCCGGCGCCGGTGGCCAGCGAGTTCACGATCACGTCGAGGAAGCCGACGACGACGAGGATCAGCCCGGCGACGACGCCGTTGGCCCGGGCGATCACCGCGGGGCGGGACAGCAGCGAGGTGCGGGCGAACAGGGAGACGGCGACGAAGCAGATGCAGACGGCGGCGTCGACGAGGTGGAGGACGGGGCCGCCCGGGGTCTGCCCGGAGCTCGAGGAGATCGCGGCCAGCAGGTGCCAGAGCACGGCGGCGGTGTGCATCGCCGCGCTGAACTCGAAGGCCCGCACCGTGTAGACCAGCCAGTCCGTGCGGCGGAACGAGATCGGCATGGTGCGCACGAAGGACCGCGAGATCATCAGCCCGAAGGCGGCGAACAGGAAGGGCAGGTAGACGAAGTCGGTGGCGAAGCTCAGCGGTGCCGCGAACTGCAGCTCCAGCGTGTTGTCGGCGAGCGCCGCGAGGACCAGGCCGCCGGCGGCGCCGGTGGCGAAGACGAACCAGGAGCGTTCCCGGCGCAGGGCCGACAGCAGCACGACCGCCAGCAGCAGCGTGGAGGTCACGGCGTCGGCGAAGGTCATCAGCGAGTAGCCCCACCCGGTGGTCAGCAGCCTCCCGACCATCATCACGAGGGCCATCAGCAGCGCGGCGGCGGCCGCGATCCCGACGGCGACCAGGCCGATCCGGGCGATGCGTCGAGCGCGGGTGCGGGGCAGGTAGCCCTCGTGGGCGCGCGGCTCCATCCCGATCAGCGCGCCGAGCAGGAGCAGCGGGACGCCGACGCCGAGGCCGACGGGCGGACCCTCGGGCAGGGATGCGAACAGCACCGGCAGGGACTGCACGACGTCGTCGATGATCACACCGACGGCCACCAGCAGCGCCGGCGCCAACCCGAGCACGCGGACCGCGCGGATCGCGGTCAGCGGCGGCTGCTTCGGGATCCAGCGCAGCAGGTGCACGGCGACGAGCGCCGCCAGGCCCACGCCGATCGCGGCCTTGCCGATGCCGTCCACGAGCGCGCTGTGGGCGACCGTGAAGGTCGTGGTCATGGCCGTGGCCATGCAGATCAGCGCGAGCACGTCGCGCAGTGCGTCGAAGAGGCCGAGCTCTCGGAAGCGGTCCGGGAGCACGAACCCGTTGATACCGGCCGGCGGATCGTCGTCCTCGGCGTTGGGGGTGGTGCCGGAGCGGGCGTAGGCGAGATCGCGCGGGGTGCGCAGCGGCGCCGTGGTCGCGGGACCGGCCGCATCGGCGTCGGACGCGTCGGCGGTCCCGTCGGCCCCCGACCCGGACGTCGCGTCGTCGGCCTCCGGATCGATCGCCGGGATCGCGCCGGTGACCGCGTCGGGCTCGGAGCCGCCGCGCAGCTGCGCGGGATCGAGGCCCGAGAGGTCGTCGGTCTCGTGCCGGCCCGGCGGTCGGGCGGCCTCGGCGCGGCGCCGTGCGAGCAGCGGGGCGGAGTAGCGATCGAACTCGGCGCGGTCGGGCAGACGCTCCGTGGGAAGGGTGTGCGGGTCGTCGCTGGCGAAGATCCAGTCCGCATCCTGGTTCTCGTCGCGGGTGCGATCCCTGTCCATCAACCTTCTCTTCCGTGGTCCGTCATGCGCCGGGCCGTCGGGATCCCCCGGGGCCGCATGCACAGATGCGCTCTCGATCATAAGGACGCGAGGGCCGCTGCCCCCTGCGGCGCGCCGCAGGGGCCCCGGCGCAGCGGCGGAGACCACATGCACCGAACCGGAGCCCGGTGGCGGGCACCCGGTGCAGGGCTACAGGTGCAGGCGCTTGGCGAGCTCGTGGCGGGTCTCCGCGCCGCGGGCCAGCTGCAGCAGCACCAGCGCGGCGACGCTGAGCGCCCCGCACACGGCCGACGGCAGCGGCGTGGTCACCCAGCGCAGTCCGAGGAACACCAGCGGGGTCAGTCCCAGCAGCACCACCAGGCCGCTGTAGACGATGTGCTCGCCGACCTCCATCCGCATCAGGCGCACGATGATCATCAGCGCGAGCAGCGAGGAGGCGCACAGGATCGGCACCGCGTAGGTCAGCGACCAGGCGCTCCATCCCAGCAGGTAGTCCCAGTACACGCTGACCAGGCCGACCAGCACCACGAAGTACACCGTGGACTTGGCGAGATTGCGCCGTTTGTGCACCGCCATCAGCACCACCAGCCAGAGGCCGGCGATCGCCAGCCACACCGAGCGCAGCACGCCCAGGCCCGGCACCCCCGGGGTGATCAGCAGCTGCACGGCGAAGGAGGCGAGGACGACGCCGAGGGAGGTCAGCACCAGAGCGCGCAGCAGGCGGCGGCGGGAGAAGCGCAGCGGCACGGCGGGCAGGGGGCCGACGTCGGACCGCCCTGTCAGCGCCCCCGCGCACAGCGGGCAGCGGGCCCAGTCGCCCTCGACGTCGGCGTCGCAGTCGGCGCAGCGCCTCATGGCCCCGCCTCCCCCACCGCGGCGAGTTCGGCCTCGGTGGTGCGCGCCGCGGCGACGGAGACCTCGACGCCGGCGTCGGTGAGGATGCGGACGAACTCGCGGATGTGGTCGGTCTCGACGAACGGGGCGGTGAAGGAGATCGTCAGCACGCCGCCGTGGGAGACGACGGAGATCTGGGGCCGCACGGCGGAGACGTGGAACAGCAGCCGCTGCACGTGCGCGGCGGCCCGATCCGGCATCGTGACCCGGCCCAGGTTCGAGACCGCGACGGTCAGTCCTCGATTGTTCGCCCGGTTCACCTGGGACAGGATCATGTCCTTGAGCGGGCGCGGCACCACGCGCAGCAGGGGCGTGCGCTCCAAGCGGAGGAAGCGCCGCAGGTTGTGCTCCAGATGGTCCGCGGAGGCCTTGGTGCGGAAGTCGCGCTCCAGGACCCGGCAGATGTGCCCGAGGGAGTCGTCCCCCTCGCCGTAGGTGTGCTGGATGCGGGTGGTGGCGAAGAAGTTCCGCGCCGAGGTGGAGGGGAAGAACTGCCGCAGGTTCACCGGCACCGAGGCGGCGAGGGTGCGGGCGTGCCCCAGCCCGCCCGAGGAACGTCGGACCGCCTCGAACAGCACCGCGGTCAGGTACATGGTCAGGGCAGCGCCTTCGGCGCGGGCCAGGGACAGCACCGGGGCGACGGGCATCGTGAGCTCGACCAGGCGCGGACGGGAATCCGGTGTGCGGGTCCCGCGCATGTGGTGCACCGGGGTGTCCGGGGGCGTCGGCCGCTCCTCGCGGTCCTCGCTCTCGGCATCCTCGACGTCGACCGCGACGGTCAGCGGTGCCGGCGCGGCCTCGCGGCTGAAGGCGGCGCGCTCCGCCCACGCATCGGGCCGACGGCGGCGACGGCGGCGCTTGCGGAAGTAGTGGACGAAGTCGTCGGTGGTCAGGTGGTGGACGGGCTCCGCGTCCGCCGACCGGTCATCGACCGGCACGTCGGTCGGCGCGTCGGGCTCGTCGCCGCCGGGCTCGTCGCCGCCGGGTCCGTCACTGCCGGGCAGCGCGGGGTCGGGGAAGCGGCGCCGCACGTAGGCGGCCACCAGGTCGGTGAGGAACCACAGGGCACCGGTGCCGTCGGCGAGCGCGTGGAACACCTCGAGGCTGATCCGGCGATGGTGGTGCATGACCCGGAACAGCAGCGTGCGGCGGTCGGCCTGGTAGATCGGGGCGCAGGGCGCGGTCTCCTCGGCGATCACCTGCGGCCGCAGATCGCTGTCCTGGAGGTAGTACCAGAACACGCCGCGCCGCAGCACCGCGTGGTAGAGCCGGTAGCGCTCGTAGGTGGACTCCAGAGCCTCCTGCAGCAGCTGAGGGTCCACCTCGTGGTCCAGCTCGGCGCTGAGGCGGAACACCTTGGGGTCGACCTCGCTGCGGGCGGCCAGGAAGATGTTCGAGGCGTTGTCCAGCCGCACCCAGGCCTCACGGCTCATAACGGCTCCTCGAGGAACTCGTCGATCACCTCGTAGGCGTCCCGCAGGGATCTCGAGAAGCGCGGCAGGGTGATGAAGCCGTGCAGCGCCTCGGGCACGCGATGGATGCGCACCGCGGTGCCGGCTCCGGACAGGGCCTGGCCGTAGGCCTCCCCCTCGTCCCGCAGCAGGTCCAGCTCCGCGGTGATCACCAGGGTCCGCGGCTGTGCGGTGAGGTCGCCCGCCATCAGCGGGGAGACGCGGGGATCCTTCCGGTGCTCGGGGTCGGGGACGTACATCTCCATGTAGTCCTGGACCTCGGTGGAGGTCAGGCGGTAGTCGGCGCCGTGCTCGCGCACCGAGGCGAACGGAGTGGTGGCCGGGTCGTGGTCCCAGTGGGTCACCGGGTAGAGCAGGATCTGCCGGCGCACCCCGACGTGTCCGCGCTCGCGCAGCAGCAGGGACACGGCGGCGGCGAGGTTGCCGCCGGCGGAGTCTCCGACCAGCACGATCCGGCCGGGATCGACGAGTCCTGCGCGTCCGGGCTCGTCCAGCAGCAGGCGCACCACCTGGTAGCAGTCCTCGAGGCCCGCCGGGAAGGGGTGCTCCGGGGCCAGTCGGTAGTCGACCGAGACGACGACGCATCCGGTGAGGTCCGCCATCGTGGCGCAGGCCGGGGTGTAGCTCTCGATGTCGCCGGTGACCCAGCCGCCGCCGTGGAAGAACGCCAGCACGTCCTCGCGCCGCTTCTCGCGGGGTTGGAAGACCCGCACCGGCACGTGGCTGCCGGGATCGCCGGGGACGGTGCGCCAGGAGGCGGCGCGGTACCTCGTGCGCGGGAGCGCGGTGAGGTGACGCTGGAGGCGGCGGACCTTCTGGTAGTCCTCGCGCATGTTCAACCGCGGCGCGGCGAACGCCTTCAGCAGCGGCCGCAGCAGAGGTCTCACGCGCTCACGGCCGGCGTCGTCGGGGCGGGGCGATCCATCGGCCCAGCATAGACGGGAGGCAGGGGTGCCGACGCGCGGGTCGTGCCGAGGGAGCGGGCCGTGCCGACGAGGCAGGCCGCGGCGGCGGACCCGCCGTCAGCGCAGCTCGCGCTTCTCGGCGGCGAAGCGCACCGCGGGCCCGATCTCGAGCCGGCCCGCCCCCATCTCGATCACGGGGCCGATCAGCAGGCGGTGGGTGGCGGCATCGACGGCCTGCTCCACGCGGATCGCGAAGTGGGCGAGCGTGCCCGGGAGGATCGCGTCCCCATCGGTCGTGCGTGTGATCTCGACGCCGCTGAAGAGACCGATCAGCGGTGTGCCGGGGGTGCCGAAGCGGTCGGCCAGGTGCTGCTGGTCCGCGGCCAGGACGCTGAGGCAGAAGTGCCCGGACTCCTCGGCGGCCTCGGCGATGCGGGACATCCCGTACAGGGCCACGAGCATCGTGGGCGGGTCGTAGGAGAGATCGAGATAGGAGTCGACGGTGACGGCGACGTCGTGGCTGCCCTGCCGGGTGCTCACGACCGCGAGCCCCGCCGCGATCAGGTCGCTGAGACGGCGATACTCGACGTCGTCCACGGGCGGAGTCTCATCGACGGGCGGAGTCTCCACGCCGGTCGGGGTCTCATCGGCGGACGGGGCCTGCGGCACCGAAGGATTCTGCGGCACGACCGCGTCCTGCGGCACGCCGGTGTTCTGCGGCACGGCTCAGCGAGCCGTGGGGAACATGCGGGCGCGGGCCGCGTCGGAGCCGACGACCTCCTTGCCGAAGGGGAAGCAGGTGACGGGGATGAGCTTGATGTTCGCCCAGGCCAGCGGGATGCCGATGATCGTGATGGCCTGCGCGACGGCGGTGACGATGTGGCCGATGGCCAGCCACCAGCCGGCGATGAGGAACCAGAGCACGTTGCCCAGCGCGCTCCCGACGCCGCCGCGGTGGGTGTCGACCACCTCGCGGCCGAAGGGCCAGATCACGAAGCCCGCGATCCGGAACGACGCCAGGCCGAAGGGGATCGTCACGACGAAGATGCAGGCGATGATCCCGGCGAGCACGTAGCCCAGGAACAGGGACCATCCCGCGGTGAGCAGCCAGATGATGTTCAGGATCAGGGCGAGAAGGGAACGCATGCCGCCAGCCTAGGCATGACGGCCGGTGCCCGGCCAGGGGGTCAGCCCCCGGGCGAGGTACGGGGAACCGCACCGCGGAACCCGAGCGCGACCGAGGAGACCCCTCCACGCCGCCGAGGGGTTCCGGACGTCACACTCGATCCGCCCCGGACGTCACACTCGATCCGCCCCCGCCGACGCGACTACCCTGGTCGCATGCCTGCTCCCGAGATCGCGCTGACCGAGCGCTTCCAATCCGCCTTCGCCTCCGCCTTCGGGCCCGAGTACGCCGATGCGGATCCGATCATCCGACCGTCCCAGTTCGCGGACTTCCAGTGCAACGCGGCGATGGGTCTGGCGAAGCGCCTGGGGCGGAAGCCGCGCGACATCGCCGCGGACATCCTGGCGGCCGTGGACCTGGGCGGCATCGCCGAGACCCCCGAGATCGCGGGTCCGGGGTTCCTGAACATCCGCCTGCGCACGGAATGGATCGCCGAGCAGGCCGGGCAGCTGGCTGCGGATCCGCGGCTCGGCGCGCCCGTCCCGGAGCACGCGGACACCGTGGTCATCGACTACTCGGCACCGAACGTCGCCAAGGAGATGCACGTCGGCCACCTGCGCACCACCGTGGTGGGCGACTCGATCGCCCGCACCCTGGAGAAGCTCGGCCACAGCGTGATCCGGCAGAACCACATCGGCGACTGGGGCACGCCCTTCGGCATGCTCATCGAGCACCTCCTCGAGGTGGGCGAGGACAGCGCCGAGGCGGAGCTGCTGAAGACGGATCCGAACGCCTTCTACCAGGCGGCGCGAGCGACGTTCGACGCCGGCGGCGACTTCGCCGACCGGGCCCGCAAGCGGGTCGCGACCCTGCAGTCCGGCGACGCCGAGTCCCTGCGGATCTGGACCCAGCTGGTGGAGCTGTCCAAGCAGTACTTCCACCGCATCTACGACATGCTCGGCGTGACGCTGACCGATGCGGATCTCGCGGGCGAGTCCACCTACAACGACCAGCTCGAGACCGTCTGCAGGGATCTGGAGGCCGATGGCATCGCGACGATCTCCGACGGTGCCCTGTGCGTCTTCCCGGAGGGATTCACGGGACGCGACGAGCAGCCGCTGCCGCTGATCATCCGCAAGTCCGACGGCGGCTACGGCTACGCCACCACGGATCTCGCCGCGGTGCGCCATCGGGTGGGCGACCTCGGCGCGGACCGCATCGCCTATGTCGTCGGCTCCGCGCAGGAGCTGCACTTCCAGATGGTCTTCACGGCCTCCCGCGAGGCGGGCTGGCTGCCGGCCGAGGTCGACGCCCAGCACGTGAAGATCGGCTCCGTGCTCGGTGAGGACGGCAAGATCCTGCGCACCCGCTCCGGGGCCTCCCTGCGGCTGATGGCCCTGCTCGAGGAGGCCGTCGCGACGGCCCGCACCGTGATCGACGAGCTGCGCCCCGACCTCCCCGAGAGCGAACGGGTGCAGATCGCCCACGACATCGGCATCGGGGCCGTGAAGTACGCGGACCTCTCGACCGCGCACGACTCGGACTACACCTTCGACCTCGACCGGATGCTGGCCCTGACCGGCAACACGGCCCCGTACCTGCAGTACGCGGTGGCCCGGATCCGCTCCATCTCCCGCAAGGCCGAGGCGCAGGGCATCGTCGCGTCCGCGTCCCCGCGGGTCGAGAACGACGCCGAGAGGGCGCTGGCCCTGCAGCTGCTGGATTTCGGGCCGACGCTCGCCGCCGTGGGCGCCGCCTACGAGCCGCACCGGCTGTGCGCGTACCTGTTCTCCCTGGCGCAGGCGTTCACCGGTTTCTACGACGCCTCCCCGATCCTCCAGGAGTCCGACGAGCAGCTGCGCTCGGGGCGACTGGCCCTCGCGCAGCTGACCGAGACGGTCCTGGTCGAAGGGCTCGACGCGCTCGGGGTGAACGCCCCGCAGCAGATGTGACGGCGCGGGGCGCGAGGCTCTGCGCCGCTCGCGCCCCGGATGTCCGTTATCTCCATCCTCGTGACCACTTCGTGCCGCGTTGTTACCCAACCGTGCCCGTACCCAGGGAAAATCCTCTGGTTCGCTCGGCGAAGGCTTTCTAGCCTGGGTGCGTGCCTGCGATCAGAACCGCCCATGTCGCCCTCTGGGTGGCGTACGCCGTTCTGGTCGCGGTCCACGTCGGGTCCTTGCTGACGGACGCGGAGCTGCTGCAGCGGATCACCCAGCCGATGTTCGCGCCGCTGCTGATCGCGGTGGTGCTGACCGCGGTCCCCCGCCGCACGCGGACCAGCGTCCTGATGGTGCTGGGGCTGCTGTTCGCCTGGGCGGGCGACACCCTCGCCGGGCTCGCCTCGCAGTCCGGGCAGCTGATCGCCGTGCTCAGCTTCCTGGCCGCCCTGGTCTGCTATTCGGCGGCGCTGGCGCCGCTGTGGAACCGCAGCCGCGACCCGCTGCGCATCGCCCTGGCCATCCCCTACGGCGGCGTCGTGATCGGGTTGTTCGTGGCCTGCGCGGACGGCGCCGGCCCGATGCTGCCCGCGGTGGCCGCATACGCGGTGGCGCTGGCGACCATGGCGTTCCTGTCGGCCGGTGGGAACGGCATGACCTGGACGGGTGGGACGCTGTTCCTGCTGTCCAGCTCGATGCTGGCGATGGACTGGTTCCTGCCCGGCGCCTCGATCGCGTACAGCGGCGTGTGGGTGATGATGACCTACACGGTCGGCCACGCCCTGCTGATCGCCGGCATGGTCCGCACCCTGCCCGCGCGGCGCTGGACATCGCGCGCCCCGGCCGCCGCGCTGGTGATCGTCGAGAACTGATCGACGGACCGCGACCGCGAGGCACGCGCCCGCTCACGCCCGCTCGAAGACCCTCTCGATGAGGTCGGCCTGTTCGCGGTGGACGCGCTCGATGTCCTCCCCCTTGCGCACGAGCAGCTGCAGGCCCAGCCGGCCGCTGATCTCGCGATAGTCCAGATCCACCCCGTTCTCCTCGAGCTGCAGCTTCGCCACGCGCACGTCGGAGAGGAACAGGTCCCGCGTCCCCACGCTCAGATGCACCGGCGGCAGCCCTTCGAGGCTCGCGTTGATGGGCGAGAGATCGGGGTCGTCCAGGGAGGTGCGGCCGGCGTAGCGGCGGGCCGCGTCGCGCAGCAGGCGCCGCTCGTGGACCGGGTCGGCCTGATCGGTCTCGGTGATCCCCGCGTTGGACAGCTCGAGGTCCAACCAGGGGGACATGGCGATCAGCGCGGCGGGCGCGGGGACGTCGGTGCCGCGCAGGCGGCGGGCGACGGAGAAGGCGAGCCCTCCCCCGGCGTGCTGGCCGGCCAGCACCCACGGCTGGTCGCCGAGGCGTCCGTCGGCCACGAGGGCCGTCAGGACGGCCTCGGAGTCATCGAGCGCGACAGGGTGCTGGTGGTCCGGGGCGTTGCGGTAGTCGACCATCAGTCCCGCACAGCCGCGGGCGTCGGCCTGGCGGGACAGCCAGGCCCAGTCGCTGGCGAAGGGACCGGAGACGTAGGCGCCGCCGTGGAGGAAGACGATCAGCCCGCGGTCGGCGTGGTGGCGGTCGAGCCAGACGGTCCGCGTGCGGCCGATCATCTCGTTCTCGACGGCGTGGGACCTCTGCACGTGGCTGGGCGGCTGTGGGCTGCGGGCCTCCCGCAGCGCCTGATGGGTCAGGGTCGAGGGAAGGGGGATCCGGCGCACGGCCCGTGCTCCCGTGACCACTGCCTCGCGGACGCGACCCATGACTGCCTCCTACCTGCGACCCGAGGGTCGCTTCGCTGCGGATGCCTCCAGCGTAACGAACCGGGCTGGGACGCCGCGCCCCCAGCGCGCGCCGATATCCTTTTGGTCATGACGACGTCCCATGATCCGACCGGACCGCTCCTGGTGCTCGCCGCGATGGCGGAGGAAGCCGCCGCGGTGACCTCCCGCCTCGAAGGGCCGGAACCTCTGTGGACGCCCTTCGCCGACGGGGTCACCGCCGTGCGCGGCACGCTCGCCGGATGCGAGAGCGTCGTGGTGACCACGGGCATCGGCATCGCCGCCGCGACCGCGGCAGCCACCTGGGGCATCCTCGCCCACCGCCCGCGGGTCGTGATCGCCGCCGGCTCCTGCGGAGGACTCGCGGCAGACGTGGAGGTGGGCACGCTGATCGTCGGGGACGCCTTCACCTACTCGATCGCCGACGCCACGGCCTTCGGCTACGCCCCCGGGCAGGTTCCCGGAGGCCCGGAGCGCTTCCTCGCCGAGGACGCGTGGGCCGCCGCCGCCGAGGACGCGGCGGGACGCGCTGCCGGTCCGACGGTGCCCGGCGGCGCGCAGGGGCCGGGTCACCGACGCGGACTCATGCTCTCCGGGGACGCCTTCGTGACCGCCGCGATCGCGGAGCCCATGCGGGAGCGGTTCCCCGCCGCGCTGAGCGCCGACATGGAGACCACCGCGAGCGCGCGCACCGCTGCCGCCCTGGGCGTGCCGTTCGTGGCCCTGCGGGCGGTCTCGGATCTGTGCGGCCCGGCGGCCGGACAGCAGTTCCACCTCGAGCTCGACCTGGTCTCGGAGACCTCGGCCCGCGCCGTCGAGGAGTTCGCCCGCTCCCTCGCCGCCTGAGCGGACGGCCGCCTCAGCGTGCGGCGGCGTGCAGGATCTCGGTGCCGTCCACGAGCGCTCGGACGTTCTGGCGGATCCGCTCGTCGGCCCCGACCGGGCGACCGCCGGCCCCGTGCGGGGTGATCAGCAGGCGCGGTGCGTCCCACAGCGGGTCCGCCTCCGGCAGCGGCTCGGGGTCGGTGACGTCGATCCCGGCGCTGCCGAGCGTGCCCGCCTCGAGCGCCTCGCGCAGGGCGACCTGGTCCACCGTGGCACCGCGGCCGACGTTGATCAGGACGGCGTGATCGGGCAGGGCGGCCAGCGCCTCGCGGCCGACGGCTCCGGCGGTCGCCTCGGTGGCCGGGAGGATGTCGATGAGCACGTCGACCTCCCCCAGGGCGTCCAGCACGTCGGACTCGGCGATCACCTCGTAGCCGTCGCGGGTGCCGGCGCTGCGGGCGACGCCGCGCACCTCGGCGCCCAGCGCCGTCAGCGTCGGGGCGAGGGTCCGTCCGATCTGCCCGAACCCCCAGATCAGCACCGTCGCTCCGATCAGCGAGGTGATCCGGCCCTCGGGGTGCAGCGGCTGCAGGCCACCGAGCTCGGAGGACCACTCGTGGCGGGCCTGCGCCTCGCGGGCCTCGGGCAGGCGGCGCAGCAGGCTCAGCAGCAGCGCGAGCGCGTGCTCGCTCACGGTCAGCGAGTGCAGTCCGGCGCCCGCGGCGATCGTGATGTCCGAGCGGAAGCCGCCGGCGAGGATCCCGTCGACCCCGGCCGACAGCGACTGCACCAGGCGCAGCCGGTCCAGGTTCTCGGCGGCGGACGCGAGATGCCGGCGGGAGGCGCCCCAGACCACCAGGACGTCGGCGTCGTGATGCGCGGCGGGGATCTCGGCACGGGCGTCGACGGTGACGGCCTCCCAGCCCTCCGGCAGGGCGGGGTCCAGCGGCATGGTGTCAGGGAGCAGGATCTTCATGGCCCCAGGCTACGGCGGGACCGACGTCGGCGGGCAGGATGCCCACCGCCCGGGCGCCGCTGACCGATCAGGCACGGTCCGATACGATCGCGACCATGCGATCTGGCTCCGGAGCGTCCGTGACGACCCTCGGCAGAGCACTCGGCGACGCCGTGCACGTCCTGCGCACCGTGTCCCGGCGCACGGAGCGTCGGGTGCGGCGCACCGCGATCGCGAGGCCGCTGTCCCCCGGCGGGTTCCTCGGCGCCTCGATGACCACGTGGATCTCGACGTCGCCGAGCCTGCTGCCGCGCACCTGGTGGATGTGGACCACCAACTTCGGGCTCTCGCAGATCTACGGCTACGCCACCGGGGTGGTCGCGGAGAAGGTGGTCCGTCGGGTCATGGACACCCTGGGGCTCGAGGTGGACATCGCCGAGGACCGGCAGGAGCGGGCGCGCTGGGTCGGCGCCGGGGCCCTGCTGAGCATCTCGGCCTACTCCTGGGTGCGCGGGGTGCTGCGGCAGCGGGAGATCAGCCATCTCGTCCAGGCCGAGCCCAAGAACCTCTCCACCCATGTGGTCGGCACGGTCGGCGGCGTCTCCGCATCGCTCGGCGCGCTGGCGGTGGTGCGCGGCGTGATCGCCACCGCGCACCTGTACCGGGCGCTACTGCGGCCCTATCTCCCGCGCCGGGCGGTCGGCGCCGTCTCCCTGGTCCTGACCGTCGCGACCGTCACCGTGCTCGCCGAGCGCCTGCTGCGCGGCCAGGTGCTGGAGCAGATGCTCGAGCGGGCCGAGGCCGCGAACCGGCTGATCTCCCCGGACGTGCCGCGGCCGAGCTCACCGCTGCGCTCCGGCAGCCCTGATTCCCTGGAGACCTGGCAGTCGCTCGGCGCCCCCGGCCGCAAGATCGTCTCCTCCGGGCCGACGCCGGAGACGATCGCGGCCGCCACCGGCGAGAGGGCGATCGAGCCGATCCGGGTGTATGCGGGCAAATCCACCTCCCGCACCCTCGAGCAGACCGTGGAGGCGGTGCTGGCGGAGCTGGACCGCACCGGCGCCTGGGACCGGGACGTGCTGGTGCTGTTCACCGGGACCGGCACCGGCTGGCTGCAGGAATGGTCGCTGTCCGCGATCGAGTTCCTCACCGGCGGGAACTGCGCCACCGCCTCGTTGCAGTACTCGGTCTACTCCAGCGCCCTGAGCTTCCTGGCGGACCGCCGCACCCCGCGGCGAGCGGGGCACCTGCTGTTCGATGCGGTGCGGCGGCGCCTGGATGCGATGCCCGACGGGTCCCGGCCGCGCCTGTTCGTCGCCGGGGAGTCGCTGGGCTCCTTCGGCGGGCAGGCGGCGTTCCGGGATCTGCAGGAGATGCTCACGTCGGTCGACGGGGCGGTGTGGACGGGCACACCGAGCTTCGCCCCGCTGTGGCGGGAGCTCGCCGCCCGCAGCCGGGACGGTGCTCCCGCGATCGCCCCGATCCTCGAGCACGGGCGCCACGTCCGCGTGGTCACGCGTCCCCGCGACCTGGAGCGCAACTACTTCGGCGGGCTGTACGAGCCGTGGCAGCACCCGCGGGTGGTCTACGCCCAGCACCCCTCGGATCCCGTCGCCTGGTGGCGGCCCTCACTGATGTGGGAGGAGCCGGCCTGGCTGCGCCAGCGCGTGGGGCACGATGTCACGCCGGCGATCCGCTGGTTCCCCTGGATCACGTTCTGGCAGCTCGCGGCGGACATGCCGCTGTCGATCAGCGTCACCGGCGGCCACGGGCACGCCTATCACGAGGAGATGGTGCCGATCTGGGCCTCCGTGCTCGGACAGGACGGGCCGGATCCGCACACGCGACGCAACCGTCACGGGGCGATCGTGAAGGCCATCCGCGCGTCCGACCCCAGAGCCTAGGGCTTCGCGCCGGTGGCGACCGGGCGGGCGGGGTCGGCGCTCCACTGCGACCAGGAGCCGGGGAACAGCCGCACCCGGTCGAAGCCCGCGCGCTGCAGGGCGAGGACGTCGTGCGCGGCGGTCACCCCGGAGCCGCAGTAGACGATCGCCTCCTGCTCGCCTCCCACGCCGGCGGCCTCGAAGCGTCCGCGCAGCTCCTCGGGGGTGAGGAAGGTGCCGTCCTCGCCCAGGTTGCCGGTGAAGGGCAGGTTCACGGCCCCGGGGATGTGGCCGGCGCGAGGGTCGACGGGCTCGACCTCGCCGCGGTAGCGCTCGGGAGCGCGGGCGTCGATGACCAGGGAGCTCCCGGAGGCGACCTCGTCGGCCGTGGCGATCTGCGTGGCCGGCCACGCCCGGGCGGGCACGTCGCCCTCCGTCGGCCGCACCTCGTCGGTGGCGAGCTCCCCGTCCCAGGCCGCGAGTCCCCCGTCGAGCACGGCGGCGTCGTGGCCGAGCGCACGCAGCATCCACACCAGACGCCCGGCCGGCGCTCCGGTGGTGTCGTCATAGGCGACCACGCGGGATCCGGCGGTGACGCCGGCGCGGCGCAGCGAGGCGGCGAAGTCCTCGGGGGCGGGCAACGGGTGGCGCCCGGCGTCGGCACGGGCGGGGGCCGCCAGCTCGGTGTCGAGGTCGACGTAGACCGCGCCGGGCAGGTGCCCCGCGAGGTAGGTGCGATGGCTCTTCGAACCGTCCAGGGCCCAGCGCACGTCCAGCAGGTGGAGCGCGCCCTCGCCGGCGGACGGGGCGGTCTCGAGCAGCTCGCGGAGCTGGGCGACGTCGATGATCGGGGCGAGCGCGGTAGGGGGCATGACCGGAATCCTACGCGCCGCGGGTCGCACCCGGCGAGACCCGGGAGGGCAGATCAGGGCGTGATCTGCAGGTCCGCACGCACCAGGCGGTGGTCCGAGGTGGGGAACGGGTCCTCACCGGTCAGCTCGCCGCCCGGGGTGCCCTGCTCGGGCCAGTAGACGGCGGAGGACGCTACCTGGAGCTCCTTGGCGGGCAGGACGTAGTCCACCCGCAGATTCCCGGGGGCGTCGTCCGCGAAGTCCGCGGTGTCGTAGCGGGCCTCTCCGGTGTGCTCGGCGTTCGCCCCGCCCTGGAGCTCGGCGGCCTCGACGGCACCCGCGCTGGTCGGCTTGGTGTCGCGGATGCGGGGATGGTGCAGCAGCTGGTCGATCGCTCCCGGCCAGGAGTCGCCGTCGACGGGATCGGAGTTGTAGTCGCCGAGGACCACGAAGGGTTCGCTGGGGGCGAGCCCGCCCCGCGTGCCGGCGTCGTCGACGATCCACTGCGAGCGGCGACCGGGGCTGAGGTAGTCGGCCCACAGGCGGATCTCGTCGCTGTTGCGGCGCTGATTTCGCTTCTCCGGCCCATCGAAGCTGGGCGGCGTGGGGTGGGCGGCGAGCACGTGCAGCGTGGCGGTGCCGATCTGCACCGGGACGTCCCAGTGCGACTTCGAGCTCAGGCGCAGCGCGGCGGCGGCCTCGGCGCTGTAGAACTCTGTGGGCAGCAGGTTGCTGGGCATGTCCGCCCAGCGCAGCTTCTGGAAGGTGCGCACCTGCTCGGTGAGGATCGGGTGGCGGGAGAAGACGACCATCCCGTACTGGCCGGGGAACTCGCCGAAGCCCCAGGCGTCGCCCGGGCCGCCGACGGTGCCGTCGCCGTCGAGGTCGAGCTCGCTGGGCACCCCGGTGTTGACGGGGGCGCTGAAGGCGTAGGGGTAGTAGACGGGGGTGCGCCCGTTCTGGCCGACCTCGAGGTAGTTGCGGCGGAAGAGCTCGATCCCGGCGCCGTCCTCGTCGTGATCGAACTCATTGAGCAGGATGACGTCGGGGTTGTTGATCTGGATGACCTCGGCGACCGCGCGGACCTGCTCGTCCTGACCGGATTCGAGATCGCGCAGCAGCTCGCCCTCCTCGGGGCGGTTCAGCGACACGTTGAACGTGGCCACGCGCAGGTTCTCGAACGGTCCGCCCCGGTAGGCCGGGTTCGGCTCGGCGTGGGCGGCGGCGGGCAGGCCGAGACCTGCGGCGGCGGCGACCGCGAGCGCGCGGCGGCGGCTGAAGATCGAGGGCATGGTCTCCATTGTGCAGGATTCAGCCACCGCTCGACAAACGGGACACGGCCCTTTGTGAACGTTCCCAGAGGTGATGCGAGACTGGGGATATGAGAATCGCGTTCCTGGGCACCGGCCGCATGGGCACCGAACTGGCCCTCCACCTGATCCCCGACCACCAGCTGACCGTGTGGAACCGCACGAGCGAGCGCACTGCGCGTCTCGCCGAGGCGGGCGCGAAGGTCGCCTCCAGCCCGGCTCAGGCGGTGGACGGCGCCGAGCTGATCATCACCTCGCTGTTCGGCCCGGAGGCCGTGCGCGAGAGCGTGATCGCACCCGGAATCATCCCCCGCGGCGTCCCGTGGGTCGACACCACCACCGTCTCCCCCGCCGACGCCGACGAGTTCGCCGCCGCGGTCCCCACCTACGTCGGCGTGCCGGTGGTCGGCTCGCTGGGTCCGGCCCGCGCCGGTGCGCTCGGCGTGTACGTCGGCACCCCGGACGAGGCTCGACGCGCCCTGGTGCTGGACCTGGTGGCCCCGTGGGCCGATCCGGAGCGTCTGCACGGCGTGGACTCCGGCCGCCGGGCCGCCACCGGCAAGCTGCTGGCGAATCTGGCCCTCGCGGTCAGCGCGCAGGGACTGCGCGAAGCGCTCGCGCTCGGCGAATCCGCCGGGGCCTCGGCCGAGGAGACCCTCGGGATGCTCGGCGGCACCGGCCTCGCCTTCATCGCCGGGAT
The DNA here is from genome assembly GCF_017876515.1 of Brachybacterium fresconis. Lineage (NCBI taxonomy): Bacteria > Bacillati > Actinomycetota > Actinomycetes > Micrococcales > Dermabacteraceae > Brachybacterium > Brachybacterium fresconis. Next base: position 3,750,907 of record NZ_JAGIOC010000001.1, on the reverse strand, counting down.
GAAGGGGCCGTTCGTGCGCGGCGAGCGCAGCACCGACGGCGGCGACTTCACGGCCGACGCGATCGCCAAGGACGCCTATCTGATGATCGACACGGTCGACGCGTCCGCCGACGACGCCGGCCCCCGTCCCGGTACGGATCTGCCCGCGCTGCGCGCAGCTCTGGCCTCGCTGGACGCCGAGATCGCGGCCGGGCACGGGGACGACGACTTCTCCACGATCCTGCTGGAGGAGGCCGAGCACACCGGGGAGTAACGTGACGCGGGACACCCCTGGCCCCCACCGAGGAGCTCCCATGAGCAACCCCGTCCCCCGCCGCACCCTTTTCGCCGCCGGCGCCGCGGCCACCGCGACCGTCGGCCTCGTCCCTGCCGCCCTCGCGGCTCCCCCGTCCGAGCGCTCGGCGACCTTCACCCTCGATGCCGAGGTCCTCGACGGCGGGGAGCAGGTGGTGTCGGTGACGATCGATGCCTCCCGCCGGGGCGGTCTGCCCACCGGCGAGCTGCCCGTCCCCACCTTCACCGTGCATGCGCGCGGCACCAACCCGCTGACCGGGAAGGTCGCCTTCGACCTCGATCGTCCGGTGACCGCCGCGCACGCGGACCACCGGGGCCGCATCACCCTCGCCCTCGAGCACGGCGACGGCGTCGACGGCGCGACCACCCTGGACTGGATGGGCGACGCCTCGCGCAACGTGCAGCTCGACCTCGAGTACACGATCACCCAGAACGCCCCGCTGCCCACTCGCAGCAGCGTGCACGGGACCATCGCCTCGTTCACGCAGGGTGAGCTCGTGAACCCCGAGGTCGACGCGTTCACCGCCCACGTCGCGGCCTCCGGGACCAATTACCGGCTGTTCAGCCCGCCGCAGCGGGGACGGTCCGACGAGCTCCCGCTGGTGGTGTGGCTGCACGGCGGCGGGGAGGGCGGCTTCACCGCGGACGGCACGACCTACTACGACAACGAGACGCAGCTGCGGGCTAACCGCGGCGCGCTCGGCGTGGCCACCGAGGCCGCCCAGGAGCTCTTCGGCGGCGCGTACGTGGTGGCCCCGCAGTGCCCGTCGGCCTGGATGCTCGACGGCCCCGCCTTCGAGCCCCTGATCGACGAGATCATCGAGGAGGTCGCCGCCGACCATCCGATCGACCGCGACCGGATCCACGTCACCGGGTGCAGCAACGGCGGATACATGACCTTGAAGATGGTGGTGGAGAATCCGGGCGTCTACGCCTCCGCGGTCCCGATCTGCGGGGTGGTCCAGGAGTACTACGACTCCCCCGGGCCGCTGATCTCCGATGCGGAGCTGCGGGAGATCGCCGTCCCGACCTGGCTGATCGCCTCGGCCGACGACGGCACCGTGGATCCGCAGGCCAACACGGTCCACGCCCACGAGCTGATCGAGGGATCGATCATGTCGTTGTACGAGACCGTGACCTGGGAAGACGTGCAGTATCCCGGGCACTTCTCCTGGATCTACGCGGCCCGCAACGATCCCGCCCACGACGGGCAGAGCCTGTGGGAGTGGATGAGCGCGCAGGAGCTCTGAGCGGGCAAGCGGCCAGGGTCAGGGGCCGGGCCCACCTCTCACTCCACCGAGATGCGACGGACCCGCTGGAGGTGATCGGTGGAGTTCTCGCTGGCCATGGTGCGCGACTTCTGACGGTTGTTGCTGCCGACCTTGCGGTCGCCGCTGCGGAGGTTGCCGACGGCGACGTCGGTGTCGCGCTCGAAATGGTGGCGCTTGTCGGTATTGCGGTAGTACCGGTAGATGCCGCCGTAGACGGCCGCGAACACCGCCGGCCCGGCGATGAAGGGGAACGCGATGCCGATGGCCCCGTCGCCGGAGTCGGCCAGCAGCATCGGGGTGACCGGGTCAGCGGCCAGCTCAGCCAGCAGGGGGAACATCGTCCACGCTCCGTTCGTCGTCTCGCCGGATCATCACCGTCGGCCTCCTCATCATCCCGCCAGGAACCAGCCGAAGCCGACCACGGCGCCGATCACGGCGGCCACCGAACCCGCTGCGCAGGCCGCCGCGAAGATCTTGGGGTGGGAGACGGGCACCGAGCCCATCGTGTTGCCGTTACGGGCGTTGACCGCGATGTAGTGGACCAGCGAGCCCTCGCCCTGGGCGGAGTCGGCGTAGCTGTACAGCCACACCGGCACGTACACGGCGACCCAGCGGGTGCCGTGCACGGCCACGCCCTCCTCCGTCCAGCGCACGCCGCGGTCGTACTGGCTGATCGTCGGCAGCGCCTTGGCGCGGGCGATCGCCAGGAACTTGTCCTCCACCTCGTCGTCGACGTCGCGGATGTTGAGGTCACGGCGCTCGGAGGTGAAGTTCTTGAGGTAGTTGGAGTTGTACGCGACGGCGTTCTCGACGTCGTAGGGCCGCACAGCGCCGAGGATGTTGTTGGTCGCCTGCGTGCTGTCGTGGATGTCGAAGCGCTGCGCGGACTCGACCGTGAGGTCGTCGACCAGCAGATCGAAGGCCCGCTGGACCGAGAAGACGTCCGCGTCGTAGAAGGTCTCCGACCGGGCGTTGTCCCCGCTGCCGGTGCGCACCGTGTACTGCCGGGTGGTCAGCTCGCCGCGGCCGGCGAGGACGGCATGCATGTTGCCGTCGACCACCAGGTACGGGATGTACACGCCCATCACGTTGTCGGGCACGAACTCCTGCTTGAAGCGTCCCTGGGCGAAGGCCTTGCGCTTGCCGGCGAAGGCGTCGATCCGCTCGACGGCCTCCTCGCGGGTGAGCTGGAAGGGCAGCACCGCATCCGGCACCGCGCCGTTGGGGATCTGGGAGTTCACCGACAGGGTCTGGCGGCACCAGTGGCAGCGGGCCTGCAGCTCCTGGTCCACGTTGATCACGATCTCCGCACCGCAGCCCTGGCACTTCAGGGTCATCACCGTGAGGTCCTCGCGGACATCGGCCGTGCCGGAGGCCATGGTGGCGCCGCGCAGATCCGCGATCGAGGAATCGAGCCCGAAGGCCTCCTCCGCGTTCTCCTCGTTCCACGCGTGGCGGCAGTAGGCGCACACCAGAGCCTTCTGGGTGAGCGAGTACTGGATGTCCGTGCTGCCGCACCGCGGGCACTTGCTCAGCCCGTCGGCCTTGCCCGAGCTGGTGTCGATGATGCGTTCGCTGGAGTGCTTCTGCGCGGCCTGCGCCGCCCCGTCGACGGACTCGTCGCCGAGCATCTGCGGCTGCTGACCCGCGGCCTGCTGCGGGGGCCTGCCCTGCCCGGCCCCGCCCTGGGCGCCCGGCCACTCGGGCAGGGAACCGGGGGCGGCGCTCCCACCGCCGGGCGCGGCGAAGCGCCCGTCGTCAGAGGCGGCCGACGGGCCGGACTGTGCCGGCTGATCGCCCTGCGGCGCTCGGTCGGGGTCGGGCGGCCGCGCCCATGGCGCGTCCTCGGGAGGCTGGGACATGTCTGATCAGAGGCCGAGCGCGGCCTTCTTCGCCGCCTCGTAGTCCTCGTCGGTGATCAGGCCCTTCTCCAGCATCTCCTTGTACTGGGCGAGCTTGGCCACCGGATCGTCCTGGGCGGGGGCGGCCTGCTGCTGCGGCTGGCCCTGCTGCTGGGGCTGACCCTGCTGCTGCGGGGCCGCCTGCTGCTGCGGCTGGCCCTGCTGACCCGGCGGGGACCACGGCTGGGCGGGATTGACCATGCCGCCGGCAGCACCCATGCCCGCCCCGAACATGGCCAGGCCCGCACCGCCGCCGGTCTCCCCGGCGGACTCCACACCGCGAGCGGCGGCCTGATTCATGAAGGACTGCGAGCGGGCGCCGGAGAGCGCGTCGGCCTTCTGCACGTCGGCCAGCAGCTCGCGGGTGCGCTGGTCGTACTCGATCGAGACGATGGCGGTCTTCACGATCGCGAGACCGCGATCGCTGGACCAGCGGTAGCCCTCCTCGACGGCGGCCGAGAGCGACTGTGCGAAGCCGACCGAGTCGCCCTGGATGCGGGAGATGCGGTTGCCCTTGTCGGGATCGTTCGTGTAGCGCGAGAAGGCCGCGGCGAGCGAGCCGACGACCTCGCGGAACAGCTGGGACCCGGCGGCGTTGTCGACGTCGGAGAAGTCGAAGACCGGGGCGTTCGCGGAGATGAAGGTGGCCGGCACGAAGTTGTGCACGAACAGCAGCGGGTCGATGATCCGCAGCGTGTACGAGCCGCGGCAGACCGCACCCACCTGCGCGTTGAGATAGGCGTCGTCCCAGTAGATCTCCGACTGGGTGCCGAACTTGTTGCCCGGGATCTCCTTCAGGCTCACGTAGAAGGCGAGCTGCTGCGAGGAGGGGCGGCCGCCGAACTTGAAGCGCTCCCACGAGGTCCCCACCGTCGAGGCGAGCATCTCGTCCCCGGCGAAGACGGAGCGCGCATCCGGCGAGGAGTCGTTGAACTCGTAGCCGCCGGCCTCGGTGATCAGGCCCGTCGCCCGACCATCGACCACGGTGACCAGGCCGTACCCCTGGGGAACCAGGATCTTCGAGCCGTTGGAGATGATGTTCTCGGAGCCGCGGGTGTTGGATCCGCGCCCGGCGTTGGTGCCCTGCGGGACCGCCGGGAACAGTGCCGCCGTCTGCGGGAGCCCGTTCGGGACGGTCAGGAAGTCCTTCCACTGATCGGCGAGCATCCCGCCGACAGCTCCTTTGAATGCCTGGATGAATCCCATGTGATCTCCTTCGTCTCCCCCGAAGCGTGTGGACCCGGCCATGCTATCCCGCGCGCCCCGAACATCCCCTGGATCCGCGCAGTACGGTTCCCGACATGGCGCAGCAATCGGTCCGCGGCGTGCTCGAGGAGCACCAGGTGCCGATCTATCTGCTCGCGATCGGGGCGGGGATCGGGCTCGGAGCGCTGCTGCCCGGTGTCTCGCAGCCGCTCGAGGTCGCCGTCGAGCCCGTGATCGCGGCCCTGCTGCTGGTCACCTTCCACGGGGTGCCGCTGCGCGAGCTGGGTGGCGCCGCGCAGGACCGACGCTTCCTGCTCACGCTGCTGGCGGTGAACTTCGTGGCAGTGCCGCTGCTGGTGCTGGCGATCACCCGCCCGCTGGCGGGAACCCCCGAGCTGCTGGTGCCCGCACTGCTGGTGCTGCTCGCCCCCTGCGTGGACTACGTCATCGTGTTCACGGCCGTCGCAGGCGGGGCGAAGGAGCAGCTGCTGGCCGCGACTCCGCTGCTCATGCTCGTCCAGATGCTCGCCCTGCCGGTGCTGGTGCCGCTGCTCGCCGGCGACGCGACGACCGGGCTGTTCACCCCTGCCCCCTTCCTGCGGGCCCTGATCCTGCTCATCCTGCTGCCGCTGCTGGCCGCGGCGCTGATCCAGCGCCTCGCCCCGCGCTGGGACCTCTCGGCGGCGATGATCCCCCTGATGATGCTGACGCTGCTCACGGTGGTCAGCTCCCAGACGCCGCGCGTGCTGGGGATGGGGACGACCCTGCTTGCGCTGGTGCCCGTCTACGTCGCGTTCCTGGTGCTCGCCACGGCCGCCGGGATCGTGATCAGCCGCCTCGCCCGTCTGGACGTGCCGTCGGCGCGGGCGCTGACCTTCTCCGGCGCGACCCGCAACTCCCTGGTGGTGCTGCCGCTGGCCCTCGCTCTGCCGATCCCCGTGGCGCCGGCGGCGGTGGTCACCCAGACCCTCGTCGAGCTGCTGGGCATGGTGCTGCTGGTGCGGATCCTGCCGCAGCTGATCAGGGACGGGCGGCGACCACCAGGGCGGCGGTGACCGGGAAGGCGAGCAGTCCGTCGTCCGTCCTGTACTCGCTCCACAGCGCGCGCACCCGGGCCTCGATGTCGGCGCGCACCGCCGGGGTCTGCGCTCCATGGATCCGCCCCGGGGTGGCGACGCCGCCCGCGATCCCGGCCATCAGGTCATCGGCCGCGATCCTCCAGGTCCACGAGATCTCCTCGGACCGTAGCACCCGCAGCCCGACCTCCTCCGCCATAGTTACCAGGCCGTCGGCGGAGCGTGGGAGATCGAGGTGCTCCGGCAGGCGCGTGCTCGGCACCGCGACGGCACCCGCCGCGGTCGCGGCCTGTGCGTAGGCCGCCAGGTGAGGCCCGGGGGCGGCGGGCCAGATGGTCATCGCGATCGGGGCCGACGGCGCGGCGACCCGCGCCAGGTCCTGCACCGTGGCGCGCGGATCGGGCACATGGTTGACGACGAAGTTCGCGGTGACGGTCGCGGCGGAGGAGTCGGCGAGCGGGAGCGTCGGCGCCCCGGCTCCGAGAAGGTCGATGTCCGCCCCGGCCGACGATGCGGCCCGGCCGGCGAGGGACACCATGTCCGGGTCCGGGTCCACGCCGAGGACCCGCCGGCCCTCCCGCGCGGCGGCGAGCGCGAGATCGCCCGTGCCGCAGCCGACGTCGAGGTGGTCCGTGGCCGGCGCGGTCGCCTCCAGCAGGGCCGGGATGGTGCCGGCGCAGAGCGTCGCGAAGGATCGGCAGTACGCGTCCGCGACGCGGTGGAAGGTGCTCATGGTTCCATCCTGCCGCGGCCGTGCACGGTCCGGCCTCAGCCCGTGATGTCGTACTTCGCCAGGCGCCGGGTGTCGCCGGAGCTCTGCAGGGCCAGCAGCTGGGCGTAGATGCCGCCGCTGGTGGCGAGCTCGGCGGGGCTGCCGATCTCGTCGATGTTCCCGTCGCGCAAGGTGATGATGCGGTCCACTTCGGCGATCGTCGAGAGGCGATGGGCGATGATCAGCGAGGTGCGCCCGGTCATCAGCTCGTCCAGCCCCTTCTGCACCTGGATCTCGGCCTTGGTGTCCAGCGCGGAGGTGGCCTCGTCGAGCACCAGCACCGGGGCGTCCTTGAGGATCGCGCGGGCCACCGCGATGCGCTGGCGCTGGCCGCCCGAGAGCTTCAGGCCGCGTTCGCCGATCACCTGCTCGTAGCCGTCCGGGAAGCGCTGGACGAAGGCTTCGGCATTGGCACCGCGCGCGGCCAGGACCACGTCCTCGTCACTCGCCTCGGGGCGACCGTAGGCGATGTTCTCCCGGATCGTGCCGGAGAACAGCGAGGCGTCCTGGAAGACGACGCCGATCCGCGAGCGCAGCTGGTCCAGGGGCAGGTCCGCGCTGGGTCGCCCCACCACCTCGATGCTCCCCTGCCGCGGTTCGTACAGGCCCAGCAGCAGGTTCACGATGGTGGACTTCCCGCCGCCGGACTCGCCGACCAGGGCGACCTTCTCGCCGCGATCGACGCGGAAGTCGATCCCGTGCAGCACGTCCTCGTCCGCCTCGTAGGCGAAGTCGACCTCGCGGAAGGAGATCACGGGGGCGCCGGGCACCGGCTCGACCGGGGCATCGATCGCCTCGCCGTCGGTCGTCGCGCCGTCGGTCGGATGGGCCGCCATCAGCGCGGCGGTGCGCGGGTCCACCTCCGTCTCCATCACCCGGAAGTAGTCGCGCGAGCCGGCCAGCGCCCGCTGGGCGGAGTCGATCACGAAGCTCATCGACTCCACGGGGGCCTTGGCCATGCTCATCAGCTGGATCAGCAGCACCATCTCGCCGAGGGAGAACTGTCCCTGGACCGTGCGCACGAAGATGATCACGTAGATGCCGAAGAAGACGAGGTTCAGGAAGGCACGACGGATCACGTCCATGCGGTGCCAGTGCGCGGACTGCTCTCGGGTCGTGTCATCGGTGGAGCCGAAGCGGCGGGCGAAGTCCGAGAGCTCCCCGCGCTCGCGCACGAAGGACTTCACCACGCGGATCTGCCCGACGACCTCGGCGAACCGTCCCGAGGCGATATCCACCTGCTCGTTCTTCTCCGCCTCCAGCCGCTGCCACTTCACCGAGGTCAGGGAGGTCAGCCAGACGTAGACGGGGAAGACGACCAGCAGCAGCGCCGTCAGCGGCCAGGCGTACCAGGCGCTGATGACGAGCACCGCGAACGTGGTGATGAGCATCGAGGCGAAGGAGTTCGACATCATCTTCACGAAGTTCGTGACCTCGGTGATCGACCGGTTCAGCCGGGCGACGATGGTGCCGGTGATCTCGCCGTCGAACCAGCGCTGGGGCAGGTGGAGCAGCTTGTCGTAGTAGCGCACCGAGAGGATCGTGCGCATCCGGTTGCTCATGACGTCGCCGAACCAGCCGCCGACGTTGGAGACCACCGTGGTGATCAGCTCGGCGAGGAGCACCGCGGCGGCGATCAGCACGACGGTGCGCACCGCGGTGGAGACGTCGTCCCCCTCGGTGACGGCGCCGGAGACCGTGTCGGTCGCGTAGCCGATCAGGAAGGGGACGGCCAGTCCCGCCGCGGCGGTGAGCACCGAGCACGCGATGACAGCGGTGTACAGCGGGGCCAGGGACCGGGTGAAGCGGACGATGCGCAGCAGGGACGACACGTCGCACGACCCTAGGCGATGCGACCGGGGGCGACCAGAGGTCGAGGGCTCCCGGGGTGACGCCCACAGCGAAAGGGGTGGAGCCCTTGGGCGAATCGACGCGCGAGGAGCGCGATCAGTCGGACTTCGGGCCCACCACGCCCAGCAGCACGCCGAGGGTGGCCCGCTCCCCCGCCCGGCGGCGGCGGATCACCCCGGAGGCCAGGGCGTAGGGCACGAGCATCACGAAGCCGACGGCGCTCAGCAGCAGGATCGCCACCACGATCGAGCCGTCGCCGGACCCGGTGCGCGCCACCAGCAGGGCCGCGGCGATGTTGCGCTGGCTGGTGAGGATCGCGGGCCCGTCGTCGACGGTGAGGGTGTCCCCGGCGAGGTCGCCGGAGATCCGGCCCGCGACGAAGGCGATCGCCACCAGGCCGACGGCGACCAGGATCGCCGGGGAGAGCACGAGGCTCAGCACGAGCCCCGTGTTGGAGCCGAAGCCGGAGAGGAACATGAGCACCGCGGAGACGGCGGCGACGCTGCCGGCGACGCGCGCGAACTGGTCCGACCGCTTCGGCCACACGGCCGCGATGACGATGCCGGCGATCATCGGCGAGAGCATCGTGCCCAGCAGCAGGCGGGCCACGGCCCAGCCGTCGACCTCGACGTCCTGGAGCACGAAGGGCACCACCAGCGGCATGAACACGATCGACCCCAGCAGCAGCACCGCCATCGGACCGGCGGTCTCGCCGTAGGGGATGCGGGCCATCGCCCCCAGCTGCAGCACGAACGGGGCACCGGCCGCGCACAGGGCGATGATGAAGCCCTCCCCCGTCTGGTACGGGAGCAGGCCGTTCAGGATCCAGATGATCAGGGTGCCGACGGCGGGCACCACCACGAAGTTGGCCCCCAGCACGGAGAACACGGTGCGGCGGTCGCGCAGCTGGTTGCGGAAGGCGCGCAGCGGGGTGCGCAGGCCCATGGAGAGCATCGACGCGATCGCGAAGACCGGGACACTGACCTGGATCAGCAGGCCCAGCAGGGATTCGATCGTATGCACCCCGGCAGGCTACGCGGCCGCTCTGGGAACGTGCACGCCCATTCAGATCCGGCCGTCGGATCCAGCCGTCAGATCCACCCGTTGTCGGAGGCGGTCCTCACCGCTTCGGCGCGGTTGGCCACCCCCAGCTTCCCGATCGCGGCCGAGACGTGGTTGCGCACGGTGCCCACGCTGAGGAACAGCGCGGCGGCGATCTGCGCGGTGGCGTTGCCGGTCGCGGCGCTCTGCAGCACCGCGGTCTCCTGGGCGGTCAGCGGACTGGGGCCGACGGCCAGGGACTGGGCGGCCAGCTCAGGGTCCACGACGCGCAGGCCCTGGTGGACGCGGCGGATCGCATCGACGAGGCGCTCGACGGGAGTGTCCTTGACCATGAACCCCTGGGCGCCGGCCTCCATGGTGCGGCGCAGGTACCCGGCGCGGCCGAAGGTGGTCAGCACGATGATGCGGGGACCGTCGGCGCCCGCCTCCTGCAGGGACTGGGCGACGGCGATGCCGTCCTCCGGCCCGACGCCGCCGTCGGCGGCGGTCCCGGCGGGCATCTGCACGTCCAGCAGGAGGACGTCGGGGCGGTGCTCGGCGACGGTGGCGAGCGTGCTCGCCCCGTCGGCCGCTTCGCCCACCACCTCGAGGTCGGACTCGAGGCGCAGCAGGGCCACCAGGCCAGAGCGCAGGATGGACTGGTCGTCGGCGACCACGAGTCGGATCATGCCTTCTCCCCCATCGTCGCGGTCAGTCGGGTCCCGTGGTCATCCGAGGCGATCTCCAGGTGACCACCGGCGATGGCGACCCGCGCCTCGAGCCCTGTGAGGCCCGATCGGGCGGTGTCCGCAGGGATGCCGTCCCCGTCGTCGGCGACGGTCACGGACTCCTCGTCGACGGTGATCGTGGCGCGGGTGGCGCGCGAGTGGCGCACCATGTTCGTGACGCCCTCACGGATGACGTAGCCGAACAGCTCGGCACGGTCGTCGGGCAGCGGCGGCAGCGCGGTGGGGACCTCGGCCTGGATGCCCACGGTCGCCAGCACGGTGCGGGCCGAGGCGATCTCGGTGGCGGCGCGCACGTGCTGCATGCCGCTGGCGGTCGCACGGACGTCCGAGAGCGCCTGGCGGACCGTCGCCTCGATGTGCTCGAGCTGCTCGCGGGCCGCGTCCGGATCGGTCTCCAGCAGACGCCGGGCGAGCTGGGCGGAGATGGTCAGCGAGGTCAGCGAGTGGCCGACCAGGTCATGGAGGTCACGGCCGATGCGTTCGCGCTCGGCGGCGACGGCGAGCACGGCATTGCGCTCCTCGGCGGCGTCCAGCTCCTCCTGCAGCACCTGCTGGCGGATGCCGTAGCCGAAGCCCCAGCTCATCAGCATGCCCATCCCGGCCAGCCCTGCCGCGACGTAGATCCCGAGCACGAGCGCGATGACGAACACCATCAGGCTCATGGCGATCATGGTGGGGCCGGCCCATCGCCACGGCAGCAGCAGCACGTGCGTCATGGCCTGGAACATCACCATGTACAGCACGTTCTGACCGAGGATCGGGATCAGGGCCAGGAGCAGGGCGGTGCAGACGCCGAACCAGGCCAGGCGCACCGGATGCGGGTAGAGGGCGATGCCGGTGCAGTAGACGAACAGCAGCCCGTAGACCAGCATCATCACGGTCACGAGAGCGGCGCCGGGGCCGGGGGTGCCGATCCAGGCGAAGACGATCGGGATCGCGATGAAGATGACCGGGGGGAGGGCGAAGGGCAGGCCTCCCGACTCGACGGCGGCCCGGTGGATCGCCCGCGGGGTGAGGGGCCGGGCCACGGGGGCCTCCTCGCCGCCGCGTGCCCAGGCCCCCCAGGCCGGCGCCTCGTCGGTTCGCATGAGCGTCATTGTGCCAGCGCCTCGTCAGCGCCGGGTCAGGCCCACGGCGCGGGACATGCTCACCGTGCAGATCAGGGCGAGGGCGAGGGTCCAGGCGCCGATTACGAGCAGCCCGGTCACCGACAGCGGACCGCCGTACAGGGCCCATTCGCCCAGGGACGAGATCCAGTAGGTCGGGATCGCGTGGCCGACGGTCTGCATCCAGCTCGGGAACATCTCCAGCGGCATCCACAGCCCGCCGAAGATGGCCATCGCCATCATGGTGATCACGCCGCCGGCCATCGCCGCACCGCCTTTGAGCACCATGCCGAGCACGATGCCGATCAGGATCGTGGGCAGCAGTCCGACCCACAGCACGGCCAGGGTGGCCAGGAATGCCCCCGGGCTCGCCTCGACGCCGGTGGCCAGGCCGACGATGCCCACCGCGACCAGGGCCGGGATGATCACGGCGCTCGCGGCCATGACGGAGCCGGCCAGGAAGGAGCGCGGGGACAGCCCGGCCACGATCAGCTGGCGCAGGAAGCCGTTGCGCTGATCCTCCTGGATCTGGGTGCCGGCGGTGACCGCGGCGCCGAGTCCGCCGTAGGCGGCCATGTTGACCATGATCATGCCGCGGACCTGCCCCCCGGACTGGTCACCGAACATCATGGAGAACAGCAGGTACATGCCCACCGGCATGGCGATGGTGAACACCATGAACATCACGTTGGTGACCGTCATGCGGGTGGTGTGGCCCGCGTAGCGCACGATGCGCGAGGCGTCCGACGTGGCCGCCGTGCTGCGGGCGGCGGGGGTGGCGGAGGTGAGGAGGGTGTTCTCGGCCGGAGCGGACATGAGATCGCTCCTGCGGGCGGCGGTGACGGGGGTCGGGGCGGAGGCTGCGGCGCGGCTCATCGGTCGGTTCCTTCCGTGTCATCTGTGTCGTCGGTGTCGTCGGTGTCGTCGGTGCCGGTGTGGTCGGTGTGGTCGGTGATGCGCAGGAAGGCCTCCTCGAGGCCCGGGGCGGAGACCAGCACCTCGTGGACCGCGGAGGCCAGCTCAGAGGTGAACAGGGCGGTCAGCGCCGCATCGGAGTCGGAGCACACGGCCCGGACCCGCTGGGGGTCGGTCTCGTCGGGCCCGGCATCCTCGACGCCGGGCAGCTGCGCGATCCGGGCGGCGTCGGCGCCGCGCAGGGTGATCACGCGCCCGCCGACCACCGCGGCGATCTCCGGCCCGGTGCCGTCGGCGACCACGCGACCGCGGTCGAGCACGACCACGCGGGCGGCCTCCCGCTCGGCCTCGTCGAGGTGGTGGGTGGCGAAGACGATGGTGCGGCCGGTGGCGGCGACGGAGCGCATCTGGTCCCAGAAGGCGCGGCGGGCGCCGATGTCCATGCCGACGGTCGGTTCGTCCAGCAGCAGCACCTGCGGGTCGCCGAGCAGGGCGATCGCGAAGCGGACCCGCTGCGCCTGGCCGCCGGAGAGGGCGCCGATCCGACGGGAGAGCAGCTCGGTGATGTCCGCCTGCTCCGCGGCCGCGGCGAGCGGCATCGGGTGGGCCTGCAGCGCGTGGAGCATCCGCAGCATGGAGCGCACGGTCTGGTCGGGCAGCAGCGCCCCGCCCTGGAGCATGGTGCCGATCAGTCCGGTGCGGGTGGCGGTGACCGGGTCGGTGCCGAGGATCGCCACCTCGCCGGCATCCGGCCGGGTGAGTCCGACCATCATCTCCATGGCGGTGGACTTGCCGGCGCCGTTGGGTCCGAGCAGCGCGACGATCTCGCCGGGGCCGACCTCGAGATCGAGACCGTCCAGGGCGCGGATCTGTCCGTAGCTGCGGGTGACGGCGCCCAGTCGGATCGCGGCGGTGGGGCGCGCCTCGCCGGTGACCGGAGTGGGGGCGGAGGCTGTCGTCGTGTTCATGGCTCCGAGCCTGTCGCGCCGGGCCCGTCGGTCCCAGGGCCGGCGATCATCTCCCACCCATGACAGTCGTCATGAGGCGTCATGAGGGCGCCCCCGCGGTTACTCTGGATCGGTGCTGATCAGACAGGTGCGGCCCCTCGATGCCGCCGCCGGCGGGTCCCCCCAGCGCCCCGTGGACCTGCGGCTCCGCGACGGGGTGATCGTCGAGATCGCCCCGGATCTGGCCCGGGCCGACGGCGAGGAGGTCCTCGACGGCGGTGGGGCGCTCGCCCTGCCGGGGCTGTGGGACCAGCACGTCCACACCGGCCAGCTCGCCCAGGCGCACGCACGCCTGGACACCGGTGGGGCGGGCAGCGTCGGGGTGATCCTGGAGCTGGTGCGCGGTGAGCTCGCCGTGCGCCGGGACGCGCGCACCGACCCGCGGCAGGCGCTGATCGGTTTCGGCCACCGCCTGGTGGACTTCGCGGTGCCGCCGACGGTCCCGGCACTCGACGAGGCCACCGGTCCCGTTCCCACGGTGCTCATCGGGGGCGACGCCCATCACGCCTGGCTGAACACCGCCGCACTGGAGCAGCTGGGGCTGCCGCCGCGCGACGGGATCGTCGCCGAGGACGAATGGTTCGACCTCGCCCCGCGGCTGACCGAGCTGCCCGGAGTGGGCGATGCCGTCGCGACCGGGGCGGCGATGATGCAGCGCCAGGCGCTCCAGCGCGGGGTGGTCGGGCTCGTGGACATGGAGTGGGGCCGGCCCTGGGAGGTCTGGCGCTCGCGCGGGGCGCGGATGCGGGTCCGCACCGCGGTCTATCCCGCCGAGCTCGACGGGGCTCCGCGGCCGACGGGCGCCGTCCTGGACGCGACCGGCCTGGTGACCATGGGGCCGCTGAAGGTGATCGTCGACGGAGCGCTCGGCTCGCACTCGGCCTACACCCGCGAGACGTACACCGACGGGCACGGCTACGCCGGTCGGGGCGTGCTCAGCTATGGCGCGGAGGAGCTCACCGCCACCCTGTCGCAGGCACGGAGCCAGGGACTCACCGCGGCCGTCCACGCGATCGGCGATGCCGCGGCGCGGCTCGCCCTCACCGCGATCGGGCAGGTCGGGATCGCGGCGCGGATCGAGCACGCCCAGATGCTCACCGACGACGACGTGGTCCATATGGCGCGCCTCGGCGTGACCGCCTCGGTCCAGCCCGCGCACCTGCTCGATGACCGCGACGTGACCGAGAGCGTCTGGCCGGGCCACGGCTCCCGGGCGTTCCGGCTGCGGGACCTGCTCACCGCGGGGGTGCCGCTGGTCCTGGGGTCCGACGCCCCGGTCGCCCCGCTGGATCCGTGGCTGGCGATGGCCGCCGCGGTGCACCGCAGCGCCGATGAGCGTCCCGGCTGGCACCGCGAGCAGCAGCTGCAGCCGCTCGAGGCCCTCGCCGCCTCGACCGACGGGATCACGTCCCTCGAGGTCGGCGGGCGCGGTGATGTCGTGCTGCTGGAGGAGGACCCTTTCACCGAGGTGCCGCTCGGGGCCGACTCCCTGATGGTCGAGGCCGCCGCCCGGGAGGCCGCGGAGCAGCTGCGGGAGACCACGGTGCTGGCGACGGTGGTCGCGGGGCGGCTTCCCTGAGCTCTGCCGTCCACTCCGGACTACGTGCCCGGGACCACGGCCTCGGCCTCACCCCTTCATCCCGGAGTGCGCCAGGCCCTCGACGACCCGGCGCTGCAGCACGATGAACAGGATCATCAGCGGCAGCATGGCCATGAAGCTGGCGGCCATCATCACCGGGTAGTCGGTGGTGAACTGCCCCTGCATGGTCGACAACCCCACCGCGAGGGTGGTGCGGTCGTCATAGGTCGCCACGATCAGGGGCCACATCAGGTCATTCCACGAGGCCAGGGCCGTGAGGATCGCGACGGCGCTGAGCGAAGGCCCGCTCAACGGGAACATGATCCGCCAGAAGGTCTGCCACGGGTTCGCTCCGTCCAGGCGAGCCGCCTCCTCGAGCGAACGCGGCATCCCCAGGAAATGCTGGCGCATGAGGAAGGTGCCGAAGGCGCTGAAGATGCCCGGGGCGGCGATGCCGGCCACCGTGTTCAGCCAGCCCAGCTGCTGGATGATCTCGTACTGCGGGATGAGGTAGATCTGGTAGGGCACCATGAGGATCGACAGCACCAGGCCGAACAGGATGGTCTTGCCGCGGAACTCCATCCGGGCGAAGGCGTACCCGGCCATCGCGCACAGCAGCAGCTGGCCGACGACGCGGGCGATGGTGACCGCCGCCGTGGTGACGAACTGGCTGAGGAACGGGATCTGCTCGAAGACCGCCGGATAGTTCTGCCATTGCAGCTTCTCGGGGACCCAGGTGGGCGGCACCGAGGTGACTTCGGCGTGCGTGGACAGTGACATGATCAGCTGCCACGCGAAGGGGAAGACCATCACCGCCCCACCGATCAGCAGGGCCGCATGGGTCGCGTAGCGGGGACGATTCCTGCGCGGCTCAGTCATAGTGGACCCACCTCTTCTGCACCCGGAACTGCAGCAGCGTGAACACCCCGATGATCGCCAGGATCAGCAGTGCGATCACCGAGGCATACCCCTGCTCGTGCTGTCGGAACGCCTCCGAATAGAACAGGTAGACCAGCGACTGGGTGTCGGCCATCGCCGGGTTGGACTGACCCATCATCGCGAACAGCAGATCGAACAGCTGGAATCCGTTGATCGCGGTGATGACCATCAGGAAGAAGATGCTGGGAGTCAGCAGCGGCACCGTCACCGACCGGAACTGCCGCAGGGTGCCGGCGCCGTCCAGCTGAGCCGCCTCGTAGAGCTCACCGGGGATGCCCTGCAGCCCGGCCGACAGGATGATCACCGCCAGCGGCAGGCTCGCCCACAGCCCGACGACGGACACGGCGAGCAGCGCCCACCACGGGGCCGTGACCCAGTAGGGCCCCTCGATGCCGATCAGGGACAGCGCCCAGTTGACGACGCCGAACTCCTGATTGAAGATCATCCGCCACACCAGGGCGACGGCCACCGGCATCGAGACCGCCGGCAGGAAGAACAGCACCTGGTAGAAGCGGGAGAACCGCAGTCCCTTCTGGGTCAACAGGGAGGCGACCCCCACGGCGATCGGGATGCCCAGCAGCACGATCGCGGTGTACACGGCGGTGTTGAGGACCGCCCGGGGGATGAAGGAATCGCTCAGCAGCGTCCGGTAGTTCTCCAGGCCGGCGAAGGTACGACCACCGAACGGGTCGAAGCTCGCGAAGGAGTTCAGCACGGTCGCCAGGATCGGCCAGAAGTAGAAGGCCACCACGCCGATCATGAGCGGGGCGAGGAAGACCAGCGGCCAGTAGCCATCGCGCCCGCGCCGTCGGCGGCGGATCGGGGGTGCCGTGTCATGACTCATCGGCGAGCACTCCGTTCATCCTCGTGGCGAGCTCGTGGGCGTGCTTCTCGAGCTGCCCGTCCCCGCTGAGGATCTTGGGGAACAGCAGCTCCTCCAGCTGCAACCACGCGGAGGTGTTCTGCGAGGCCGGGTACGTCCTCGCGGTCTCCGCCGCGTCGACGAAGACGTCGAGGGAGAACTCCGGCAGCGCCTCGATGTAGGTGTCGTTGGTGCCGACGAAGGCAGGGTTGGCGGCACCGGCCGCACCCTGGATGCGGTTGGCCTCCTCGGAGCCGAGGAAGGAGAGGAACGCCGAGGCGGCCGGCTTGTCAGGACTGCGGGCGGACATCGCGTACCCGATGCCGTGGATGACGTTGGCTTCTTCCGGTCCGTGGATCAGCGGCGCCACGCCGAGATGCTCGCGCACCGGCGAATTCTGCAGGAGCGCGGCCTCCCAGTTCCCGGATTGGTACAGGGCGGCGCGACCGCTGTTGAAGAGGTCCTTCGGCGAGTTCTCCGCCGTGTAGCGGACGCCCGGGGCGATCCCGTCGCGGATCATGCCGTCGAGGAAGGAGAACGCGTCGATCGCTTCCGGGCTGTCGTAGCCGGAGACGGTCATGTCCTCATCGACGATGAACCCTCCGGCCTGCATGATCAGCGGGTAGATGTAGGCCTGGTTCGCGACGCCGCCCGGGTTGCCCCAGATCTGCTCATCGCCGAGGGCCCGCGACACCGCCTCGGAGGCGTCGCGATACTCCTGCCAGCTCCAGCTGTCGGTCGGCTCATCGATCCCGGCGCGGTGCAGCAGATCTCGGTTGTACCACAGGGCGATCGTGTCGAAGTCCTTCGGGACCGCGTAGGGCGCTCCCTGATGGGTGTAGAGCTCGGTGAGGTTCGACGGATAGTTCGCCGGGTCGAAGCCTTCGAGTTCGCTGAGGTCCTGGAGCATGCCGTAGGAGGCGTACAGCTCGAAGTTCGGCCCGTTGATCCAGAACACGTCCGGCAGGTCACCGCCGGTCGCCTGGATCCGCAGCCGCTCGAAGTAGCTCGCGAAGGCCGCGGAGCTCATGGTGACCGAGATGTTCGGGTAGTGCTCGTGGAAGGCGTCGATGATCTGCTGCATCGCCGGCTCCTGGGCCTTGTCCCAGATCTGGAACGTGATCGCGCCTGAGTCGCCGCGACCTGCCGGCCGACCGAGCGTGCGGTCGACCTCCGGGGTGCCGGCACAGCCGCTGGCGAGGGCTGTCCCCGCCAGCCCGGCGGCGCCGAGCAGGGAACGTCTGGTGATCACTGGTGCTCCTTCGGACCGGACGGACGGTCGCCCACCGTAGAGCATGTAGAAGCTTTCACCAACGCGGTGTCCGCGACGTGGGCGCGGGCGACGGGCGACGGCATCACCACCGCCTCGTCCGGGGTCGGTCAGGAGGCTGCCGGGGTGCCCTTGGACGCGCGGGCCACGTGCAGAGCCTGGGCTATCAGCACGCCCTGCAGCGGCAGACGCCCCAGCGCGAGCGCCCGTTTGCGCGGGGAGGCGTGCCGCCAGTCGTAGGCCATCTGCACGTTCGCGGGGAACACCGCGACGAACAGGGCCGTGGCGGCGAGACCGCCCCGGCCTCGGGTGCGCCCGATCGCGAGCAGCCCGGCCACGCCGAGCTCCGCCACCCCGGAGGCGCAGGTGTACCCCCGGGCCGATCCGGGCAGCGCCCGCGGGACGATGCTGTCGAAGGGTGCGGGTCGCGCCAGGTGCAGGGCGCCGGCCCCGCCGAGCAGCACGGACAGGAATGCCGCGGTCCGGCGCGCGCCGGTCACGAAGCGGCTCCTGGGGCCGGCAGCAGGCAGAACTCGTTGCCGGAGGGGTCCTGGTAGATGCGCCAGGGGAGCTCGCCCCAGCCGGGGTGCAGCTCCCGGCCGCCGCGCTCGGCGATCTCGGCGGTGATCGCCTCGACGTCGTCCCCGGCCTCGAGGCGGATGTCCAGGTGGATGGGGTTCTTGGCGCCGGGGCGCTTCGGCTCGGGCTCCGGGTACAGCGACAGCAGCGGGCCGCGCCGGGAGGGGTGCCGCAGGGTGCGCGGCGCCTGGCCGGACGTCTCGACCCAGCCTGTCAGCCACGCCCAGAAGTCCCCCTCGCGCTGCGGATCGGCGACGTCCAGCGGCAGGGCGGCGAGCGGGCCGGTGTCGGTGTACTCCTCCCGCTCCTCCATCACGCACAGCGCCGCTCCCTCGACGTCGCCGAGCACGATCCAGGGCACCTCCCCCTGGCCGATGTCGAGATCGCGCGCCCCGAGGCCACGCAGGCGCTCGGCCACCTCGAGCTGCCGCTCCCCTCCGCGCAGGTCGAGGTGGAGGCGCAGCGGTGAGGTGGGATGCTCGGGCACCCGGGCGAAGCACAGGTCGAGGTAGGCGTCGCCATCGAGGTCCAGGCGCGTCTCGTAGATGTCGGGCTCCACCGTCAGCGCGGTGGTGCCCAGCGCCGCCTCCCAGAAACGGCCGCGGCGGATCGGGTCGTCGGCATCGATGCCGAGGTTCTCCAGGAACATGCCCTCAGCCTACGGAGCATCCCGCCGCGACGTCGGCCGAATATTCGCTCGCAGGTCCTCATCGGTCCGTCGTACGGTGTGCACGGCTCGCCCCGGAGCCCTGAGGGAAGGAGGACCAGATGTTTGCCGCCGCGCTGACCCCTGCCGTCCTCCCGTCCGTTCCGACCTGCTGAGCATCTCGCAGGTCCTCCCTCAGGAGTCCCTTATGACCTCGTCCTTCGATATGACCTCGTCCTTCGATCGCGACGCCTTCTTCGCCCGCTCCCTGCTCACCATGAGCGTCACCGAGCTCGACGACGACCAGCGCTGGTCCACCTGGCCCGAGACGGCCCACACGCTTGACCGCGGCCCGCAGCCCTTCCCCGACTGGGTGGTCCAGCACGACGGGGCGATCGACACCGAGCTCGGTGTGCTCAAGACCGGAAAGGAGGCCGACGCCTTCCTGCTCGAACGCGCCCTGCCCGCCGAGCACCGCACCGGAGCCGCCGGGGAGGCGACCCTGCTGGTGGCCAAGCGCTACCGCTCCCCCGAGCACTCCAGCTTCCACCGCTCCCACCGGTACACCGAGGGCCGCCGCGGCACGGACTCCCGCGAGGCGCGTGCCGTCGCCAAGGGCACCGCCTTCGGCCGTCAGGTCGCCGCGGCGCAGTGGGCCCGCGCCGAGTTCGACGTGCTCGGTCAGCTGTTCTCGGCCGGGCTGCCCGTGCCGTACCCGGTGCAGATCGTCGGCACCGAGGTGTGCATGGAGTTCATCGGCACCGATGACGCCGACGGGGCGTTCGCCGCGCCCCGCCTCCAGGAGACCGGCCCGAGCCCTGAGCAGGCTGAGCACTGGGCTCGCACCCTGCGCGAGGTGGTGCTCGGCTTCGCCGAGCTGGGCCTGGTCCACGGCGACCTCTCGCCGTACAACATCCTGATCGACTCCCGCCGGCAGGGCGCGGAGCCGGTGATCATCGACGTCCCGCAGGTCATCGACCTGATCGGGAACCCGAACGGCCCGGAGTTCCTGCGCCGGGACTGTCAGAACGTGTGCACCTGGCTGCGGGCGAACGGGGCGAGCGATGCGGCGGCGGACCCGCAGGAGTGGAACGAGGCCGCTCTCGGCACGTGGCAGGTGCCGTGATCAGCGCCGTCAGCCGAACGGCCACCACCATCGACGACGTCGTGGCTCCTCCTCGGTGGGCTCGGCGCGGACGGGTTCGGCATCGGCCGTCGCCGCGCGCAGCTCCCGCCAGCGCGCCACGGCGGCGTCGGGATCCATCTCGGGGGCCATCATCCGCGACAGCGGGTTCGCACGACGATCCTCGTGGACCCGCTCGGTGAAGTCCGCGGCGTACTCGCGCACCAGATGCTCCTCGGGCAGCTCGACGAGGGTCGCGTCGCGCTGCTCGTACTCGCGGCGCAGCAGCACCACGACGGGCAGCAGAGCATCGTGGTCCACGTCGTCCTCGGCCAGGCGCTGCTTGATCCACCAGTCCGGGTCGTGGGTGGCCGGCAGGTTCAACGGCTTGCCGGCGCCGGGCAGGTCGTCGAAGTCGCCGCGGGCGATCGCATGCTCGATCGCCCCTTCGACCTTCGCGACGTCGCGGTCCATCGGCGGACCCCGGTGGCCGCTTCGGCCCGCGTCGCTCATCGCCCGGCCTCGGCCTCCGCGACGTCCGCGAGCCGGTCGAGGGAGGCGCGCAGGGTGTCGCCGGTGGTGGATCGTGCCCGCTTCAGCCGGGCCTCGGGGCTGTGCAGATCCGTCCAGTCGTAGGTGTGGGTGACGCGGGTCGAGCCCTCTCCCGCAGGCTCCAGCTCCCAGCGCCACAGCTGCCCGAACGTCGACCCGTCCGTCTCGCCCGGCTTCCAGGCGATCCGTCGGCCCTCCTCGAACTCCACGACGTGGTTGGCCCGCTCGGCCCCTTTGGTCAGAGTCATCACGAACACGTCGCCGACGGCCCGGACCCGCTGGCCGGGTGCGGCCTCGGCGAGGTTGTCGTTGCCGTCCCAGCGGGGCTGCTCGGCGGGGTCGGCGACCAGGGCGAAGATCCGCTCGACGGGCGCGGCGATCTCGCGGGAGGCGCTCACCACGCGGACCTCTTCGATGTTCTCGTCCATGCTCACATCATCTCCTCGGCGCGGGTGGTGTCGTCGAAGACGTCGATCGACCCCGCGTAGTTGGCGACCCAGATGCGCCGCTGCGTCGGCTCGTAGGTGATGCCGATCGGGTTCTGCCCGACCTCCAGCACCTGGATCTCCTCCATGGTCCCGGTGTCGAACTTCGAGACCGTGTTGGCGTAGTAGTTCACCACGTACAGCGCGAGGCCGTCGGGCGAGATCGCCATCGTCCTGGGCTCGCGCCCGGTGTCGGTCACGCGCAGCACCTCGGCGGTGTCGGGGTCGAGCTCGACCAGGCGGTCCGAGCCGGACTCGGTGAGGTACATCCGGCTCGCGTCGGGCGCCAGCAGCAGGTGACGGGGCTTGCGGCCGGTCTCCAGCACCATCTCGCTCTCTCCCGTGACCAGGTCGATCCGGAACAGCTCGTCGGCGTACATCGCGGTGACGTACGCGGTGCGGTTGTCGGGCAGGATCACGCTGCCGCGCGGAGCAGAGTCGACGGGGATCTCGCGGATCTCCTCGCCCGCGGCGAGGTCGAGCACCGACACGCTCTCATCGCACCAGTTCGAGACCAGCGCGAGGCTCCCGTCGGGTGAGAGGGAGATGAACTTCGGGACCTTGCCCACCTCGATGACCTGGTCCCACTGGCCGCTGGAGACGTCCAGGCGGAACACGGCGGAGTCGCCGATCGCGTCGCCGTTGCGGCAGTCGTCGGTCGCCGGGGCCCCCGCGCCCGGCCCGTGCAGGGAGTACTGCGAGACGTAGGCGTACTGCCCGTCGGGCGAGAACACCGCCTCCACCGGGGCGCCCTTCGTCTCCCCCGCGCGATCCTCGAATCCGTACTCGGCCAGGTCCACCGAGTCGGCGACGGTCTCGGTCAGCTCGAGCGTCTCCGCGTCGTACAGCGTCGAGGAATGGCTGTACATCATGTTGTTCGCGATCACGGTGCCCGTGGAGCTCGCCACGACGGACTTCGGGGTGATGTCCCCGGTGATCCGCCGACGGTTGTCCATGCGAGTGGTGTTCGAGGGATCGCCCGGAGGGATCGTGCGCTCGTGATCCGACGTGGGCTCGGGCACGGCGGCGCTGGTCAGCAGCCCGCTGAGCATCCCGCCGGACATGATGACCGCCATGATCGCGATGGCGACGGTGAACTGCTCGTGCGGCCGCCTCGGATGCAGCGGCTTCCTGCGATGCCTTGCCTGCACGCCCACACCCCCTCGGCCTCTGGGCACGAACCTAGGCCGAGAGGGCCCTGACCGTGGGGAGGCGTCGGGGTGTGTCGCGCAGGAGGTCAGAGCTGCGGGCGACCCTGGAGCGCGAGCTCGCGGTAGGCGATCTCGTAGCCGAGCTTCTCGTTGATGGCGATCATCCACGGATTCACGTGCGAGTTCCAGGTGGCCAGCACCCGCAGGCCCGGGGCCTCCTCGCGCAGCAGACGGTGCGTGGCGACCTTCAGCGCCAGACCCAGCCGGTGCCCGCGATGCTCGGGCATGACCAGTGTGTTCTCCTGCCAGCCGATCGTCGTGCCCGCCGTGCGCTGGATGTGCATCTCGGAGTTGCCGGCGAGACTGCCGTCGGGCGCGATCGCCACGGCGATGAGCGCCCGAGTGCCGGACGACCGCCGTCGCTGCTCGGCGATCCGCAGCCGTTCGGGCGTGTACTCGGCGGCCTCGTGCTCGACCTCCTCGTCGGGCTCGTCGAGTTCGATCTGACGCATCAGCACCCCGTAGTCGCGAAGGTGCTCCGCGGGGATCTCGTCGTCCCAGAGCTCGATGCGGTAGGCGCCGAGCTTCTCCTCCGCCTCGGCCTGCAGGGCATCCAGCAGCTCCTCGGCCAGCGGAAGCGCCAGGGTGCGGCACACCGCGAGGTTCTTGCGGCTGACGCCCAGGCGTCGGGCCAGGCGGTGCACGGGCTGCTCCGGATCATCGGGATCCCCGTCGGCCGCGATCTCGCCGTAGGTCTCGACGAGGCCGCGTCCGGACTCGCG
Organism: Brachybacterium fresconis; assembly: GCF_017876515.1. Lineage (NCBI taxonomy): Bacteria > Bacillati > Actinomycetota > Actinomycetes > Micrococcales > Dermabacteraceae > Brachybacterium > Brachybacterium fresconis. The sequence continues at coordinate 3,727,750 of NZ_JAGIOC010000001.1, read as the reverse complement.
GATCGCGGGCAGCAGCGCGTCCTGGACCAGCGCCGTTCCGATGCCCCGGCCCCGGTGGGCGGGATGCACCGAAGCACCGACGGAGACCGTCTCGAGGTTCTCCTGCAGCGGCAGGAACACCGCTGCCCGGCCGACGATCATCTCGCCGCCCTCCATCGGCTCGGCGACCGCCACCCAGCGCTGGACGCGCCAGTACGGGCTGTCCGCGAGGGAGGCGCGGTACTGCTCGAGGGCGGTGGTCTCGCTGCCTCCGTGGGCGGCCTCGTCCAGCGCCGCGTCGAGCGCGATCGACTGGGCGATGTCGAGGTCGGAGCTGATGTCCAGCGGACGGATCGAGAAGTGCATGATCGCAGTGGACCACATCGGTTTCCTGCTGGTCGACGGATTTTCCGGGGGCTCGTCGGGGCTCTTGTCGGGGGCGCTCGTCGGGGGCGCTCGTCGGAGGCGCTTGACCTTTCCCCGGGGACAATGCGGAGCGTGGGCGATGCCGGGACGGACCCGGTGCCCGGGAGCCCGGGCGAGGAGTGACGGAGGACCGCATGGCGCAGGGACGCCGGGACGAGACGCTGCTGAGCATCGGCGAGCTGGCTGCCGCGAGCGGGCTGAGCCCGAAGGCGCTGCGGATGTACGCCGACTCGGAGCTGCTCCCGCCGCGGCGGGTCGATCCCTTCACCGGCTACCGCTCCTACGGGACCGACCAGGTCGAGCGAGCACGGCTGATCGCCGCGCTGCGCGGACTCGGGATGGGGCTCGCCCGCATCCGGGTCGTCTGCGACCTGGACGCCGCGGCAGCGGTCTCCGAGCTGCGGTCCTGGTGGCGGCAGGAGGAGGCCGACATCCTCTCTCGCGGCGCCGCCGTCTACTCCCTCGCCCGCGACCTCGGGGAACTTCCCACGGAGGACACGACCATGACCACATCGACCATCCCGTCCGCCGGACCCGCACAGGTCGCCACGGCCGTCCATCGCGGCCTCGTCCGCGCTGCCCAGCAGGACGCGACGCTGCACCGCGAGCTCCCCGGCGGTGCGATCCTGATCGCCGTGGCCGACGGCTTCGGCACCGACGACGAGCTGTCCGCCCGGATCCTTTCGGCATTCGCCGCAGCGCTCGAGCGCGACCTCGAGGCCGACCCGTCGGCCGACCCGCTCCGGGCGCTGGAGACCGCGTGGCCCGCCGCGGAGGCGCTGGTCCCTCAGGAGGGGCCCGACGGCTCCACCCTCACGGCGGCGCTGCTGGCCGGGGGCCGTCTGCACATCGCGCACCTCGGCGACACCCGGGTCGTGCTCGTCCACGGTGACCGGATCGACCCGGTCACCCAGGACCACACCCGACTGCGCTCCCTCGTCGCGGCGGGCCGTCTCTCCCCCGAGGAGGTCGCCGCGCATCCGGACCGTGCGGTGCTGAACCGTGCGCTGGCGGCCGAGGCCCCGACGACCCCGGACCTGCTGGTGCGACGGATCGAGGCGGGCGACCTGGTGCTCATCGCCTCCGACGGACTGCATGCCGTGGTGGAGCCGTCGGCCCTCGCCGAGGCGCTGACCCGCCCGGCGACCGACGCCGCAGCCCTGGCCGAGCACCTGGTGACGATGGCCCTCGAGGCCGGTGCGCCGGACAACATCGCGCTGGTGCTGGCGCAGGTCTGAAGGTCACGACCGGGCGGGGCGTGGGGCGGAGGGTCGTCGGCCGCGCTCTACCGCCCCGCCCGCACCAGGCGGATGATGCCGATGACCACGGATCCCAAGAGCACCGCCATGCCGATCCAGGTCAGGACGCCGCTGCCCGGACCGTCGAGGATCGACAGGGCGATGCCCAGGTAGATCAGCTGCACCCCGGCCAGGACCGCGACCATCATCCGCTCCCCCTCGCGGTAGACGGACTGAGCGGTGCGCGCCGTGACCTCCAGCGGATAGTTGAAGACCCGCGGGTGGGCGGACAGCGCGACGAGGCCCAGCGAGAGCAGCAGCATCACCGCGGCGAGCACGAGCACGGACCACGTCGGGCCCCAGTCGTCGGCCTGCCCGCGCACATCGAAGTGGGTCGGGACGGTCGGCGGGAGCGAGGTGTAGCGCACGAGGATCCACGCCGTGATCGCCAGCGCCGCGAGCAGGGAGAGCAGTCGCAGCCCCCGCGTGGCCGGCCCGGTGGCATAGGAGCGGGCGGGACGGGGAGAATCGGTGACGCTCGTGGTCATGACGCGATCCACCATAGCGGTGTCGGTGCAGGAGCCTCTCCCATCATGGTCGAGTGCTGCGGCGCGCACGGTGCGAGCGCTGGACGCCCCGGTCGGGCTCGACGTCGGCCCCCACCCCGGCGCGGTCCTCGTGCCGCAGCGCCTCGGCGAGATACGGCAGGGAGAACTCGACGAAGCCGCGCCCGGCGGGACGGATCAGCTCCTCCTCGATGAGGCGCTCGCGGTAGGTGGACTGGTTGCGCGGGTCGATGTTCATCCGCTCCGCGATGTCGCCGACGCTCGAAGGTCCCTCGTCGAGGAGCATCGCGTGGAGGTACTCGCGCTTGCGGGCGCTGAGCCCGCGCAGGGCCGGACGGTGCACGTTCTTGATCATCGCCGCCACCACGGCTTCGCGGCCGCCGTGCACGTCCTCGATCTCGATCGTGTCCGCGTCACCGCAGCTCTGCCAGGACTTGGAGCCGATCAGCTGGATCAGGTACGGGTAGCCCTGCGAGATCTCGCCCGCCAGCACAGCAGCCTCCGGGGTGATCGACTTCCGGGTATCGGCGATCGTCATGCGGATCGCCTCGGCCGCGGTGCCGACGTCGACGCTGCCCACCTCGATGCGATGCGCGCGACGCAGGAAGGTGGTGCGCTCGTGGTCCAGCAGTGCGTCGACCCCGGGGCGGACCCCGGCGGCGATGAAGGCCACGGCATGTCCCGAGCCGATGAGGTCCTGGACATGCTGGGTGAGGGCATGCAGCTGGTCGCGGTCGACCGACTGCAGCTCGTCGAGCGTGATCAGCAGCCCGCCGCCATCCTGATCGGTGAGCGCCGCGAGCCGATCCAGCACCGTGGTCAGCGGCTCCTGCTCCCCCTCGTAGCGCTGGCGAACCTCGCGGGAGGCCCCCGTCCCCGAGACCCGCGCCGAGGTGAGGCGGGAGGACTCGGCGTCCGGATCCTGCTCGCGCAGCTGCGCGATCGCCGTGCCCCGCAGCTCGTCGACCAGCGAGGACGAGGACGTATGCACCCGCAGATCGGTCCAGCCGGCCTCGAGCGCGAGCTCCTTGAACTCCGTCAGCAGCACCGTCTTGCCCGAGCCGCGGGCGCCGGAGATGAGGATGGCACGGGCTTCGGGCACGTTGCCCTTCAGGGCCGCGGTGAAATCCTCGATCGCTCCGGCGCGGCCGGCGAGGATGATCGGGGTCAGTCCGAATCCGGGGGTGAAAGGGTTGGTGCTGCGCTGGTCACGCTGGTCACGCTGGTCACGCTGGTCCATGCGGTTCTCCCATGCGGTGGGTCGGCGTGGTGATCGTCGTGGTGCGGCCCGTGCCGACGATCGTGCTGCGGGGTGTGGTTCTCACGGCGACCAGCTTGCCTTGTATGTGTCTGTGTGTAAATACACCCGATACGCGCCGGAGCGTGAAAGAGCCCGACATCGAGTGCGGCGCGGGGAACGACATGGGCACCGGAAAGCATTCTCGAAGTCAAACTCATTCGCCCGTCGACAGCACGATCACACAATCGCACGTGATCAGTCTATGGCGATCACGATGCGCGTCCTTCCTCCACACTGGGCAGTTTTCCACAAAGCGCTGATCACGACACGCGTCGCGATCGGTCGTCGCACGTGACCGCATCTCGGTGAGCCTCGGCCAGCAGTGACGTGGCCTCAGGACGCCTCGTGCACGCCACATCCCTGACCGCCCTTCCTCCACAGGAGGTGGTTATCCACATTATGTTCTGGTTCGCGGTCGTGGGTTTCGATTGTCGGGGGTGGATCGTAGTGTGGGAACACGTCGACATCGAGGCCGACGGGATCGCTCGCAGTGACGCGGGTGATGATTTTTCGGGAGGGGAGGTGATGGTCGTGGGTGAGGAGTTCGATTCCGGGCACGGGCCCGGCGACGGTCCCCAAGAGCCGCCCCGCCCGGTGTCCGGCGATCCCCCGGCCTCCGATACCCCGCCCGGCGCGGAACCCGGTGCTGCCGCTGCCCCTGACGCCTCTGCGGCCGTGGGTGACGTGGATGCTGTGCTTCCGGTGCGGGCGTGGGCGGTGGACGCGCTGGTCCCGCTGACCAGCGAGCGGATGGTGAAACTCGCGGGCGTCGAGCCCGCCAGTGATCAGGCCTACCGGATCCTGGAACTGCATGCCGCGATCCGTGAACGCACCATCCTCTACGCCCGCCAACAAGAACTGCTGGTGGACTTCTTCACCGAGGACCCCGACACCGACGGGCTGATCGACGAAGCCGACATCTCCGCAATGAAGATCGCCACCGGCATGCGTATCACCACCCGCCAGGCCGAACGCCTCATCCGCGACGCCCACCGCAGCGTCGACCTCCTCCCCGCCACGTTCGCCCACCTCGCCGCGGGGGACATGCCCGAAGGATTCCACCAATACCTGCTGCGCCACGTCCGCTCCCTGACCGACGAGCACGTGGCGATGGTTGATGAGCATGTCGCGGCCTGGGACCTGGCCAACGTCTCCCGACATAAGTTCGAGACCAACGTCAAAACCCTGATCGTCCGCGTCACCGCCGGCACCCTCCCCGTGCCGCCACAGACCCAGCGGCGCGTGGATCTCGAGGTCACCGACCCCAAGTGCGGGCTCGCCACCCTGGCGGTGACGGGGCCGATCCCGGAGATCAAAGACCTCGCCCACCGCCTGGACGTGACCGCGCTCGCGGTCCAGAAGGCCCAGCGCGCCGCTCTCCACGACACCGACACCGGCGAGATCCCCTTCGATATCGATGAGACCCTCCGCGACCACGGCAGGCCCCTGTCCCTGGCGGCACTGCGCTACGCGATCCTGACCCACTCCCTGCTCGATACCGACCCGGTGCCCGAACCCGCCAGCGCCTACAAACTCCTGGTGACCGTCCCGGCCATGACCCTGCTCGGTGTCGAAGACGCGCCCGGGATGATCGAGGGACTGACCCCGATCCCTCCCGAGCAGGCCCGGGCCCTGGCCGCGGGGATGAACACCTGGCAACGGATCCTGACCGATCCCACCACCGGTGCCTACCTCCCCACCACCGCCGACACCTACACCCCCACCGCGGCGATGCGCCTCCAACTCCGGCTGCGCCACCCCGTCTGCGCCGCCCCCGGCTGCACCCGCCCCACCGCCCTCGCGGCCGAGGACGACCACATCGAGGAGTTCGACCACCGTGACCCCGCGGCGGGTGGGGCGACGGACCTCGCGAACCTCCACCGTCTGTGCTGGCTGCACCACAAGATCAAAACCGCCGGCCACATCGACCCCCACCGCGTCGGAGCCGACCCCGGCCCCGGTGTCGAGCAGGAGGCGGACAGTCCCCCGGGCACGGCCGGCCCACCGGGCACGGACGGTCCCCCACCCCCGCCGCCGGAACCGCTCGATCTTCCGCCCGGGTCCCTGCACCTGGATCCCCTGCCCGGCCCCACGACCCCGCGCCGCCACGGCCGTGCGGTGGTGGAGGCGACCGTGACCTGGTGGGACATCGACGACACCGTCCACACCACCACCCGCGACGACGTCGACCTCCTCACCCCCACCCTCGCCCGAGCCCTCGAGACCGGCTGGGCCACGCACCACCGCGCCCACGACGACGCCCTCCGACACCGCGAGATCGAAGCGAACCGTCCCCACCGCGACCGCGTCCTCGAACAACGCGCCCACGAACACCAACGCTTCGAACAACGCCGCCACGGCACCAACCGCCCCGACACACGGCCCGACGACCACCACGACGATCCCCCGCCGTTCTGACGAACGATGCCGGATCACCGTGCCCACCCCCGGTGGCCAGCGGACCCTGGCCGTCAACCGTCCACGACGCTCACTCCGCCCGCGACAAGCTCTCGCTCGAGCTGGCCGACCCCGTCCGGATGCACCGCAGCGGTCAGCGGACGCAGCACGCGGACCTGCGTATCGGTGCTGGCATCGGATGCATCGAGCGCCGTGGCCCGAACGCAGAAGTCGTAGGCCAGCCCGACCACGTCGATCCGTTCCCATTCGCCGCCCGCGATCAGGTCCTGGACGCTCTCGCCGGTTGCGACGACGATCCCCTCCAGCGCGCTGTATCCGGGATTCCCGTGCCCCTTGTGCACCACCTCCAGCCGCTCCCCCAGCTCGGCCGCGAGGGCCTCCATCTCCGGATGGAACGCCGCACCAGGAGTATCGGCCACGCAGTGGACCGGCCAGGTCACGGCGAAGTCCGGTTCCGTCGGCGGCATCGCGAAGTGCCCGCCGTTGCCGGTATCGCCGCGATGCCAATCGCCGCTGGCGAGGATCCGGTCGTACTGGTCACCGGCGCGACGCACGTGCTCGGCGATCCGTGCGGAGACCTCTGCGCCGCCCTCGACGCCGAGCGCACCGCCCTCGCAGAAGTCGTTCTGGACGTCGACGATGATGAGCATCCGCGCGGACATGGGTCCTCCTCGGGTCGGTGGCACGATCACGGGCCAGCCTACGGACCGCGCCCTGTCACCCCGGATCGCGCCCCCTGGCACAATCGGCTCATGCCCACGTCGCTTCCCCATCCGTCCGGTCCCCGCTCGTACCCGACGCTGCTCTCACCCCTGGACCTGGGGCGCTTCGAGGTGCGCAACCGCATCGTCATGGGCTCCATGCACGTCGGCCTCGAGGACCGCCCCGCCGACGCGAAGAAGCTTGCGGCCTACCTCGGCGAGCGCGCTCGCGGCGGCGCGGGGCTGATCGTCACCGGTGGATTCTCCCCCGACCGCAGCGGCCGACTCACCCCGGGTGGAGCCCAGGCGAGCGAGCGCGCCCTGCGCGGCCACCAGCTGATCACCCGCGAGGTCCATGAGGCCGACGGGCGCATCCTCCTCCAGCTCCTGCACGCCGGGCGGTACGCCTTCCAGCCGCTCGCTGCCTCGGCCGGTCGCGGCCACTCCCGCCTGTCCCCGTTCCGGGCCCGCCGCCTGACCCGCCGGGGCGTCGGCCGCACCATCGACCACTTCGCCGAGGCGTCCCGTCGGGCGATCGACGCCGGATACGACGGGGTCGAGATCATGGGCTCCGAGGGATACCTGCTCAACCAGTTCCTCGCCCCCGCGACGAACCGCCGCCGGGACCGCTGGGGCCGCGGCTCCGGGGGCCGCCGCACGATGCCGCTGGCCATCGCCCGCGCCGTGCGCGAGGCGATCGGCGAGGACGCCCTGCTCAGCTACCGCATCTCCCTGCTGGACCTGGTCCCTGGCGGGCAGACCTGGGCCGAGACGGCAGCGTTGGCCCGCGACCTCACCGAGCGGGGCGTGGACGTGCTCTCGACCGGTATCGGCTGGCACGAGGCACGGGTGCCCACCATCGTCACCTCCGTCCCCCGCGCCGCCTTCGTCGAGCAGACCGCGGCGCTGCGCGAGCTGGTGGACGTCCCCGTCGTCGCCTCCAATCGGATCCACGACCCCACCGTCGCCGAGCAGGTCCTCGCCGACGGCCAGGCGGACCTGATCTCCATGGCCCGACCGCTGCTGGCCGACCCGCACCTTCCCGCGAAGCTGGCCGACGGCCGCGCCTCGCAGGTGGTCGCCTGCATCTCCTGCAACCAGGCCTGCCTGGACAAGGTGTTCGACGGCAAGCGGGCCAGCTGCCTGGTCAACCCGCGCGCCGGCCACGAGACGGAGCTGGTCCTGAAACCGGTCGCCGAGCGCCGGGCCCGCAAGGTCGCCGTCGTCGGCGCCGGCCCGGCCGGGCTCGAGGCCGCGCTCGCGGCCGCCGAGCGCGGGCACGTGGTCACCCTGTTCGAGGCCGGCGAGGAGATCGGTGGGCAGCTGCGCCTGGCCGCCCGCATCCCCGGCAAGGAGGACTACGCCCAGGCGCTGCAGTCCTGGCGGATGCGGCTCGCCGCGGCCGGCGTCGGGATCCGCCTGGGGATGCGTCCCGCGGCGGAGGACCTGCTCGGCTTCCACGACGTCATCGTCGCCACCGGCGTCGTCCCTCGCGTGATCGATCTGCCCGGCAGCTCGTCGGAGCACAGCGAGGGGCCCCGGGTGATCAGCTACGCGGACCTGCTCGAAGGCCGCGCCGAGGCGGGCGAGCGGGTCGCGATCATCGGTGCCGGCGGCATCGGGGTGGACGTCGCCGAGTACCTCAGCGCGCCGCGCCCCTCCCCCGCGCTGGATACGTCGAGCTGGCGGGAGCACTGGGGCGTGGTCGACGCCGACGAGCACCGCGGCGGCGTCATGACCCGCCCGCCCGCCACCGCCGAGGACGGGAGCGTGGCCCGCGAGGTGCACCTGCTCCAGCGCAAGGAGACCCGCATCGGTGCCGGCCTCGGTCGCACGACGGGCTGGGTGCACCGGGCCGAGCTGCGCCATGCCGGCGTCGTCCAGCACCGCGGCGTCACCTATCAGCACGTCGACGACGAGGGCCTGCACCTGATCGAGGACGGCGCCGAGCGTGTGCTCGCCGTGGACACCGTGGTGGTCTGCGCCGGGCAGGTCAGCGAGAACTCCCTGGCCGACGACGTCCGCGCCGCGCGGCGGGGCCGCGCTCCCCGGGTGCACGTCATCGGTGGGGCCGACGTCGCCGCCGAGCTCGATGCCGAACGGGCGATCCGCCAGGCCGTCGAGGTCGCCGCCGGGCTCTGACAGAATCGGGCGTCATGAGCACTCCTGCCGAGTCCGATCTGCTCGCCCGCGCCGTCGACCTCGCCACCGCCAACGTCGCCGAGGACGGCGGTCCCTTCGGCGCTGTCCTGGCCACGGCCGACGGGCAGCTGTTCGACGGCGTCAATCGGGTCACCTCGGCCCATGATCCGACCGCGCACGCCGAGGTGCAGGCGCTCCGGGCGGCCTGCGCGCAGCTGCAGACCCACGAGCTGCCGGGCGCCGTCCTCTACGCCAGCTGCGAGCCGTGCCCCATGTGCCTGGCCTCGGCGCTGTGGGCCCGGGTGGGCCGAGTGGTGTTCGCCGCCGGCCGGGACGATGCCGCCCGGGCCGGCTTCGACGACGCGGCGTTCTACGAGTACTTCGAGACTCCCGGCCACCGGGCGCTGCTGCCCACCGTCCAGTCCCGGAGCGCGCAGGCCGCAGCGCCGTTCGACGCCTGGCGGCTCCACGAGGGGCGCACCGACTACTGATCCGGCCGCCCCGCGGAATCACCCGCCGTGGGCGCCCTCGAGCACCTCGCGGGCGATCGGCCCGGCGGTCGTCGAGCCGTAGCTGCCGTCCTCGACGAAGGCGACCACGACCAGGTCCCCCTGGGCGACCATCACCCAGGAGTGCAGCTTCAGCTCGCCGTTCTCATCGGTCCACTCGGCGGTGCCGGTCTTGCCGATCACCGGCTCGCCCGGCATGTCGGCGAAGTCGTCGAGGCTGCCCCGGGTGACGACGCCGCGCAGCAGGCCCTGCAGCTGGGTGGTCTCCTCCTCGGTCAGCGGCTGATCCACCTCGACCGGACCGGACTCGTCGTCGGCGAGGATCCGGGGGTGGACGGTGTGGCCCTGCTGGATGCTCGCGAGCACGACGGCCATGGACAGCGGTGAGGCCTGCACGCGGCCCTGCCCCATCAGCGCCGCGGCGTGCTGGGCGCCCTCGTCCTCTGGGGGCACCGAGCCCATGAACGCGTCCAGCCCCTCCGGAGCCTCCTGGCCGCTGCCCAAGGTGGTCGCGGCCTCGGCGAGCGCAGGCTGGGAGACGACATCATGCTGGAGCAGCATCGCGGTGTTGCAGGAATGCGCGATCGCGTCGCGCAGCGGCATCGGCCCGAACAGGCTCGGATCCAGCGAGTCGGCGTTCTTGAAGGTGACTCCCTCGACGGTCGCCGTCTCGGGGCACTGCACGGTGGTGTCCGGGGTGAGGCCCTCGCGCAGCAGGGCCAGGGAGGTCACAGCCTTGAAGGTCGAGCCGGGGGCGTACCGGCCGACGAGCCCGACCGGGTAGGACTGCCCCGTCGGTCCGAGGCCTGCGGCGAGCACGTCCCCCGTGGAGGGCTGCAGGGCGATCACCGCGCTCGGGGAGTCCTGGTCGGCGACCGCCTCGGTGGCCAGGCGCTGCATCTGGCGGTCGAGGGTGATCTGCACGTCGCTGCCGTCGGTCGCCTCCACCCGGTGCAGCTCGCGCCGGGTCCCTTCCTCGTCGTCGACCGCCCGGACGACCACGCCCTTCTGGCCGACCAGCGCGTCCCGCCGCGCGGCGACGACGCCGCCGGTGGCGACCAGGTCCCCGGCCGCGATCTCGCCGTCGGATCCCTCGATATCCTCCTGCGAGGCCTCGCGCAGGGACCCGAGCACCCCGGGGGCGTAGCCGCGTTCGACAGCGAGAGGCTGCGTCTGCTCCATCGCGCGGTAGCCGGTGATGTCCCCGGCCTGCTCGAGCGGGTAGTCCCCGAGGTCGTCCTCGCGGACTGTCAGCGCCGGGACGAAGGCTTCGGGGCCGTAGCCGGCGACGGTCTGCACGTAGCGGTCCGCGTCGATGCCGAGGAGCCCGGCGAGCTCGCGGGCCGCGTCCTCCTGGCTGTCCTCCTCGAGCTGGGTCTTGTCGAGGCCGAGCACGCGCACGGCGTGCGGGCCGTACAGCGCCGTGCCGTCACGGCCGACGACGCTGCCCAGCTGCGGCTGGACCGCCTCAACCTCCATGTGCTCGCCGGCGGCGAGATCGGGGCCGAGCACGGCGGGGTCGAGCTGCGCCGCCCACCCCTCCTCGGTGCGCTGCAGCGTCGCCTGCGTGGTGTAGCTCCAGGTCCCTGCCTCGTGCGGGAGGGTCCAGGTCCATTCCAGGGTGGCGGTGCGCACCCCGTCCTCGACGCCGCCGGCATCGGCCAGCTCCACCTGCGGCGGCTCCCCCGTCGCCTCGAGCATCTGCCCCAGCACCCGCTCGCGCTCCGTCGCCGCCTCCTCGGCGGAGCGGTCCACCAGCGGCACCTCGGCGAAGTCCCCGGTGGCCACCGCCTCGGCGAGCGCCTCGGCCTCCTCCGCTCCGTCGCCGAAGCGGTCCCGCCACATCAGGACGCCGACCACGAGTGCCGCGATCGCGACGAGGGCGACGATGACGATGACGGGGCCTCGGCGGGACCGGGCGCGCACTGAACTCATAGGAGCATCGTCGGGGTCGGAGGGCCCTGAAGTCCACTCCCGACGCCCCCGCTCACGGGTGCAGCGGATTGACCCAGCGGATCTCGGGGAAGCGGGCGAAATCCGAGTCGACAGAGGCGACGGCGACGCCCAGCTCGATCGCCTGAGCTGCGATCTGCGCATCCGGGACCAGGTTCCCGGTGATATCGACCCGATGCGGACGGGGCTGCGTCATCCCCCGCCGGGCGAGGAGATCGAGCGCCTCGCTGGGGCGCAGGTCCTCGTCCCGCCGGAGCCGTTCCATCTCCGCGTGCACGTCGTCCCCCAGCGTGACCGTCGTTCGAATACTCATTCCTCGTGGTAGGTGCATCATGATGCACCGGTCAATGCATCATGATGCTCCCATCTCGACGCCTAGACTCTGAGCCATGTCCCGCGTGCTCCACACCGCCCAGGCGCTCGTCGACGTCGTGGTCGAGGTGCCCGCCCTGCCGCCTCCGGGAGGGAACACCAATGCCACCAGCGAGACCCGCTACGCCGGCGGGGCGGCCACGATCCTGGTCGCCGCCGCCCGCACCGGGGCCCGCGCCGTCCACGGCGGCGCGCACGGCACCGGCCCGAACGGAGACCTGGTGCGCTCGGTGCTCGCGGCCGACGGGGTCGCCGTCTCCGCTGCGCCGCGTCCGGACTCCGACACCGGGTCCTGCCTCGTGTTCGTCGAGCCGTCCGCGCAGCGCAGCTTCGTGACGATCTACGGCGCCGAGCGCGAGATCACCGCCGCTTCCCTCGCGACTCTCGCCCCGGAACCGGGCGACCTTCTGTGCGTCTCCGGCTACAGCCTGTTCGACCCCACCCGCGAGCCGCTGCTGGAGTTCCTGGAGACCCTGCCCGACGGCGTCGAGGTGGTGCTCGACCCCGGTGAGCCCTTCGCCTCCTTCGACCGCGAGGTGCAGGACCGGGTGCTCGAGCGCACCACCGTGTGGACCTCGAACGCCGACGAGGCGCGCGCCCTGACCGGGCTGGACGCCCCCGAGGACACTCCGGAGGCGCTGCGGCGCCGCATCGGCAGCCACGCCGCGGTCATCGTGCGCGACGGGGAGCGCGGCTGCATCGTGTTCCACCACGGCCGCGGCACCGAGATCCCCGCCTTCCCGCAGCGGGCCGTGGACACCAACGGCGCCGGCGACACCCACACCGGCGTGCTGCTGGCCGAGCGGGCGCTCGGCGCGGACTGGGAGTCGGCGGCCACGCGGGCCAACGCCGCCGCCGCGATCGCCGTGACGCGCAAGGGCCCCGAGAGCGCACCCACCCGCGCCGAGGTGGATGCCTTCCTGGCGTGAGCAGGCATGGAGGCGGCGACCAGTCAGCCTTCAGCCGGCCCTCCTACGCTGACAGGGTCGGCGAGAGGACGCAGAGCATGGACGCCACCACCTTCCACGACTTCCACGCCACGACCATCGACGGGGAGCGCCAGGAGCTGAGCGCCTACCGCGGGCAGCTCGTGCTGGTCGTCAACACCGCGACCCAGTGCGCGTTCACGCCGCAGTTCCGCGGGCTGCAGGCCCTCCAGGACCGCTTCGGCGGGCAGCGATTCACGGTGCTGGGCTTCCCCTCGGACCAGTTCCATCAGGATCCCGGCAGCGACCAGGAGACCCGCGACGCCTGCGCCGCCACCTACGACATCACCTTCCCGCTGTTCGCCAAGAGCGACGTCAACGGCGAGGACGCTCTCCCGCTGTGGCGGTGGCTGCGCGAGCAGAAGGCCGGGGTGATGGGCGGGCGCATCGCGTGGAACTTCACCAAGTTCCTCATCGCGCCCGACGGCCGGGTGCTGCGCCGGTGGGCCCCGCCGGTGCCTCCGGCCCGGATCGCCGGCCGGATCGAGTCGGAGCTGGGCCTGCGCTGATCCACGGATCCACCGCCGGGCTTGGTAGCGTGGCTCACAAGACCTGACCATCTGAAAGGGGTCCTCATGGAAGGCGTCGTCATCTTCCTGATCATCGCCGTCGTCGTCATCGTCGTGCTGATCGTCCTGGGAGCACTGCTGTTCGGCGGTCTGCGCACATCGCTGATGTTCACGGTCCACTCCCGCGAGGCGGTGATCGTCGAGAGGTTCGGCAAGTTCCGCCGCGTCGCGCAGGCCGGCCTGAACTTCAAGGCACCGTTCATCGACAACACCACCCGGCCGATCTCATTGCGCGTCCAGCAGCTCGAGGTCAACATCGAGTCCAAGACGAAGGACAACGTGTTCGTGACCGTCCCGGTGGCGGTGCAGTACGTGATCAAGGAGGAGATGGTCGTCGACGCGTACTACAAGCTGTCGAACCCTGAGGCGCAGATCCGCTCCTACGTGTTCGACACCGTGCGCTCGGCCCTGTCCGGCCTCGAGCTCGATCAGGCCTTCGAGTCCAAGGACGACATCGCCTACAGCGTCGAGCAGACGCTCTCCACCCGGATGGCGGACTTCGGCTTCAGCATCATCAACACCCTGGTCCAGGACATCTCCCCGGACTCGCGGGTGCGCGATTCGATGAACTCCATCAACGCCGCCCAGCGCGACCGCGTCGCGGCGCAGTCCCTGGCCGAGGCCGACAAGATCAAGCGCGTCACCCAGGCCGAGGCGGAGGCCGAGTCCAAGCGCCTCCAGGGTGAGGGCGTCGCCGCGCAGCGCAAGGCGATCGCCCTGGGCATCGCGGAGCAGTACGAGATGCTGCGCAAGGTCGGCATCGAGAACACCGCCGAGCAGCTGCTGCTGATGACGCAGTACTTCGACACCATGCAGGACGTGGCCCGCAACGGCCGGTCCAACGTGCTGTACCTGCCCTCGAACCCCGGCTCCGTCTCCAGCATGGGCGAGGAGATCCGCACCGCCATGCTGCAGGCGCAGGCCGCGCACGAGGCGGACAAGGACGGCGAGGCCGACGAAGCCCGCATCTCCGCCGAGCAGCTGCGCGAGCAGGAGCAGGAGCGTGCGGAGCGCAAGCGCGCCGAGGCCGAGCATCGCAGCCGCGACGCGCAGCGGGAGGCCCAGCGGTCGGCGGACAACACCCCGCCGTGGGCGCATCCGGGATCCGGCAACCAGGGCTGATCCTCCCCTCGAAGGCCCGGGCCGCCGCGTGCGTCCCGGGCCTTCGCACATCGCGATCGAAGGGCCCGACATGAGCCGACCGAACATCATCCTGGTCTGCGTCGACGAGATGCGGGCCGACGCCATGGGCGTCGCCGGCAACGAGCACATCGACACCCCGAACCTCGACGACCTCGCGCGCGGCGGCTACCGCTTCACCCGCGCCTACACGGCGACCCCCACCTGCGTGCCCGCCCGGGTGGCCCTGTTCACCGGGATGTCGCAGGAGAGGCACGGGCGCTACGGGTACCGGGAGGGCATCTCCTTCCCCGACGCCTACCCCGTCACGCTCCAGTCCACGCTCGGAGCGGCCGGCTACCAGACCTACGGCGTCGGCAAGATGCACGTCTTCCCCGACCGGGCCCGCTGCGGCTTCGACGAGGTGCTGCTGCACGACGGCTTCCTGCACACCTCCCGGCGGCTGAGCCGGGGCCCGTCGGCCGCGATCGACGACTACGTCGAGTTCCTGCGGCGGGAGACCGGGGACCCGCGGGCCGACTACCAAGAGACCGGGATCGGCTGCAACGCGATGACCGCGCGGCCCTGGGAGCGCGAGGAGCGGCTGCACCCCACGCGGTGGGTGGCCGATGAGTCCTTCCGCTTCCTCGAGCGCCGCGACCCCTCCCGCCCGTTCTTCCTGTACATGTCCTTCCACCGCCCGCACGCACCCTTCGACCCGCCGGCCTGGCTGTGGAAGAAGTACCGCGGCCGCGAGATCCCGCCCAGGCCGCTCGGGGACTGGGTCTCCCGCTTCGACGAGCACCGCCGCGACCACGGCTCCGAGGCCGAGTTCGGGGCGCAGAAGGAGTCGACGCACCAGCAGGTGCGGGCCGGGTACTACGGCTCGATCGAGTTCATCGACCTGCAGCTGAACCGGCTGCGCGAGACGCTGTCGGACCACGATCTGACCCAGGACACGGTGATCGTGTTCGTCTCCGACCACGGCGACATGATGGGCGACCACGACATGTACCGGAAGTCGGTGGGCTACGAGGGATCCGCCCGCATCCCCCTGGTGCTGCACGTGCCGCCGCGGCTGCGCGAGGGCTGGGGCGCCCCCGGCGAGGTGGGGACGATCACCGAGCTGCGCGACGTGATGCCGACGCTGCTGGACCTGGCCGGCGTCGAGGTGCCGGACGGCGTGGACGGACAGAGCCTGCGTCCGGCCACCGCCGGCGCGGCGGGGCGCGAGCACCTCCACGGCGAGCACCTGATCAGCTCGCTGGGCCGCCACTCGATGCAATGGATCCGCTCGCAGCGGCACAAGTACCTGTGGTTCTCCGGGGACGGCCACGAGCAGCTGTTCGACCTCGAGGACGATCCGCAGGAGCTGCACGACCTCGCCGGCGACCCGGCCCACGAGGCCGAGCTCGCCCGCCACCGCGCGCTGCTGGTGGATGCGCTGCGCGACCGCGAGGAAGGGTTCGTCGACGGCGAGGAGTTGGTGCCGGGTCGTCCCCTGGTCTCCGAAGCGGCCTGGGTGCGCGAGCACGCGATGCTCTGAGGAACGGCCGCTCTGACGAAAGTCGGAGATCGCCGGCGCTGGAGGGCGGATGTGCCGGTCGTCCTCGTGCGCTGGAGTGGAGGCATGACTGGTTCCGAGGCCCCTCCCGCCACCGACAGCCCCGCCACCGATGCTCCTGAGGCCCCTGAAACGGACTCCTACGCCGTCGAGAAGCGGATCGGCCGGCTCGCCGCGGTGACGCTCGCCTGGTGGGCGCATGGGGGCGTGCGCCTGGTGCTGGCGCTGGTGCTGATGTATTACGGCGGGGCGAAGCTGGTGCTGGGTCAGTTCGGGCTCTCCGGTCCCGGCGACGCGCTGATCACCCAGGGCGAGATGAGCCCGATGGGACTGCTGTGGCGGATGGTCGCCTTCTCCCCGCTGTTCCAGTTCCTCGGGGGTCTGGCGGAGTTCGGGGCGGGCCTGGCGCTGCTGTGGCGGCGCACGGTGCCGCTCGGCGCGGCGATCGGCGCTGCCTCCATGTCGTTGGTGCTGGTGCTGAACATCGGCTACGACGTGATGGTCAAGACCCCGTCGCTGATCTACCTGATCCTCGCGCTGATCGTGCTGATCCCCTGGATGCCGCGGCTGGCCCGGGCGTTCCTCGGCCGCGGCGAGATCCGCCGCGGCCCGGTCCCCACCCTGATCCCCTGGCGCCCGGCCGACCGGGTGATGACCATCCTCGGCCCCCTCCTCGCCGTCGTCGTGGCGGCGGTGACCCTGTGGGCCGTCGCCCAGATGTATCCCCCGCGCAGCACCGACGAGTCGGTCCCGGCCGGCGTGTGGGCCGTGCAGGAGGACACCGCGGACCCGGCCGCGCAGCTCGCCGAGGACACCCGGTGGAGCGCGATCGCCTTCGGCGACACGGTCTCCGGCGGCACCTCCCCCGTGCAGCTGCGCCGAGCGGACGGCGAGCTGGTGACGGGGACCTACCAGCGCACCGGGGAGGGCACCGTCCGGCTCGAACTGCACCCGCTGCGTGAGGAGGGCCAGGACATCCAGGAGTACCTCCAGCAGGAGACGCGCTCGCTCACCCTCGACCTCGTCGAGCGGGAGGACGGGACGCTGCACGTGACCGGGGAGGGCCAGGACCTGGTGCTCGCCCCCGACGAATCCGGATCGATGCTGTACGAGCGCGGCTTCAGCTGGCAGATCCGCCCGGATGATCCCTTCAACCGGTGAACCGTGGGACCTACGGCACTGGCGGGTCCGACGGGCTCGATGTAACGTTCCGGAGTGTTCGAAACCGATGTCCAGGACGTCCCCCAGGAAGCACTGACCGGCTCTCTTCCCTCCGAGTCGCAGATCGCCCGACTGCTCCACGAGGCGTACGCACGATGCGCCGAGGTCACCACGGGTGAGGTCGCCGATTACATCCCCGCCCTGGCCGAAGCCGACCCCGCTCTGTTCGGCCTGTCCCTGACCGAGGTCGACGGCACCGGGCACCGGGTCGGGGACACCGCCGCCCTCTTCACGATCCAGTCGATCTCCAAGGCCTTCGTCCTCGCGCTGGTGTGCGAGGCGATCGGGCACCAGGAGGTCCATCGGGTGGTCGGGGTGAACAACACCGGGCTGCCGTTCAACTCCGTCATCGCGCTCGAGCTGAACGACGGCAACCCCATGAACCCGATGGTCAACGCCGGCGCCATCGCCACCACGGCGCTGGTGCCGGGCGCCACCGCCGAGGAGAAGTGGTGGACGCTGCACGAGGGGCTCAGCCGCTTCGCCGGGCGCTCCCTCGAGCTCGACACTCGGGTGCTCGATTCCGAGTCCGCCTCGAACCATCGTAATCAGGGGATCGCGGACCTGCTGACCTCCTACGACCGTCTGCACGCCGATCCGGCGGAGATGGTCGACCTCTACACCCGCCAGTGCTCGCTGCTGGTGACGGCCGATGACCTCGCCGTCATGGGTGCCACCCTCGCCGACGGGGGCATCAACCCCGTGACCGGGGAGCGGGTCGTCTCCCCCGAGGTCTGCCGCGACACCCTGTCGGTCCTCGCCGCCTGCGGCATGTACGAGCTGTCCGGGGAATGGCTGTTCGAGATCGGCCTGCCCGCCAAGTCCGGGGTCTCCGGCGGCATCGTCGCGATCGCTCCCGGCAAGGGGGCGCTCGGCGCCTTCTCCCCTCCCCTGGATCGGGCCGGGAACAGCGTGCGCGGCCAACGGGCCTGCGCCCACCTCTCCCGCGCGCTCGGGCTGAACCTCTTCGCCTCCCGTCCCCACCCCGCAAAGGATGCAGAGCATGCATGAGCCCACCCGGACCACCCGGCCCGACCAGGCCGCTCGATCCTCCTGGACACCGATGATCGGCCTGTTCCTGGCCCAGGTGCTGATGTCGTTCAACGTCGCGGCGCTGCCCATCTCCCTGGGCGGGATGGTCGAGGACTTCTCGGTGCCGCCGACGGTCGCCAGCTCCACCATCGTGGTCTACGGCCTTGCGGTGGCCGCCCTGGTGATGACGGGCGCGAAGCTCGGCCAGCGCATCGGCTGGACCCTCATCTTCCGCTGCGTCCTGGTCGTCTTCGCCGCCTCGTCGGTGGCGATGATCCTCTCCCCCACCGTGACCTGGGTGATCGTCGGCCAGCTGCTGGCAGGAGCGGCCGCGGCGATCATCGTGCCCGCGCTCGTCGCACTCATCGCGGAGAACTACCGCGGGGCGCAGCAGGCCACCGCGGTCGGCTCCCTGGGCTCGGCCCGCGCCTTCTCCGGCATGAGCGCCTTCCTGATCGGCGGCACCCTGGGCACCTTCGTCGGCTGGCGTCCGATCTTCCTCATCACCCTGGCGCTGGCGGTCGCGGTGTTCGTGCTCAGCTTCAGCCTGCGCTCCGACAAGGGGGACTCCTCGGTCCGGATCGACCTGGTCGCCTCGGTGCTGATCGGGGCGGCGGTGGTCTGCCTGACCCTGGGGTTCAACAATCTCAACGGCTGGGGGCTGCTGCAGGCGGAGGACGGCGCCCCGTTCTCGGTGCTGGGCCTCTCTCCGGCACCGGTGCTGGTGGTTCTCGGTCTCGTGCTCGGTCAGCTGTTCTTCGTCTGGACGCGCCGTCGGACGGCCCAGGGGAAGGTGCCCCTGGTGGATCTCGGCGTGCTGGGCAGCGGCCGGGAGCGTTCGGCGGTGTACGCGATGTTCATCATCGTCTCGATGGAGGCGGCCGTGAACTTCACGGTGCCGATCTACATCCAGGTGGTCCAGGGCCGCACCCCGCTGGACACCTCGCTGGCGATGCTGCCGTTCAACCTCACGGTGTTCGTCACCGCGACGTTGATCATCCGGTTCTACAACCGCTTCGCCCCCCGGACGATCGCGCTGTTCTCCTTCGCGCTGACCACGGTGGCGCTGGTCTGGCTCTCGGCCGTGGTGACCAACAACTGGGAGACGCTGCCGACGATCCTCGGCCTGATCGTGTTCGGCATCGGACAGGGATCCCTGGTCACCCTGGTGTTCAACGTGCTGGTCACGGCGGCCCCGAAGCACCTCGCCGGCGATGTCGGCTCGATCCGCGGCACCACCCAGAACCTGGCCTCGGCCGTCGGCACCGCGGTGATGGGCGCGGTGCTGGTGATGGTGCTCGGGGCGGGCATCGGGCGCGCCGTCGTGGAGCACCCGGAGCTGCCCGACGAGCTGGTCGCGCAGGTGGACCTCGACCAGGTGAACTTCGTCAGCAACGACGAGCTGGACGAGGTCCTCGGCCGCACCACCGCCACGGAGGAGCAGGTCGAGGCCGCCGTGGAGCTGAACGAACAGCAGCGCCTGCGCACCCTGAAGACGGGCTTCCTGATCCTCGCCGGGATCAGCGCGGTCGCGGCGCTGCCGGCCTCGCGCCTGCCGAAGTACGTCCCGGGCGAGATCCCCGACCCCGACGACAGCTGAGCCGACCCGAGCCGCGCTGACCGTGCCCGAACTGTCGGCCCCCTCCCCTACTGTGGTCCGTGACGTGCATGCAGGTGAGGGACAGGTGAGGGAGGAGCCGGAATGCAGATCGAGTTCGGCTGGTCGCTGGACGGGACCGCCTGGGCCGACGGCGCCGGCGCGACCGGGCGGGTGCGGATGGGCCCGCGCGCGCTGGTGCAGCTGCTGCAGACGCGGCTCGCCCTGACCCGTCCGTCGGTGGACCCGGCGGTGCGGGTCGCGCAGTACTCCCGTGCCGTCGCCGTCGCGGACCATCCGTGGGCGCGGGACTCCTTCGAGGCCGATCCGTGGTCCACCGCGACCACGCTGCTGAGCTGGCGGGATGCCGCGGTGGCGGCGGGGGCGCAGCTGCGCGGCGCCGGAGCGCTGCCGGAACGGATCGACGCCCTGTGCGCGATCGAGGAGCAGCGCACCGTCGCGGCCCCGGCGCCGGGAGCGGCCGACGACCTGCGCGAGATCGTCGACCTGCTCGCCGACGACGTCTCCTGGCCGCTCGGCATCGAGGTGCTGCAATGCCACGAGGTCCCGGACCATCTGCCCGGGCTGTGGCCGCGCCTGCTGACGCTGCTCGAGGACGCGGGGGTCCGGATCGAGCAGCTCGCCCCCGCCGCCACCGGCCGGCCGGAGCTGACGGTGATCGAGGCGGAGGACGAATGGACCGCCGCCGAGACCGCCGCCCGTGTCCTCGCCGGTCGGGAGGGCGCACCGCTGCAGGTGCTCGCCGGCACGGACACCGTGATCCTCGATCAGGAGCTGCACCGTCGCGGGCTGCCGGCGCTCGGCGTCGCGGAGGCGGCCGCCGACCGCACCGCCCTGCAGATCCTGCCGCTGTTCCTGTCGATCGCGGTGGACCCGGTGGACGTGCAGCAGCTGGCCTCTTTCCTCGACCTGCGGGTGATGGACGCGCCCGAGGACGGGCGCGACCACGTCGGCCTGGTGCCGGCGCGGGTGCGGACCCGACTGCTGGACGCCCTCGCCGACGAGCCCGGGGTCGGCGGTCCCGCCTGGCAGCGCGCCCTGGCCGCTCTCGAGGTCGACGAGAAGGTCTCCGACGGCGGCCTGGCGTTCGCCCGGACGCTCTCCGACCTGGTCACCACACCGATCCCGCCCGCCGCGCTGACCCCGTCCCGGCTCCGCGCCGCCGTCGAGCCGCTGGGGGCGCGGCTGCGCGCCCTCGGCCAGGGCGATCCCGGACTGACCCGGGCCTCAGCACATCTGCAGGTCCTCCTCGACGTGCTGGAGACCATGGACCCGGACCGGGCCCTGGCCCCGCGCGAGCTGTCGCAGATCGTCGAGGCCTCGGGCGGACGGGCCTCCTCACCTTTCGCCCGGCCCGAGGCGACGACCGCCTGGCGCACCTGCAGCCGCCCCGCCCAGCTGCGGCCCCGCGGCGGCGACGTGCTGTGGTGGGGCGCAGACCGCGAGGACGCCCACACCGGCGTGGTCTGGGACTCCGTCGAGATCGAGGCGCTCACCGCGCTCGGCGCGGACATTCTCGAGCCCGCCCGCCTCGCGGCTCTGACCACCGACGCCGGACTGCGCGGCCTGCGCGGCGCGGAGCGGATCATCGTGGTGCGCACGCGCCGTCGGGCGCAGAAGGCCACCGCGCCGAACGCCCTGCTGGCGCACCTGGCCGCCGAACGCGCGGCCCCCGGGGAAGGAGTCGCCGACGTGCTCGCCCAGCTCACCCTCTCCCCCGGCGAGACGCTGATCGACGGACGTTTCGAGCTCGCCGGATCCCGTCGGCCGCTCCAGCGGCCTGCCCCGACGAGGATCCCTCCGCCGCCCGAGGACCTCACCCGGCAGGTCGACCCCGCCCCGCACCTGGTGCCGCGCTCGCTGTCCTACTCCCAGACCGAGGACCTGCTGGGCTGCCGGCAGAAGTGGACGTACCGCAACGGGCTCCAGATCCGGGCGGCCTCGGTCGCGACCGTCCCCACCGGCAACCGGATGGTCGGCAGCCTCGTGCACGCCGTGGTCGAGGAGCTGGTGAACACCGCGGAGTCGGAGGACCGCAGCGGGCCCCCGTCCGGGGAGCGGATCCGGGAGGAGATCACGGCGCAGGTGCCGCGCCTCGCCTCCGAGCTGCAGCTGCCCGGCCGCGAGGTCGAGCTGGCCACCATGCGCGAGCAGACGGTGCGTTCCCTGGTCGAGTTCTTCGACCGGCTCGGCGCCGCCGGGCTCGTGATCACCTCCGTCGAGTCGAAGTTCGCGGAGCCGCTGACCCTCCGCCTCCGACGCGGCGACGTCACCGTGCCGTTCACGGGCTATCGCGACGTGCTCGCCGAGGACGCCGCCGGCGACCCCACGGTGATCGACCTGAAATGGACCTACGCCGCGAAGAAGTACCCCGACCTGTTCGACACCGGCGAGGCGCTGCAGCTGGCCTCCTACGCCTGGTCGCTGCACGAGGACCACGCCGACGTGGGCTACTACCTGCTCTCCCAGGGGGAGTTCGTCGCCGCGAACCCGGCGCTGGACCCGCACGGCCGCCCCACCCTGGACATCGCCGACCTCTGGTCGCGCGGGACACGCGGGATGACCGATGCGCTGGACGCGATCGGCGAGGGGCGGGTCGATGCGCGCAGCGGGCAGATCCTGCTCGACGCCGGCCAGGACCTGAGCACCTCGCGCAGCGACGCGAAGAAGACCTACGAGTCGGCGCGCGCGACGGCCCGCGCCGAGGGCGCTCTGGTCGTCGACGCCCGCTGCGACTTCTGCGAGTTCGCCCTGCTGTGCGGGATGAGAGGCGATGCGTCATGACGTTCACCCTGATCAACGCGTCCGCCGGATCCGGCAAGACGTACACCCTGACCCGCAAGCTGGCCGAGCGGATCGAGGCGGGGCTCGACCCCGCCCAGATCATCGCGACCACCTTCACGGTCAAGGCGGCCGAGGAGCTCACCGGGCGGATCCGCTCCACCCTGCTGGATCGATCGCAGGTCACCGAGGCGCGCGGCATCGACTCCGCCGTCATCGGGACCGTGAACTCGGTGGCCGGCCGACTGGTCACCGACTACGCGCTGGACGCCGGGATCTCCCCCACGGTCGAGGTGCTCGACGCGGCTCCCCAGAAGGCGGCGTTCGGCGCCGCGATCGCCCACTCCGCCGCGGCCGCCGGCGTGCGCTGGGCGGATCTGCTCGCGCGCACCGAGCACGACGGGGACGAGAACGACACCGGCTTCCGCCCCAAGCAGGCCTGGCGGGCCCGGGTGAAGGACGTCGCCGATGCCGCGCGGACCAATCTCCTCGGGGCCGAGGATCTCAGGGCGTCGGTCGCCGCGTCCTGGGAGGAGTACCGACGCACCGCCGAGCTGCCGGAACCGCTCGAGGACCGGCGGCCCCGCTGGCTGCACCTGCTGGATCAGCGCCTCGAGGACCTCGCCGGCGACCTGGAGGCCTCCCGGACGGCCGATGGGGAACCGATCCCGGGCGGGCCCATCAGATCGACGAGTCTGAACAGGACCGCGAATGATCTGGAGAGCCTGCGCCGGCTGCGACGGACCCTCGCCGACCACGACCGCGCCCCCTGGTCGACCTGGATGCGGATCGCGAAGGGCGGCTTCGGCGCGGCGGCGAAGAAGGCCCTCGCACCGCTGTCGGAGGAGATCGCCGCGGACCTGCCCTCCACCATCACCTGGCAGCAGGATCTGCGCGATCTCCTCGCCCTGATCCTGGAGACCGCCGCCGACTCGCTGGACTCGTACGAGACCTACAAGCGGGACCTGGGCCTGATCGACTTCATCGACCAGGAGGTGCGGGCGCTGCGCCTGCTGCAGGACTCCCCGCGGGTGCGCGCCTCGGTCGCCTCCCGCTTCCGCCTGCTCGCCGTCGACGAGTTCCAGGACACCTCCCCGGTGCAGCTGGCCCTGTTCCTCGAGCTCTCCGGGCTGATCGAGGACAAGATCTGGGTGGGCGATCCGAAGCAGGCGATCTACGGGTTCCGCGACGCGGATCCCCGGCTGATGCAGGACATCATCGCCGCGCTCGAACGCGGCGACACCGTCTTCGGCCGGGGAGACGTCGAGAACCTCTCCCACTCCTGGCGCTCCGCCGAGCGCCTGGTCGAGCTGTCCAACGCGATCTTCACCCGGGTCTTCGCCCCTCACGGGCAGGACAGGGAGCGGATCACCCTGTCGATCCCCCCGCAGCGCGCCGCGCAGGCCGCCGGCGGGGCGCTCGAGGTGTGGGAGGCGACCAAGCACGATCGACGCGTGGTCTCGGCCGAGAAGCACGCCGCGATGATCGCGGAGCAGATCCGCGCCCGGATCGAGGAGGGGTCGTTCACGCCGGGCGGGACCGCCGTGCTGGTGAGGACGAACACCCAGCGCCAGCAGGTCGTCGCTGCTCTGCAGGCGCGCGGCGTGCCGACGGCCGGGGCGGCGCACGCGCTGCTCGCCTCACGGGAGGCGCAGATCGTGCGGGCAGCGCTCGCCGTGTCCCTGGACGGCACCGACACCCTGGCGCTGACGGAGCTGGTGACCCTGCTCGAGGACCATGGCGCGCACGAGTCCTGGTTCGCGCAGCTGATGGCGGCTCCGGACCGCGCGTCGCGCGCGCAGGTGTTCGCCGCCTGGTGGGAGGACGACGTGCTGGCAGGGCTGCGCGAGGTGCGACGGGCCTGCATCGCCTTCACCCCCGAGGAGATGATCAGCGCCCTGATCGACGCCCTGGACCTGCCGCAGCGCATCAAGCGTTGGAGCGACCAGGGGTCCCGTCGGCGCTCGCTCGATGCGCTGCGCTCCCTCGCCCGCGAGACCACGCAGCGGCGGCGCGCCGAGGGCTCCCCGGTCACGCTGACCGGTCTGCGCGCGGAGCTGGACGCCTGGGAGGAGGGTCCGGACCTGTCCGGGCTTCCCGATGCCGTGTGGGTGGGGACCGTCCACGGTGCGAAGGGCCTGGAGTGGGACCACGTGGTCACCTACCTGACCGCCAGGGCCAAGGACTACGACAAGACCTGGGGCGTGCTGGTGCGCTCTCCGGAGCGGGTGGACGTCACCGCGCCGCTGGCCGGTCGCAGCCTCGTGTTCTGGCCGCAGATGCCGGTGCCCGAGGAGATCGGCGAGCACCTGGCCCGATCGGACTTCGCCACCCGGCGTGCCCGCGGTGAGGCCGAGGAGGCCGGGCGCCTGTACTACGTCGCGCTCACCCGCGCGGCGGCCACCGGCGTGCTGGCCGTCCCCGGTCCGAGGACAGTGCTCGACGCGCTGATCGAGGGCCCCGCCGAGGAGGAGCCCGCCTCGTCGCTGCTGGCATGGTCACAGGACGGGATCAGGGTGGACGGGACGGCGGAGCCGCTGCCCGCGAGGGTCACCCGGACCAACGTCGACGATCTGCTGGACGAGGTGCCGACGCGGCTTCCGGCCGTGACCGATCCGCTGGCGGTGACCGACATCCCGGTGCGGCCGACGGGGGCGGATGCCGAGCGCGCCGCGGCTCGTTTCCAGGCCTCGGCGGCGATCTCCGCGGTCTCGCTCGGCACCGTCGGGGAGCCGCTGCCGATCGGCCGACGCCTGGTTCCGGACGGCGGACCGCGATGGGAGCGGGTCGGCGAGGCCGTGCACGCCTATCTCGCGCTGCCCCTGGAGCATCTGGATCTCGCGCAGCAGGAGGCCGCCGCCTCGCGGCTGGTCGAGCGGTGGGCCGTGTCCCGCGCGGTGGACCCCGGGGTGCTGCGGGAGGCGGGCGAGGCCTGGAATGCCTTCCTCGCCGCCGAGTTCCCCGGTGCCGAGCAGCTCACCGAACAGCCGATCACCTGGTGGAACGAGGACGCGCAGGTCATGGAAGGGTGGATCGACACCCTGCTGCGCCTGCCGGACGGCTCGGTGGTCCTGGTGGACCACAAGTCCTATCCCGGCGACGACCCGGTGACGACGGTGCGGGAGAGGTATCTGGGGCAGATGTCCACCTACTCCCGCGCCCTGGCCGCCGCCGGGTCGCAGCCGGACCGGATCCTGATCCACCTGCCGCTGCGCGGCGAGGTGCTCGAGGTGACATTGCATGAGCACGCCCGCTGACAGTGCCGCTGTCCCGCTGCTCGGCGCCGAGGAGGCGGTCGATGCGGCGCGGGTGCTGCTCGATGCGGCGCTGCGCTCCGGGTCGCGCCGCCTGCTCGGGATCGCCGGCGCGCCCGGGGCCGGCAAATCCACGCTGACCGAGCTGCTGGCTGGGCGACTGCCGGCCGGTTCCTGCGTGGTGGTGCCGATGGACGGATTCCACCTGGCCGACGTGGCACTGGAGCGGCTGGTCCGCCGGGACCGCAAGGGTGCCCCGGACACCTTCGACGCGGCCGGGTACGTGGCCCTGCTGCAGCGGCTCCGCACCGCTCGGGCGACCGATCCGCCGGTGTGGGCCCCGATGTTCGAGCGCGACCTCGAACAGCCCCTCGCCGGCGCGATCGAGGTGACCGGCGAGGTGCCGCTGGTGATCACCGAGGGCAACTACCTGCTGGCCGACGGCGCCTTCGCCCAGGTGCCGGCGATGCTCGATGCCCGCTGGTTCGTCGAGATGCCCGAGGAGCTGCGCCACCAGCGCCTCATCGCCCGCCACGAACACTTCGGCAAGTCGCCGGAGGCCGCCCGGGAGTGGGCGCTGGGACCGGACGAGGCCAATGCCCGCCTGGTCGCCGCCACCCGCCCCCGGGCCGACGCGGTGGTGCAGCTGGGCTGAGGCGTGGGGTCAGAGCAGCGGCGGCGCGGTCCCGATCGATCCGGTGCGGGCGAAGGCGGGGACCAGCTCGATGCTCTCCGGCCCGGTACCCGCCTCCTTCGCCGCGACCCAGAGGGCGAGGGTGTTCACGCCGTGGTGGTCGAGGAACCCGGCGGGGATCGTGAACTCGCTCTGGGGGCCGATGTCCCCGATGTAGATCCCGGTGTTCCAGCCGTTGACGTACAGCACGGCCTGGCAGGCATCGCGCCGACCGTCCTCGAAGCGGAACGAGCGCAGCGTGAGACGCCAGCCGACGTCCACGCCGTCGGGCGCGGCGAGCTCGAAAGCGGCGCGATACCACCGCACGCCGGGCGCGTCGGCCACGAGGGTCGAGGCCTCGTCCCAGGTGGAGTCGTCGTGCTCGGGCAGATGCCAGCCGTGACGCTCCCCGTGCAGGCCGCCGGTGTTGTACAGGGTGCGTCGGGAGTCGATGTCCGCGGCGCCCTGCACCCGCCAGGTGATCTCCCCGGCGGCGGGCAGCACGGCGTCGAACAGGCCCCGGTTCTGCTTCGACAGGCCGTTGTCGCTCCAGTCGAGGTTCTGGCCGAGGTTGTGCACCAGCACGCTGAGCACGAGCTCCTTCCCCGCGACGGCGAGGTCCTCGGGCAGCGTGAAGGTCTGGTCCTCTCCCACCGCCGGTGCCGCGGCGAGATAGGTGCCGTCGGCCCAGACCTGCAGGAACGCCGGTTCCTGGCCCTGGGGCGGCTGCCCGGTCCCGCCGTTGCCGCGCAGCACGAGCTCCCGACCCCCATCGGCCGTGAAGACGGCGCGGTACCAGACGCTGCCCTCGAAGAAGCCGTAGTGGTTGGAGTCCAGCACGACGCCCCCGCGGCCGGGGCCCTGGAAGCGGGTGGAGCCTTCAGTGGCGTCGGCGAGCGTCCATGCGGAATCGTCGAAGTCCGCCGCGGACTCCGGGGCCTCCTCGGCGACCCGGAAAGTCAGGTCCGGGATGGTCGGGCCCGCGGGAGCCGGCAGCGTGTGGGTGGCGATGCCGTCATCGACCGGGCGGGACTCGCCGTTCACGATGACGCGGCGGATCCCGTCGGGGACGTCGAGGCGCACGTCGGCCGGGTCGGTGGTGCCGAGGACGACCTCCGCGTCCGCCCGGGCGAAGGCGACCGTGCGGGCCAGCTCCGCACCTTCGACGACGACGTGCGCATCGGCGCTGCCGGGCGTCGTGGTGCTGCGGTGCACCGGGCGGCCGCCGAGGAACCAGGTGGTGCCGGCGGCGGCGCGGCCGATCGCCCGCAGCTCCAGTCGGCTCGTCCCGCCCTTGCCCGCGGAGGTCACGGGGCGGCCGGTGATCTCGATCGACACCGGCTCCTCGCCGTGGACGAGGGTGATCCGCAGCTGGCCGGTCGCATCGTCCCAGTGGGTGCTCACGCTCTCGGGGACGGAGACCTCGGGCTCCACCGCGTAGCGCAGCACGAGTTCCCCCGGATCGCCCTCTCGGCCGATCAGGTACTGCAGGTGGCCCTGGCGCCGTGGCAGGGCCGGGCCGAACAGGGCGCTGGTGGAGTAGAGCAGGCCGTGGTCGCCGATCACCGTGTCGGCGACGATCGTCAGGGCGTCCCGGCCGTGGATGTGCAGGAAGGTCGACTCGTCCTGCGGGACTCGGGCCCAGCCGGTCACGCCCTCGGGGATCTCGATGTCCCCGTCCTCTCCGCCGGTCGGCACGTCGAAGGCGTCCAGGGCGACGACCGTGCCCTCCGCCCCGGGGGCGGGCTCGCCGAGGGCCTCGACGAGGACCGTGTGCTCCCCCTCGGACAACCTCGTGACCTGGTAGCTGATGACCTGGGAGGGCTTGTTCTGCTCGGTCTCGACATGGCTGGTGAAGGTGCCGTGCTCCTGCCCGTCGACAAGGACCCGAGCCATCCCGTGATCGGTGCCGGTGGAGGTGATGATGTCGACCGCGGTGCCGGTGAACGTCCAGCTCGCCGTGGCTCCGGCCGCCTCGGTGCGGGTCAGGGTCGACGCGGAGGCGGTGGAATCCTCGACCTGCGACCAATCGCCCTCGTACGTGATCGCGGCATCGCGGTCATCGACCGTCGGCGCTTTCTCGCCGACGTCCTCGCCGTCGCCGAGCACGAGGGAGGTCGCGAAGCGGGTGTCGGTCTCGTCGTTGGAGTCGGCGAGGCGGAAGGCGAGCAGCCGGGGACGGCCGCCGTCGGTCGCCGAGCCCTCGTCGTCGGTGCCCAGACGCTGATACGCCTGGATCGCGCCGCCGGAATTCTCGCGCAGCGCCTGCGGGGCGACGGGTGCCATCGAGGCGATCTGCGGCAGAGCCTGCTGGAGGTAGCCGAGCTCCTTCTGGACAGCGAGCTTCTCGGTCAGCTCGCGGTCCTCCGTGATCGCAGCACCGTAGTCGTAGCTGGTGAATCCCGAGGACGGGGATCCGGTGTAGCCCCAGTTCGTGCCGCCGAAGACCATGTAGTAGTTGAAGGCGGTGACGCCGCCCGCGAGGTTGCGCACGCCCCATTGACGGGTGAAGGCGGGGTCGGTGAACTCGTAGGCCTGGTGGGAGGAGAACGATGCACCCCAGGGGGTGAACGCCCCGCCCTGGGACTCGGTGATGAACTGCGGGGTGTCGGGAGAGATCTCGCGGTAGACCTGCTCGGACTCCCCGATCCGCGCGCGGGGGCCGCCGGCGTCGAATCCCAGCGGGTAGTGGTCGTAGGCGTAGAAGTCGGTGTTGTGCTCCTCGACGTCGGCGAAGCGCCCGCCGAGGTTGTAGTCGTTGTGGAACAACGGGACGGTGATGCCGGTGGAGCGCACGTGATCGGCCAGGCCGCGCAGGAACGCCGAGCGCTCCGCGTCCTCGGCGATCAGCTCGTTCTCCACCTGGTACATCAGCACGCTGCCCCCGCCGTCGGTCACCTGGTGGCGCGCGATGATCTCGTTCACGGCGCTCAACCACGCGCAGGAGTCGGCGAAGTTCTCCGGGTCGGTCGAGCGCAGCGGCGCCTCCCGGTTGGTCATGTACGCGGGCAGGCCGCCCATCGAGATCTCGGCGTTGACGTAGGGGCCGGGTCGCGCGATGACGTACAGCCCCTCCTCCGCCGCCATGGTCAGCAGCAGGTCGATGTCCCGGATCCCGCGGAAGTCGAACTCGCCGCCGGACGTGCTCTGGTGCAGTCCCCAGAAGAAGTAGAAGGACACGGCGGTGAACCCGGCGGCCTTCACGATCTGCAGCAGGTCGCGCCATTGGGCCGGGGCGGGCACCCGCCAGGGGTGGATCTCCCCGGAGTAGATCAGCAGGCGCTGATCGTCGACCAGGAAGGAGTGCTCGTCCCAGGTCACGGTGTGCGCGCGGCCGTCGTTGCCGGGGAAGGACGAGGTGCCGCGCAGCAGGTCGCCCGTCGCCTCGCGGTGGTCCGGGACGGTCGGGCCGAGTGCATCGGCGCGGGTCGCGGAGAGCACGGCCGGAGCGGCGAGAGCCGTTCCGGCCGTGCAGGCCCCCAGCCGCAGGAAGCTCTGACGGCTCAGCGTGGACGGGCGCGGATCGGTCTGCGGCATGCGGGGCTCCTCATCGAGCGGTTGGTCGTGGCTCCGACCGTAGCAAATCGCTTAACCGCTTCATAGGGCATACCACGCGCACCCGGCCCGAGATCAGGCGCCGGTCATCACCGCGCGGGCGAAGCCGGTGGAGCGATCGCGCAGACCGTCGATCCGCTCCTGTCGGTGGTAGGCGAGCAGGGCCTCGTCCTCCGTCTGCATCTCGAACGCCGTCGGCGCCCGGCGCACGTTCTGCGAGCACCGGAAGTCGGCGCACAGCGAGGTGCCGATGGTGTTGCCGCGTCGGCCCTCGGCGCCGCCGCGCGGGGCGGCGAAGGACGCCGCGTGGAGGCCGTCGATGACGTCCTCGCACCAGGCGCACATCATCTTTCTCGGCGGCGTTTTCCCGGTCCCGCGCAGCAGCAGGCAGACGAGCTCGTCGTCGACCTCGAGCGCGACATAGTGCAGCAGCGGCTTGCGGGGGTCCTGCCAGCCGAGGTAGTCCAGCTCGTCCCACGCCACGGCCGCGAGGTCCGGGAGCGCGGCACGCTGGGCGTCGCCCTTGCTGGCGTTGACGAAGGACGTGCGGATCTGGTGTTCGGTCAGGGGTCTCATGGAGTGTGTCCTCACGACGGGCGCGCGGTGCCGCCCGCTCAGGGCGGGGCTTCCAGCGCGCAGGAGAGTTCAGGAAGGTGTCGTGACGGCGTGCGGGCACGCCGGAGTCACACCGAGCAGGCCGAGTCGGCCGCCCCGTTTCCTGCATGCGTCGTGGGCATGCTGGTCTCCTCTCCCGTCATGGACGCGTTCACGTTACGCCCGCGGTGGAACGGCCCGCAAGGCGATAAGGGACACCGAGGAGCGGGGATGCCCTCAGGCGATGATCTGGTTCAGCTGCTCGAGGTCCTCGCTGCCGAGGTCGAGCGTCATGGCGTCGGCGGAGTCGGCGATCGACTCGGGACGGCTGGCGCCGGGGATGGGGACGACGTGCTCGGAAAGCGACAGCTCCCAGGCGAGGACGACCTGCTGCGGGCTGACGGAGCGGGCCTCGGCGATGCGCTGGATCTGGGGGAACCTCTCCCCCACGGCACTCGCCCCGCCGCCGGTGCCGCCGAGCGGGGACCAGGGCACGAAGGCGATTCCGTGCTCGGCGCAGTGGCGCAGCTCGCGCAGGCTGGTGTGGAAGAAGGTCGGTGAGAACTCGTTCTGGACCGCCGCGAGCCCGCCCTCGCCGAGCACGTCCCGGGCCACGTCGATCTCCTCGACGTTGGCGTTGGAGATCCCGACCTCGCGGATCAGTCCCTCCTGCTGGAAGGCGGCGAGCACCTCGACGCCCTCGGCGTAGCGGATGCTGCGGTCCGGGCGGTGCCAGTAGTAGAGATCGAGGACGTCGACGTCGAGGTCCCGCAGCGACTTCTCCAGTGCCGCACGCAGGTAGGTCGGGGAGCCGTCGCGGCCCCCGCCCTCCGCCGAACGGGTGATGCCGCCCTTGGAGGCGATCACGACGGAGGAGCGGTCGCCGCCCCAGGTGCGCAGCGCCTCGGCGACGAGCTGCTCGTTGTGGCCCATGGTGTCCCAGCTGGGGGCATAGATGTCGGCGGTGTCGATCAGGGTGATCCCCGCGTCGAGGGCAGCGTGGATCGTGGCCGTGGCGCGCTCGGGCGGGGCGGGTTCTCCGCGCCCCATGGACAGCGGCATGGCACCGAGGCCGAGAACGGAGGCGGTCAGGGAGCCGATGCGGCGGGTGGGTGCGGTCTGAGGAGCAGTCATCGGGCAAGCGTATGCCGAGTCCGCGGCGCTGGCCATCACCCGGTCGCGATCGGGACACCGGGACCGGCGCCGGTGGAGTACGCCGTCGTGGCATGGACGTGCCGCACGTCGTCCCAGCCGGCCGGTCCCTCGGTCGGATCGTGCGAGAGGGTCACCACGATCAGGTCACCGTCGGGCTCCGCCCTCCTGACCACGATCGCGGTGTCGGCATCGGCGGCACCGTCGAGCAGCCCCTGCGCATAGTCCACCGCATCGCCCTGCACGCGCACGGCGCCGCGGGAGGCGTGGTCGTCCGCCCCGTCGAAGCGGGTCGCCCACATCCACTCCAGCGTCTGGGCCTTCCCGGTGCGGGGGATGGAACACCCGCTGGCGAGATGGGCGTCGTCGAGATCGAGGGTCCCCAGGAGCCCGGGCAGGTCACGGAACTCGTCCGCGAAGGACTCTGCGGTGTCGAAGACGTCGATCGTCCCCGACATGGTGATCACCAGGTCCTCGCCGAGCTGCGCGATCAGCTCGATGGAGGGCGCCGTCGTGCCCCACTGGTCCTCCGCGGTCGCAGCTCGCTCCGCTCGCGCGAGCATCGCCAGCCCATCCCCACCTCGAAGCCCTCCAAGAGATCCGCGGCGTCGGTCTGGTGCAAGTGTTCTATCGCACTGAGCAGTACTCGGATGACTTCGCAGTTATGGAGTGACCCCCACCCGGGTCAAGTCCTGGGTAGTGGTGTAGCGGTGTTTTCCTTCGATGTTCCGGGGTAGGGGTCAGGCGGTGAGGGTGTCCGGGTGGTCTGTGGGGGTTACCTCCTGGTGGTCGGGGCTGGTGGTGACCAGGAGGAGCTGGGAGCGGCGGAGGACGTCGAGGCCGAGGTAGCGGCGTCCCTCTAACCATTCGTCGGTCTGCTCGGCCAGGACCGCGCCGACGAGCCGGGTGACTGCGGCGCGGTTGGGGAAGATGCTGACCGCGTCGGTGCGGCGGCGGATCTCGCGGTTCAGTCGCTCTTGGGGGTTGTTCGACCAGATCTGACGCCAGATCTCTTTGGGGAAGCTGGTGAAGGCCAGCAGGTCCTCCCGGGCTCCGGCGAGGTGGTCGGCGAGGTCGGGCCAGCGTTCGCTGGTCTGTTCCAGCAGCCGGTCGAACTGAGCGTTGACCGAGGCCGCGTCGGGCTGGTCATAGACCGCATGCAGCCCGGCCTTCACTGCTGGCCACGCCGTCTTCGGGCACGCGCTCATCAGGTTCGCGGCGTAGTGGGTGCGGCACCGCTGCCAGCTCGTGCCGGGCAGGTTCGCCGCGATCGCCTCGGTGAGCCCGCGGTGGGCATCGCTGGTCACCAGACGCACTCCCGTGAGGCCGCGGGCGACGAGGTCGGCGAAGAACGTGTTCCACGCCGCCGCGGTCTCGCTGGTGGCGACCTGCATGCCCAGGCATTCGCGGTGGCCGTCGTTGTTGACGCCGGTGGCGACCAGCACCACCGCGCCTATGACGCGTCCGCCCTCGCGGACCTTCATCGACAGCGCGTCGGCGGCCACGAAGGTGAACGGCCCCGACTCGTCCAGGGGCCGGTGGCGGAACGCTTTGACCTGCTCATCCAGCTCGGCTGCCATCCGGGAGACCTGCGACTTCGAGAGCCCGTCGATGCCCAAAGTCTTGACGAGCTTGTCCATCCGGCGGGTGGAGACGCCGGCGAGGTAGCAGTCCGCGATCACGGTGATCAGCGCGGCCTCGGCGCGCTTGCGGCGCTCGAGCAGCCAATGCGGGAAATAGGTGCCCGAGCGGAGCTTGGGCACGGCCACGTCGAGGGTACCGACGCGGGTGTCGAGCTCGCGGTGGCGGTACCCGTTGCGCTGGGTGGTGCGGTCCGGGGCGGGGCGACCGTACTCGGCGCCGGCGACCAGGTCGGCGTCCGCGGACAGCAGCATGTTGATCGTGTTCTGCAGCAGATCACGCATCAGATCGGGCGACGCCTCGGACAGGGCGTGACTGAGCAGGCCAGCAGGGTCGACAATATGAGGAGCGGTCATCGTGATGACTCCGTTCGAGTGAGAAGTAGAGAGCTTTCTCGAAGGATCACACGGTGGCCGCGTCCACGTCGGAAACGTTCACGCGGCCACCGCGCTACACCACTATGCGGGACTCAACTCCCACCCGTCGAGCCCGGGCCCGACCACCTGGGCACTGGTCCCCCGGCGTCGATTACCGGACGGGCCATTCTTGGGGGTCTTCGCACCTACGAGGGGAGGCGCGGCGAATCGTCCAAGATGCCGTGAGGCATGACTGTCCACGATCTCCCCGTGGATTCAGAGCCTCCACCAGACCAGGGATGCTTCTATGTTGTGTCAAGCCGCGGCGGCGACGTCCGGGGCGGGGTGGGCCACTGCGAGCGATCGGAAGATCTGGCGGCTGATGTAGCGCTTGAGGCAGCGTCGGATCTCTCTGGCAGTCTTGCCCTCGCTTTGGCGCCGCTCGATGTAGGCGCGGGTGGCAGGATCGGTTCGCATCCTGGTGAGCACGATGGTGTTCAGCGCGCGGTTCAGCCGTCGGTCACCACCGCGGTTGAGGCGATACCTCGTGGTGTTGCCCGAGGAAGCCGGGATCGGACAGACTCCTCCGATCATGGCGAATGCAGCCTCGTTGCGTATCCGGCCAGGGTACGACCAGACCGTCAATATCACGGCTGCGGTGACCGCGCCGACTCCTGGCAGGTCCAGCAACTCGGGAGCCGTAGCCTCCACGAGATGCGTGATTTGTTCACGGTTCTCCGCGAGGTCGCTCTCGAGCACCGTGATCTGCTTCGCGAGGCGTGTCGCTTCGGCGCGAGCGGTCGCCGCCCCCAGTGTTTCTTCGCGGCGACGCCAGCTCGCGATCCTCGCGATCTGCGTTCCGGTCAAGGCTCGGCGGGCGTCGATGCCGAGGTCGTGGGTCCTCACGAGGGCGGTGAGCGCGTTGATGCACGGCAATCTATCGGCGTTCTGCTGGTCGCGGGCGCCGGTGAGGACCTGCAGCGCCGACTGCATCTCACCGGCGCGACGATCTCGCAACGTCGTCAACGGCATGACCAGACTCGATCGGGCGGCGAGTAGCGCGTCAAGGGCGTCGGTCTTGCTTCGGGCTCGTGAACGACGCGGGGTCGGTGCCTCGACGACTCGGTAGCCCACCTGCTGCAGCACGTTGCCGAGAACTGCCCCATAGGAGCCAGTTCCTTCCACGGCGATCAGCACACCGTCGAGGTCTCCTTCGGTGCGGCCCGCGATCCAGTCTCGTGCGCGTCGCAACCCTGCAGGGCTGGCCGGGAAGACATTCTGATCGATGAGGCCGCCGTTGGGGGCCTCGATGATCGCGTAGGAGTGGGTTGCGGCGTGGGTGTCGACTCCGACGACGTATCGGTAGAAGTCCCCTACGGTGGCAGGCAGACTGTTCATGACGATGTTCCTCTCGAATCGCTGGGGCGGGACGTCGTTGCCGGCGTGGGCCCAGGATGAGAGCCACTACGAGGCGGGCCTGTAATGAGCCACGCCGCCAGGATCGTGATTCCGGCGGTGGGCATGCTTCTGATCAAGCCATCGTGGTGGGCCAGGGCTGGCGCCGGCACCCGGTCCCCGCCGGACAGATCCCGGGAATGACACCCCGTAGGGGTCAGCCGATTCAGGAGCCACGACGGGCGCCGGGCTACCAGCACCAACCCTGCCAGCCAGCCCCGGGCCGACCACCACGAACACTTACAGGCGATTCAGTTCCGGGGCGTCCCGGAAGGGTGGCTCACGCGGTCAGACTAGACCGGGGGCCTCTCGCCGGCGAGCAGTTCCTCCGACCAGCCGATTCAGTTCCGGGGCGTCCCGGAAGGGTGGCTCACGCGGTCAGACTAGACCGGGGGCCTCTCGCCGGCGAGCAGTTCCTCCGACCAGCCGGTGATCACGTCCTCGACCCCCGTGCGATGTGTGGCGTCCGCGACCGCGCGGGCCATCACGCCGCACGTCCCGAGGTGCAGCACCATCGCGTCCGTCGGAGCGACCGGGAGCCGCCCACCGAGCAGGAGCACGCTGTCCAGGACACGGTGAGGGCCGAGCACCCCGGTCCGGGGCCGGTCGCCGTCCAGGTCGAGGTCCTCCAGGTGCAGCGGCAGCCCACCGGCGTCGTGCGCCCGCAGCCGGCTCCTGATCTCGCCGCCGCGCTCGGCGCTGCGTCCCAGCACGAGGGTCTCCCGCAGGCACAGGGAGGACCCGGCGCCCAGCACGATCGTGGTCGACCGGTCCACGGCGGCACCCTCCGCGACCACGAAGGGATGGGCCCGCCACACCAGTGTCGCGTCGTCCTCCAGACGGATGCTCACGTCGAAGCGGCTGCGCGACCCGACCGACGGATAAGCGACCGTGCCGCCGATGTCCTCCAGCTCCAGGGTGCAACCCGCCCCGACATGGACGCCCACCGCCGTCCGGTCGCCGCC
This sequence comes from Brachybacterium fresconis, assembly GCF_017876515.1. Taxonomy (NCBI): domain Bacteria; kingdom Bacillati; phylum Actinomycetota; class Actinomycetes; order Micrococcales; family Dermabacteraceae; genus Brachybacterium; species Brachybacterium fresconis. The sequence continues at coordinate 3,691,611 of NZ_JAGIOC010000001.1, read as the reverse complement.
GACGAGCACGGCCCCGCCCGCGACCAGCGCGAGGTGCGCACCTGTCGCGGAGCGGTGGATCGTGCGCGCTTGGAGCAGCCCCTGGGTGACCTTCACCCGCACCGGACCGCTCCCGGCTCGCGCGATGCTGATCCGCGTCATCCAGCGGGCGCGGGTTCGTGCGGGTGCGGGTGGTCGTGATCGTGGGGGTGATCATGATCCCCGTCCTCGGCGTGGAAGTGGGGTGCCATCGGGCCGGGATCCAGCGGAGCATGCGTTCCGGCGGTGTGCGCGGCCAGGAGCTCGAGCACCCAGCCCCGCAGCAGCGTGACGGTGTCCTCGCGATGCCGGGAGACCCCCAGCACCGGACCTCCCTCGCGCGCCTCGGTCGCGTCGGCGAGCATCAGCTCGACGTCGACCCCGACGTGAGGAGCGAGGTCGACCTTGTTGACCACCAGCAGGTCCGCACGGCCGATGCCGGGGCCGCCCTTGCGCGCCACGTCACCTCCCCCGGCGACATCGAGCACAAAGATCTGCGCATCGACGAGCGCCGGGGAGAAGGTCGCGGTGAGGTTGTCTCCTCCGGACTCGACGAGCACGAGGTCCAGCGGGTCGAAGTCCAGCTCGAGCTCCTCGACGGCGGCGAGGTTGGCTGTGACGTCATCGCGGATCGCGGTGTGCGGGCAAGCCCCGGTCTCGACAGCCCGGATCCGCTCGGGGTCCAGCACCCCGGCGGCACGGAGGAAGCGCGCGTCCTCGTCGGTGTAGATGTCGTTGGTGATCACTCCGATGCGGATCTCATCGGCCAGGGCGCGGCAGATGGTCGCGATGAGCGAGCTCTTGCCGGTCCCCACGGGGCCGGCGACGCCCAGACGCAGCGAGCGCTGCGGGGATCGATGGGAGTTCTCAGGCACGGAAGAGCCTCCTCGGCAGGGTGGACTGGGCTTCGGCCCAGCCCTCGGTCAGGGGTGCCCCGGAGCACGGGATGCGCGCCGGGTCCTCGAGCGCGGCGAGTTCCGCCACGCGGGGTTCCAGGAGTGCGCAGGCGGCGAGCACGAGGGAGGCAGCGGTGCGCGGGTCCCCCGGTTCGAGCTTGAGCAGGGCAGCGGCGACGGTCTGGGCGTCGTCATAGGCGACCAGACGCACGAGGTCCTCGCCGTCGAGGCCCGCTGCCACCGCGACCAGGCCCAGCACGAGCGGCCGGGGCCAGGGAGTCTCGCGGCGCGATGGCGGCGGGACGGCACCGGGCCATAGCACGTCGGCCAGGCGCCGCAGACCGTCCCCGAGCGCCTCGGCGACCTCGCGCTGGGCACGGCTCGGGGTGCGGGCGGCCCACTCGGCACGCAGTCGTTCCAGGGCCGCCAGCTCGTCGACGCCGACCGTTCCGAAGCGGATCCGGCGCGCCAGGACAGCAGTCCCGGCCTCGACCGGGACGACGGTGCGCATCCGGGTGGCCAGGTAGTCCCCGACGTCCGACGGCGCGAGGCCATCGCGCAGCGCCGCCTCCAGGGAGTTGGAGCTGACGTGCGCGCCGGCGGGTAGCCGCGAATCCGCCAGCAGCATCGCGATCGTCGCGGAGGCGACAGCCGGCGCCGTCGCAGCGGCGGGCAGAGGGTTCGGCATCAGGATCAGAACATCTGGTAGAGCTGGGCGAGAGGCAGGCTGCTCGCGGGAGAGGGCTCGACCAGCTCCCCGTCGATCCGGATCTCGAAGGTGTCGGGTCGGATGTCGATCCTGGGCAGCAGGTCGTTGTTGCGCATGTCCGCCTTGGTGACCTCGCGCGTCGGGGCGACGGGGACCAGCTCCCGCGCGAGGCCGAGCGACTCCCGCAGGCCGTCCTCGACCGCGGAGGGGGCGACGAAGGAGACCGCGAGGTGGGCGCCGATCGCGTCACCGAAAGCCGGTCGCATGAGCACTGGCTGCGGGGTGGGGATCGACGCGCCAGGGTCCCCGAGCGCCGCCCACGCCATGGCACCGCCCTTGAGCACGAGGGAGGGTCGCACCCCGAAGAAGCGCGGGTCCCACAGCACCAGGTCGGCCATCTTGCCCACCTCGACGGAGCCGATGTGGGCGTCCACGCCGTGAGCGATCGCCGGGTTGATCGTGTACTTCGCGACGTAGCGGCGGGCGCGTTCGTTGTCCGCCGGGAGGGTGTCCCCGAGGGGGCCGACGCGCCCCTTCATGACGTGCGCGACCTGCCAGGTGCGGGTGACGACCTCACCGATCCTTCCCATCGCCTGAGCGTCCGAGGACGTCATCGACAGGGCGCCCATGTCGTGCAGGAGGTCCTCCGCGGCGATCGTCGAGGCCCGGATCCGGGACTCCGCGAAGGCGAGGTCCTCGGGGACGGACGCCTTGAGGTGATGGCAGACCATGAGCATGTCCAGGTGCTCGGCGACGGTGTTCACGGTGTGCGGGAGCGTGGGGTTCGTGGAGCCGGGCAGCACATGCGGCAGCGAGGCGATCTCCAGGATGTCCGGGGCGTGGCCGCCGCCGGCGCCCTCGACGTGGAAGGCGTGGATCGTGCGCCCGCCGATCGCGGCGATCGTGGACTCGACGAATCCGGACTCGTTCAGCGAGTCCGAGTGCAGGGCGACCTGCAGTCCGTGCTCGTCGGCCGCGCGCAGCGAGGCGTCGATCGCCGCAGGCGTCGCACCCCAGTCCTCGTGCACCTTGTACCCGGCGGCGCCGGCGAGCGCCTGCTCGGCGAGCCCCTCGGCGGAGACCGTGTTGCCCTTGCCCAGCAGCAGCACGTTCACCGGCAGCTGGTCCAGTGCGCGGTGCATCGCCCCGAGGTGCCAGGCGCCGGGGGTGACCGTCGTGGCCCGACTGCCCTCCGAGGGCCCTGTGCCGCCGCCGCCGATGGTCGTGGTGCCGGCGGCGAGGGCCTCATGGATCTGGGAGGGCGAGAGCAGGTGGACGTGGGTGTCGAAGGCCCCTGCGGTGAGAATCTTCCCCTCCCCCGCGATCACGTCGGTCGACGGTCCGATCTGCAGCGCGGGGTGGATCCCGTCGGAGACATCGGGATTGCCCGCTTTGCCGAGCGCGACGATGCGCCCGTCGCGCAGGCCGACGTCGGCGCGCACCACACCCCACCAGTCCAGGATGATCGCATTGGTGATCACGGTGTCCGGGGCTCCCTCGGCGCGGGTCGTCGTGCCCTGGCCCATGGACTCGCGGATCGACTTGCCGCCGCCGAAGACCGCCTCCTCCCCGCCGAAGGTGCGATCCTCCTCGACCTCGATCCACAGATCGGTGTCGCCGAGGCGGAGCTGGTCGCCGGTGGTGGGTCCGTAGAGCGCGGCGTAGCGCGCGGAGCTGATTCGCGCCATCAGCGGCGCACCTGGAGACCGGGCACGCGGCCGGTGCCGCCGAGCCGCACCAGCGGCAGCTCGCGCGAGGCGCCCGGCTCGAATCGCAGCGACGTCCCTGAGGGGATGTCGAGGCGGAAACCCCTGGCGGCCTCGCGGTCGAAGGCGAGAGAGGTGTTCACGTCGGGCAGGTGGATGTGGGAGCCGATCTGGATCGGCCGGTCACCGGTGTTCTCGAGGACCACCACCAGGCGGTCCTCCTCCCGATCGCGCACGTTCAGCACCCGCTCCCCGGGGCGGGCCCGGATCGCGCCGGGCCCCGGACTCTCGCTCTCTCCCATGTCCAGGTGTCCTCTCAGTCGATCGGGTGGTGCAGGGTGACGAGCTTGCAACCGTCCGGGAAGGTGGCCTCGACCTGCACGTCGGTCAGCAGTGCGGGGACGTCCGGCAGCACCTGCTCACGGCTGAGCACCTCGCGGCCGACCTCCATGAGGTCCTCGACGGTGCGGCCGTCGCGAGCGCGCTCGATCACCCAGGTGGACAGCAGCGCCACCGCCTCGGGGTGGTTCAGCCGCACCCCGCGCTCGAGGCGATCGCGAGCGACCATCCCCGCCACGGACAGCATCAGCTTCTCGGTGTCGCCAGGGGTGAAACGCACCGCTCACTCCTTCGGCAGGACGTGCTCGCCCGTGCGGTCGGTCGCCAGGGCCAAGGAGCTGAGGTACTGCTTCTCCCCGTCCGGGCCGGGCTTCGCGGAAGCGATCATGTCCGGTCGTTCGAAGTCCATGCCGGTCACGCAGCAGCGCAGCGTCTTGCTCGAGGGGTTGCCGTCCTCGTCGTACATCGGCAGGTCGATGCCGTCATCGGTGCGACGCAGGTAGTAGCGGCCCTGGGTGATGACCGCCATCAGCGGGGTCGCCACCAGGGCGATGCCGACGGCGAACAGCGGGGAGAAGGGCTGGGCCGCCGCTCCGAAGGCGCCGAAGTAGATGGCGATGGAGATCCCGCCGGAGAGCCCCATCGAGACGATGCCCACCGGGTTCCAGTCGTAGAGCATGCCGCGGCGGAACTCGGGCCGCTTGGGGGACAGCTTCAGCAGATGCTTGTTGATCGCGATGTCCGCGGCGACCACGCAGATCCACGACATGGCGAGATTCGCGTAGAAGCTCAGGATCCCGTTGAGCACGTCGAACATGTTCGCCTCCATGAGCACCAGGGAGATGCTCAGGTTCACGGCGAGGAACACGAGCCGTCCCGGATAACGGCGGGTGACCCGGGTGAAGGCGTTGGTCCAGGCCAGCGAGCCCGAATAGGCATTGGTGACGTTGATCTTCACCTGCGAGATGACCACGAGCACGACGGCGAGGACCAGTGCCAGCCAGGCGGGCATCAGCTGCTGGAAGGTGACCAGGAACTGCTGCACGGGCTCATTGGCGACCGCCCGCGCACCGGGCACGGTGGAGACCAGGTAGACCGCCAGGAACATGCCGAGGATCTGCTTGGTCGCCCCGAAGAGAACCCAGCCCGGGCCGCCCAGGATGGTGGCCGCCCACCACGTGCGCCGGTTCTTCTCGGTACGCGGCGGCATGAACCGCAGATAGTCGATCTGCTCCGCGATCTGGGCGATGAGCGACAGGCAGACCCCGGCGGCGAGCATCGCAGAGGCGAAGCTGACGCCGCTGCCGGACTCCCCGGAGTAGGTGAAGAAGGCTTCGACCGACTCCGGGTGCGAGACCACGAGGTAGATCACCGGCACGACCATCAGCACGAGCCACACGGGCGTCGTGGCGACCTGCAGCTTCGCGAGGATCTTCATCCCGTAGATGACCAGCGGGAAGATCATCACGGTCGAGATCAGGTAGCCGAGCCAGTGCGGGATCCCCAGGCCCAGGTAGAGGCCCTGCGCCATGATCGCGCCCTCGAGCGCGAACAGGATGAAGGTGAACGTCGCGAAGATGACGTTGGTGATCACGGAGCCGTGATAGCCGAAGCCCGCGCCGCGCGTGATCAGGTCGAGGTCGAGGTTGTAGCGGGCCGCGTAGTACGCGAGAGGGAACCCCGTGAGGAAGATGATCCCGGCGGCGACGGCGATGCCGATGAGCCCGTTCACAGTGCCGTGGGTCATCGCGATGTTCGCACCGATCGAGAAGTCCGCGAGATAGGCGATGCCGCCCAGCGCACTCGTGGCGACCACGCCCGGCCCCCAGGTGCGGTACGAGCGAGGGGCGAAGCGGAGGGTGTAGTCCTCGAGGCTCTCCTTCGTCGCGATGCTCGCGTCGGACTGGACGTCCGCGACGTCGGGCTCGGTTCTGACCTCGACGCTCATCGGGGCTCCGTTCGGCAGGGGACGGCATGGGGAATGCCTGTTGGGGACACCGGAACGTTAAGAGCCGGTGCCCCGTGGCACCTCCGCCAGGGAGCGGCGAGATCCTTTCGTGACCTCCGGTCTCAGTCAGGGGACACCGCGTGCCCTGCCCGTCGTCAGAGCGGCAGCGTGGACTCCCGCTCGATGATCCGCGAGCGCAGCAGCGTGGTGGAGGGCTCCTCGTCGGGGTTCGCGATGCGCAGGCCGAGCATGCGGGCGGCGGCGCGGCTGGTGGCCTGCACCGGCTGGTGGACCACGGAGACCGACGGGGTGACCAGGCGGGTCCACAGGTCGTCGTCCGTGGCCAGCAGCGCGGGCGCATCGGCGACCCCGCGCATCGCCTCGAAGGCGCCGGCGGACATGCGGTTGTTGGTGACGTAGACGCAGTCCGCCTCCCCCGTCTCCAGGATCCGACGCATCATCGCGGTGCCCGACTCCACGTGCAGGTCGCCGCGGAGGATCGCCGAGTCCTCGACGCCCACCCCGGCCTCCCGCCAGGCGGACAGGTAGCCGCGGACGCGGTCCTCGGTGGTGCGCAGCTCCGCGGGCCCGGCGAGGACCGCCGGCGCGCGGAAGCCGCGCTCGACCAGGTGCTGGGCGGCCTGTCGTCCCGCGTCGAGGTTGTCGGTCGCCACCAGGTCGGTGCCGGCCCCCTCGATCCACCGGTCCACCAGCACCACCGGGATCCCGGCTTCGGTGAGCAGCGACAGGTCCGTGTGGATGCTGTGGACCGGGACCAGCAGCACCCCGGAGACGTGACGGCCCACCAGCTGGGCGAAGCAGTCCCGCTCGATGTCGAGATTGTCCTCGGTGTGGGCGACGGTGACCGAGTAGTGGTCCCGGCGGGCGATCCGCTCGACCTCGCCGATGATCTGCGTGAAGTAGGGGTTCTCCGCGTCGGGAGCGACCACCGCGATCTGGGAGGTTCCGCCGCGGCGCAGCGAGCGGCCCATGGCGTTGGGGACGTACCCGGTCGACCGCACGGCGGCCCGCACCCGCCGTGACAGCTCCTTGTCGACGCTCGAGGCGCCGTTGATGACGCGGGAGACCGTCGCCGAGGAGACGCCCGCCGTGCGCGCCACGTCCATGATCGTGGGTCTCGGCGACACCATGGGCCCCCTCCTCGCTCCTGCGCGATCCAGCGCGCTCAGTCCTCTGTCCGATTCACTGCGCTCCTACCGCTCACCTGCGCAGCCGGCTCGTTCCTCGCCGGCGGCTCCGGATTCGCAGCACGTCGCTCAGTCCTCTGTCCGATTCACTGTGCTCCTACCGCTCACCTGCGCAGCCGGCTCGTTCCTCGCCGGCGGCTCCGGATTCGCAGCACGTCGCTCAGTCCTCGACGATCACGGCGTCGCCGCACAGGTGCACGGTCATGCCGAGGCGGTGGAACAGCGCGGCCTTGGCCGTCAGCGCCCGGTCGGCCGTTCCCGCGTCGTCAGCGTAGACGAGCTGGGCGTGATTGGCCTTGTGCCGTCCCATGAACTGGTCCCGGCTCACCCCGTGCAGCACGACGTTGGCGATCGGCCACTCGGGGTTGGTGGACTGCTTGCGCCGGGCGACCTCCTCCTCCGGGAGCTCGACGACGCTGCCACGGCCGATGTCCACGTGCAGACCGCCGCCTTCGATGTAGACGCGCGACCAGACGATCTCGCCGGGCTTGGAGACGCCGTTGATGGTGGAGCCGCCGGCCGGGAAGAACTCCGGGCCCTGCCGCCAGCCCTCGGCGTCGGCGTAGCCGCCCGCGAAGTGGCTGGGCGGGACGGAGCCGGAGATCTCGTAGACCCACACGTACTGCCCGTCGAACTCCTCGCCCCAGCGCACATCGTGCAGCGTCGTGGCGGGGTCCATGCCCATGGCGGTCCAGATCCGGTTGGTGACCAGGGCGTCGACCGCGACGCCTTCGTCGACCTCGTTGAAGTTCGGCAGCGCCTTGCCCTCCCACAGCACTCGGGAGCCGTCGCGGCTGGTCACCGGCGGGCGCTGGACGTTGTTCAGCAGGCCCTCGACGAGGTCGGAGGCAGCGGTGACGTCCTTGAGACCCTGCTGGTACTGGATGCCCACGGCGTCCAATCCGAAATCGTCGCTGAGCCGCAGGGCGGCGATATACATCGCGTACTGGCTGCGCAGCTGGGACTCGGTGAGCTCGGTGGCCTCGTCGGTGCCGAGCCGGAAGGTCATGCCCGCGTCCTTCAGCCAGGCGCCGATGGCGTCGGCCTCGTCGTCGGTGACGGTCTGCATCTCGGCCCACAGCGCGGACTGGCTGAGGCGCTCTTTGTAGATCCCCAGCGGGTTCAGCATCTCGTCGTCGATGATCGCGTTGTACATGCCCATGCAGCCCTCATCGAAGATCCCGATGATGGCCTTGTCGGCCAGGAGCTGGTCGGCGAGCGCCCGGCCCAGCTCGACCTCGGCCGTGCCGGGCAGGTGCGGCAGCAGCCGGACGTGCGAGTCGTCGTGCGTGATCGAGCCGGTCTCGATCCAGGTGGCGATGCCCTCGCGGAAGAAGTCGTCGCTGCCGTCGACGGTCCACAGGGTCGAGTACTCCCGCCCCATCTTGGTCAGCCCGCCGTTGAGGTTCAGCAGGCCCACCAGACCGGGCCATTCGGGCGCGAAGTTCGCGACGGTGAGGATCGGGCCGCGGTGGGTGCGCAGCCCCGCCAGGACGTGGTGGCTGTACTGCCAGTTGGCGGTCGCCACGATCAGCGGCGCCTCGGGCGGGATGGCCTGGAAGACCTCCATCCCCATGCGCTGGGAGCGGATGAAGCCGTGGCCGAGCTCCTGATCGGGCTCGAAGCCGCGCTGGACCTGCCACCCGGTGGCGCCGGCGGCCTCGCCGACGATCCGCTCGAGCTCCTGCTGGAACGGCCAGGCGGGGACGTTGGCGCTCTCGCGGAGGTCGCCGCTGGGGATGAGGTAGACGGTCTTCTCCGGGGCCGGCGCGGCCTCGCGGACGGCGGGCATCTGGTACGGGGCGGTGGTGGTCATGGGTGCTCCCAGGTCGTGACGGAGGGCGGGGATCAGCGGCGGGCGGGGCCGACGGGGCTGTGGGGGCCGGGGCCGGTGCCGAGGTGGATCTCCATGGCGTCGAAGGTCGGCGGCTCGGGCCGGGTGGTGGCGGGCCGGTCGAGGTAGAAGATCGCGGTCGAGGCGATGTCGTCGCGCAGCGGCAGGTAGCGCCCGGCGCTCTTCCAGCCCAGCGCCTGGACGTCCACGCGCGGCAGTCCGGTGGTGAAGTGGATCGGGTCGGCCACGTGCCAGCGGTACATCCCGAAGCGCTGCTGGGCGACGTAGAGCCCGTCGGGCCGGATCACCTGCGGCATCCCGAGGTACGGGGTGGAGAAGGCGGTGTAGCCCTCCCCCGGCACGTCGAAGTTCCAGGCGCCGCCGAAGTAGTCCTCGGTGCCGGTGCCGGCGATGGTGGGGAATCCGCCGACGGGATCGTCGTCGTCCAGGTAGAACTTGATCTCGCCCTCGCCCCACCAGCCGTTGGAGTTGACGCCCCAGGCGAGGTAGGTGCCGACGTACTGCCCCTGGCCCTTCACGCCCTCGAGCAGCACGTGCTCCGTAGCCTCCGGCAGCGGGTTCGAGCGCCGCCACTGGGCGTGGAAGTAGGCGTCCTCGCTGTGGTCGCCGCCGAGCTCATAGGTCACCTGGTAGTAGACGCGGGCGTCCTGGTCCGAGGTGTTCTCCAGGGTGAGGCGGGCGCCCTCCCGGAACGGCATCGGCCAGTAGGAGTTGAAGCCGCCGTGCGGGTTCGCGGCGATCATCTGCGAATCGACCTGGGCGAAGACGCCCCAGCCGCTGGCGAAGAAGTCGCCGTAGGGCACCTCGACGGCCGGCTCCTCGGCCCCGTCCCAGTAGGCGCGCAGCACCAGGTGGCGCCAGTGGTCGGTGTGGGTGGTGATCCAGAGGTGGGTGATCACGCCGGCGGAGTCGATGTCCGCGAGGGTGAAGGTCTCCCCCGCCTTCACGTCCACGCTGGGCGAGACCTTCCAGCCCTGACCGAGGTCGCGGGCGGCCTCCGCCCCGGTGCCCTCGGTGGCGCGTCCGCCGCCGCCGACGGATCCATCGGTGTTCTCGGGGCTGATCGAGCGGGTCTGCACGGCACGCAGGGCGGCGAGGGAGCGGGCAGAAGACGTCACGGGGTACCCCCTGGGGTGGATCGACGATGATCGGGAAACGTTTACTCGCACCTTACGGAATCAGGGGTGAGCCGTCAACGCACATGGGGATCCGCCTCCGACATGGGAGCTCGCACCACCTCGCGGACGCCGCGAGACGTCTCGGGGCATCGGATGATCCGGAGTGGTTGACGGAGCTCACCCGACCCTCGTACCGTTCCGATAAATCGATTACTGACATCGAGCCCTCGACGTCGCGGGAAGTGAGCATGCGAACCCACCCCTTCAGCGGATCCCCCGGACCGGGCCGACCCGGCGGACCACGCAGACGAGATCTGCTGCGAGCCGGCGGCGCGACCCTCGGCGGCGTCGGCGGCGCCTCCGCCCTCGCCGGATGCTCGACGGGCGGCGCAGGCAGCTCCGACCCCATGCAGTTCTGGCAGTTCTACGCCCCCGTCGCCCAGCAGGACCCGAACCTGCAGGCTCAGAGCGAGTGGTTCCTGTCCCGGATCAAGGGCTGGGAGGAGGCGGGCGGTCATTCCATCGATCCGGTCTACATCCCCGGCTACACCGACCCCACTAACACCCGGCTGATCACCGCCTTCGCCTCCGGCGCGGGCCCGGACATCTTCCTCATCTCCCCCGGCGACTTCCTGCGCTACTACAACGGCGGGGTCCTGGAGGACCTCACGCCGTACATGGAGCAGGAGGCGATCGACGACTTCTACCCCCAGGCACTGGCCACCCGCACGGTCGACGACCGCATCTACGGGCTGCCGATGGAGCAGGAGCCGCTGGCGATCTTCTACGACGTCGCCGCCTTCGAGGAGCAGGGCCTGTCCGAGGGCGACCTGCCCACCACCTGGGAGCAGATGCTCGAACTCGGGCAGACGATGACCGGCGGCGAACGCGCCGGGCTGGTGCTGGAGACCCTGCCCGGCTACTACCAGAACTTCACCTTCTACCCGTGGCTGTGGCAGACCGGCGCCGACGTCATCGACGCCGCCAGCCAGCGCCCGATCTTCGACAGCGATGGGGCGATCCAGGCCCTGCAGCTGTTCCAGGACGCCATCCGCACCGGAGCCGCACCCCGCACCCGGCCTGCCAACGGCGACATCGTCAGTGCCATGACCGGTGGTTACGCCGCCATGTGGCAGGGCGGGATCTTCGACGTGGCGGCCCTGACCCAGAACGCCCCGGACTACGACTACGGCGTGTTCACCCTGCCCGCCCCGTCCGGAGCCGACTCCGTGACCTGCCTGGGCGGCTGGGCGTGGTGCGTCAACGCCCGCGGCCGGGACCCCGAGGCGGCCGCCCGATTCACGGTCGAGGTGATGGGATCGATGAGCCAGGAGTCGATCGACGCCGGCGTCGCGTGGAACGGGGTCGCCAAGGGGAACATCGCCGCCCGCGCCTCGGTCACCGAGGCGATCGGGAACGACGGCGCCTTCGAGAACCCGATCCTCCAGCAGTTCCGCGACGAGATCCTGCCCACCGGGAGGGCCGAGCCGCGCTTCCCGCCCGTCATCTACAAGACGGTCTCCAACGCGATCCAGGCCACCATGCTCGGTGGCGCCGACGCCGCGGAGCAGGCCGAGGTCGCCCAGGGAGCCCTCGAGAGCTACCTGGAGACCTATGAAGGAGGGCCGCTGCTGTGAAGGGCATCGAACTCGCCCGCACCGCCGGCACATCCAGCGGCAGCGGCTCGACGCGACCCGCCTCCGTCGGCGTGACCCGGGCCCGTCGGGAGCGGCGCGCGGCCTTCTGGTTCCTGCTGCCGGACACCCTGGGGCTGCTGATCTTCGTCGCCGTGCCGATGGTGCTCGCGATCGTCCTGGGCTTCTTCCGGGTCGACGGCTTCGGCTCCTTCGACTTCATCGGCATCGACAACTACGTGCGCATGGCCGGGGACCCGCAGTTCTGGTCCAGCGTGCGGATCACGCTGATCTACCTGGTGGCGGTGGTCCCGCTGATCTTCGTGATCGGTCTGGGCCTGGCGCTGCTGGTCCAGCAGAAGCTCCCCTTCATCGGCCTGATCCGCTCCGCACTGTTCGTCCCCTATGTGGTCAGCCTGGTGGTGGTGGCGATGGTCTGGCAGTTCATGCTGGCCGACCGCGTCGGCGTCCTCAGCCGGGTGCTCGGCCTGTTCGGATTCGAGAACATCTCCCCGCTGGGAGAGCCGTCCCTCGCGCTGGCCACGGTGATCGTGGTGACCGTCTGGTTCCAGATGGGCTATTACATGATCATCTTCCTGGCGGGCCTGCAGGACATCCCCGGCGAGTACTACGAGGCGGCCCGGATCGACGGGGCGAGCGCCTGGCAGCGCCTGGTGCGGATCACGCTGCCGCTGCTGCGGCCGACGAGCTTCTTCGTGCTGGTCACCGCGACCGTTGCGGTGATGACCGGCGGGCTGGATCTGATCTTCGTGCTCACCGGAGGCGGTCCCGCGGGGGCCACCTCGCTGCTGATCTTCTACATCTACGAGCAAGCGTTCCTGTTCGGGGAGCTCGGGTATGCGGCCGCCGTCGGTTCGGTGCTGGTCGTCGCGATGCTCGCCTGGTCCCTGGCGATGTTCGCCCTGACCAAGGGAGGTCGTTTCGAATGACGACGCTGCGCGCATCGCGACGCACCCGCTGGAGCCCGACGAAGATCGCGCTGATGGTGCTCGGCATCGTCCTGGCGCTGGCGACGATCTTCCCCCTGGTGTGGATGGTCACCGGCGCCTTCAAGCCGGCCTCCGAGGTGAACGGCTCGGCGATCCTCCCGTCGGACCCGACGCTGGAGAACTTCATCTACGTGTTCACGCAGGTGCCGTTCCTGCGATACATGTTCAACAGCTTCGTGGTCTCGGCGGCGGTGACGGTGCTGGCGCTGTGGTTCCACTCGATGGCCGCGTACGCACTGGCCAGACTGCGGTTCCCCGGTCGCGAGACGATCTTCATGCTGATCTTCTCGACCATGCTGGTGAGCCTGCCGGTGATCCTGATCCCCACCTTCGTGGTGGTGCGCACCCTGGGCATGGTCGACTCCTACGCGGGGCTGATCATCCCGGCGATCTTCAACGCCTTCGGCATCTTCCTGCTGCGGCAGTTCTACGTGTCGCTGCCGGCCGAGCTCGAGGAGGCGGCGCTGGTGGACGGGGCGAGCTACTGGCGGATCTACCGCAGCATCATCCTGCCGCTGAGCCGACCGATCCTCTCGGCCCTGACGGTGTTCTTCTTCCTGACGAACTGGAACTCCTTCGTCTGGCCGCTGACGATCACCTCGAACCCGGACCTGAGAGTGGTCCAGCTGGGCATCGCCACCTTCCAGCAGCAGTACGCCGCCGACTGGAACTACGTGCTCGCGGCGGCCACCGTCGCGGCGATGCCGACGCTGCTGATCTTCTTCTTCTTCCAGCGGCAGATCGTGGAGTCGATCAAGTCCGCCGGCTTCAAGTAGGTCGGCCGTCCCGATCGGATCACCGGTTCCGACCGGGCCCTTCGACCTCGGCGAGCCACTGGTCGTAGGTCGGTCCCGCGAGGATCACCTCCGGGCCCGGCAGCATCCCGCCGTCGCGCATGGACTCGCTGGCCGGGACGCCGACGACCGTGGTCTCGTCCCCCCGTGCGGCGAGCAGACGGCGGGCCTGGTCCAGGGTGCTCTCCGCGCGGGGGCCGGCGATCTGGACCAGCGGCGCGGGGTCCGCGGCGAGCGCCTGGGCGAGCAGCAGCTCGGCGACGGCGCGGGTGTCCACGCTCTGGGAGGGCACGTCCATGATCTCGTGGTGGTCCCCGAGCCGGCGCAGCTTCGAGCCGACGAAGTCGTGGAACTGGGTGGCCCGCACCGGCATCGGCCCGGGGCAATGGGCGCGCACGGCCTGCTCGTGGACGAGCTGGGCGCGATAGAAGCCGTAGTCCTGCATCCGGTCGATCCCGACGATGGAGATCGCCACCGTGCGCGGCACGCCCGCGGCGAGGGCGTGCTCCCCCAGAGTCCGCGCCGCGGCCTCGAACCACGGTCCGGCGGTGTCGTCGAGCTGCGGGGGCTTGAGGCACTCGATGATCGCGTCCGCCCCGTCGAGGGCCGCCGCGAGCCCGCGCCCGGTCATCACGTCGATGCCGCGGGAGCGCGCGATCTCCCGCACCTCGTGCCCGTCGCGGCGGGCCGCCTCGACCACGGAGCGGCCGAGCGTCCCCGTCGCCCCGAGGATCGCCAGCGTCGTGGTGTCGGTTCCCATGGTTCCTCACCTCCTGATCGCTGCATCACGGTGTCCTCGCCACCGTAGACCCGCCCGGGGCGACCTGCCCCGGGCCCATACCTCGACGCTCGGGTCGGCGATCAGACGACCAACGACCGTGGGGCGTTTCGGCACTCAGCGATCAGGTGACCCGTCCGGTACAACCACATCGTCCGCTCCCAGCTCGACAGCGCAGCACCAGTAGGCGGCGCCCGCCAGAAGTGCGATCGGTGCAGGCAGCAAGAGGACCAAGGTCGAGGAGAAGGAGAAGGCGATCCACAGGGCCAGGCCTGTCAGGGCGATCGGTGCGAGGAAGCGCACCGGCCACCGCCCGAGCAGGTACCACGACGTGACCCAGAGTCGGCGGCCTCGCAGCTCGGGACGGGCGACTGCCAGCGGCACCAGCACCGTGAACCCCGCGATGGTCAGGACAGTCGCTGCCGTGGCGATGCCGAGCGAGCAGAGCATGAACACGTTGCCGGTGCGCGTATACACGTCGTTCGCCGCCAGCAGCGACACCATGCACAGGGCCGGGACCAGCGAGTACCCCATGCTGCGCACGGCGGTGGTCTTCAGTGCTCGCAGATAGGTGCGCAAATTCGTATCGTCGTCGACCAGTGCACCCTGCGCCACCGCAAGCAGTGCCATCACGGTGGGGCCGGCGAACAGCGCCAGCAGTGTCGGGATGAGCAGCGGATTGCCGCCGGCGATGAACACTGCCAGCGCAGCGGCGACACCGGTCGCCGCCCCGCTGATCGCGAGCATCGGCAGGTGCCGCCACAGCGAGCTCCAGACCCTGCGCAGCACGAGACGCTGCAGTCCCTCTGCCGTCAGACGCGCAGCAGGACTGCGCGCGCCGGCGTGCTCGGCCAGATCGATGCCGCTCATCCTCGGACTCCGGCCGTCGCCACGCTGGCGATGAACGCCCGCTGGAAGAGCAGGAAGACGACGAGGGCGGGCACGACCACCGCGGTGATGGCTGCGAAGACGACCACGCTGGACCCGCTCTGTCCCGCCTGCAGCGTCACCAGACCGATCGGAAGTGTCATCTGCTCCTCGCTCCGGATGAAGATCAGCGGGCCGAAGTAGTTGTTCCACGTCGCCTCGAAGTTCAGGATCGTCATCGCCGCCAACGCCGGCCCGGACAGCGGCAGCAGCATGCGGAAGAGGATCCATCCGTGCCCCGCACCGTCCAAGGTCGCCGCCTCATCGAGCTCTCGCGGTATGGAATTGAAGTACTGACGGAAGAAGAAGATCGCGAACACATTGATCAGCGCCGGGAGGATCAGAGCGCCCAGGGTGTCGACCAGCTGGAGATTCCGCATCAGGATGAACACGGGGATGACCGTCAGCTGCATCGGCACCATCAAGGCCGCGAGCATCAACGCGAACAGCCTGTCGCGGAATCGGAACCGCAGCCGTGAGAAGGCGTACGCCGCCATCACGCTGACCAGCAGGGCGCCCGTCGTCGCCACGACGGACACGATCACGCTGTTGAGGAACATGCGCCCGAAAGGGATGAGCTCTGCCATCGAGGCGAAGTTGTCCAACGTGAAGTCTCGCGGGATCCAAGATGGTGGAAGGTAGAACGCCGACGTCTCCTCGGTGAAGCTCTCGCTCATCAGCCACACCAGCGGCGCCAGCATGACGGCTCCGAACACCACGAGTGCCGCGGTCAGGACCCAGCGCGCCAGACGCTCCGTTCTCATACGTCATGCACCCACTTCCGCGAGAACCAGAACTGCAGCGCGGTCACCAGCGCCATGATGACGAAGACGACAAGCGCGACTGCTGACGCGTAGCCGGTCTGGAACACCTCGAACCCTTGTTGATACAGGTACATGACGATCGACAGGGTCGACTCCCCCGGCCCGCCGTTCGGCGTGATGATCTGGATCGGATCGAAGATCTGGAACGCCCCGATGAAGGTGATGATGCTCGCGAAGAAGATGGTCGGGGACATGATCGGGATGGTCACGTGCCACATACGCTGCAGCGCGCCGGCGCCATCGATGCGAGCAGCTTCGTACAGCTGCGCCGGGACCGTCTGCAGTCCGGCCAACATGATCACGAAGGTGAAGCCGACGGTGTGCCACCAGTCGATGCCGATGATCGCCGGCAGCGCCCATTGCGGATCGGTGAACCAGTTCGGGGTCGGAATCCCGATCTTCTGCAGGTAGTAGGTGCCCATGCCGAACGTCGGATCCAGCACGTAGCGCCAGAGGAGGGCGACGGCGGCCCAGGAGATGACGAAAGGGAAGAACAACGAGGTGCGCACGAAATACGACGCGACCGCGCTGCGCAGTGCGTTGACCCCGACAGCGAGGAGGAAGCCGGCGGTCAGGTGCGTGACCACGGACGCCAGGGAGAAGGCGAAAGTGTTGCGCAGCGCGTTGTAGAAGCTGATATCCGTCGCCAGCGTCGCGAAATTCTCGATCCCGATGAACTCGGGCGGTGTCAGCATGTCCCAGCGGAACAGGCTGAGTCCGATGGCCACGACGAAGGGTCCCAGCACGAAGACCAGGAAGAGCAGCATCGCCGGTCCCAGGAAGACGGCTCCCGCGAGCCCATCGCCCCGGCGGGACGGTGCGGCGGACTCGATTCCTCCTCCGCGCCCGACACCTGTACGTCGCGCCGTGGTCCGGGACGTCACAGCAGTTCCTGCATCGCCTCGTTCGCGGCAAAGAGTGCCTCATCTGCTGGCTTGTTGCCGAGGATCGCGGCTTCCCATCCCTTCGTCACCTCGGCGTCGACCTGGGCCTGCTTGTCGGGGCTGGGCACCGGGGTGCCGAACTCGATGCCGGTGGCGATCAACTCGGTCCCCTCGGGGGCGTTCTTGAGGAACGCCTCGCTGGAGGCGACGTCCTGGCGCGCCGGAACATTGGTCCCGCCCTGCTCTGCGTAGTACGTCGAGGCTTCGACGCTCATCATCCACTTCAGGAAGGTCCAGGCGGCCTCCTTGTTCTCGGATGCCTGGAACGTCGCCCATCCGTCCCACCCGACCGGTGTGCCGGGACCCGCGTTGTGCGGGAAGTTGACGATCTTGGTCTTGTCGACCATCTCGAGCCGGCGCACGTCCGGCAGGGTGTACCGGCCCCCGGTGAGAGTGGCGAGCGACCCGCGCTGGAACTGCGTGGCGCCGTCGAACTCGCCTCCGGGTTGCGGAACCAGCTCGTCATCGACCAGCGCCTTCACGAACTCTGCCGCCTCGATCGCTTCCGGGCTGTCGAACGTCGCGGTGGCCCAGTCCTCGCTGAGCGTGCTCGCGGCATTGGTGAACAGCCAGGGGAGGATCTCGCCGAACGGGAACGCGGCACCGGCTGTGGTCATGAACGCCCCGGTCTCCTCTTTCACGGTCTCGGCGATGGACCGGAACTCATCCCAGGTCCAGTCCGTCTCGGGCAGTTCCACCCCGGCGGCGTCGAAGACCTCCCGGTTCAGGTACATGACGACCGTGTTGTACCCACCGGGGACGAAGTAGGTGCTCCCGTCGGGCGACCCGTAGGTATCGATCCACTTCTTCAGGTTCGGTGCGACCTGGTCGTAGAACTCCTGGGTCTCGTCGCTGTCTCTGTCGATGTAGGAGTCCAGCGGTTCGAAGAGGCCCTTGGACGCGAGCAGCCTCTGCCCTTCCGTCGCGACCGAGATGACGTCCACGCGCTCTCCACCGGCGATGCGGGTGGAGACGGTGTTGCCGAAGGTCGCCCAATCGCCGGCGGCGATGCCGTTGGCATTGAGGGTGATGTCGGGGTGCGAACTCTGGAACTCATCGAACAGGGACTGGAAGGTCTCCTGCTGAGTCGCATCGCCCATGTAGATCAGGTTCAGTTCACCGGTGCCATCGCCGGCAGCTCCATCCCCACCGCCTCCACCTCCACAGGCGGACAGCGCACCGAGCGCGGGGATGGTCAGGGCAGCGAGCGGCGCCGCGCGGAGCACCGTTCGGCGATCGGGGCCGCGGCGAGCAGGCAGGTGACGAGCTGTGCGTGACGGATCCACGAGAACTCCTTCGTTCATCAGCGGGAACGTTTACTCGAACAGAAACTTCTCCGTGCACGACATCCTCCGGCTACGCGGTCCGAGAGTCAAGAGAAGCCAGGAAACGATTACTCATCGCTGACCGACTCGCGAGTGTCCGCGGGACATGGGCTGACCCTCCGCCGCTGTCGAAAGCATCCGTCGTGGTCGTGGGCACCACGAGCATCATGGCCTGGACTTCTCGAGCCAGATCATCGCGAACATCAAGATGGAAGTGCTGAAGGAGACGGCGACCCCGCCCATCGCTCCGTGACCAGAGGGAGCAGCGAGTCGCGCCGGGCTCGACGGTGCGGGCTGAGCAGAGGCAGGCGGGGATCGACCGGCCAGCGGGCGGCGTCGACGAAGAAGCCGAGGATCCCCACGAGAACGTCCGTGCCGAAGGAGTGGGGCAGGCCGTGGCGCTCGAGGACGGCATCGACCCTCTCGTTGACGAGAAGTGTGCCGTGCGGATCCTCGATGGAGGAGAGGAGTTGCAGCGCGTCGGCGACGGGGCTGCCGCGGGAGGCCCAGGCCCAATCGACGAGGCTCACGGCTCCGCTGGCCGTGATGAGGAGGTTGTCGCTGCGGACATCACTGTGGCACAGGGAATCACCGTCCAGAGCACCGATTCCTCGGTAGGCCGCTGCGCGCAGGTCGTCGAGGTGCTCGACGATCCACGGGTCCAGGTCAGTCGGAGGCTCCTCGGCGATGCGGTCGAAGCCGAGCATGTCGGGACCGAGTGATTCGGCGACGGTCGGCAGGTCGGGTACCGGACAGGGGGTGGCCGCCGCCTGCAAGGTGTCGAGGGCGGTGAGCACGCTGTCCAGCTGCTCGGGTGACCACGGCTGTTCGGGAAGCGATCCCGCGGCCACCTCGGTGACCAGGACGAACCAGTCCTGGTGGTCGAATGCGGTGACGAGTCGAGGCACCGGTGCGGCTCGGGGGATGTGAGCGAGCGCGGCGGCTTCGGAGCGGTTGAGCCGCATCGAGGCCGGATTGTCCTGCGCCCTCACCGCTTTGACGAAGAGGCTTCGACCTGCGGAGGAACGGATGATCTCGGCGCTGCTGGAAGAGAAGCCGCCCACGCAGGAGGACGTTGTCCGCACCGAACCGCCGAGGACCTCTTCAAGTCTGCTGCGCAGCGAGTCGGGGAAATCGGCCCAGCGCAGGCGGTTCGTCATGGCATCACCCTGCCATGCACTGATCCGCCGTGCACCCGGATTCGCCCGGCGGGAGCGAGCTCCCCGTCGGAGAGTTCAGACGCGCATGAGCCCCGCGGCGGTGGGGCGGAACAGTCCGGTGGCCAGGTAGAAGGGGCCGACGTCGGCCTCGAAGTCGACGTGCAGCCACTGAACGGGGCCGGTTCGGCACTCCCCGATGGCCTGGATGACCAGTTCGCGCCCTATGCCGCCGCCCTGGTGGTCGGGGTGGACGACGGTGTCGACGAGGAAGGCGTGGCGACCGCCGTCGGTGACCACGTTGCAGAAGCCGATGAGCTCACCGTCCCGGCGTGCCGTCCCCCAGCCGAGCGAATGCCGCTGGAGCCGCTCGGTCCAGTCCTCGACCGTCTCCTCGCGGTCGAAGGCGGCGGCGTGCAGCGCGGAGACCTCGTGGTCGGTGATCTCCTCCCGCCAGGCGTAGGAGGGCAGGTGCGCGGGTTCCATACGAGCCAGTGTGCCGCAATCACGGCAGAGGAGCCACGCCGAAGCCGGCGGCCTCCGGCAGGGCGAGCCGGCCGTCCTCGAGGACATAGCCGGAGGCGTCGACGCCGTCGGTGGTGCCCGGCACCCCTTCGACCACGGGGATGTTGCCGAGCCCGGCCGCGAGCTGTGCGGCGTAGAGGGTCTTCAGCGGGTGCCCCCAGGCGTGCGGCGACGCGGCCACGCCGATCTCCTCCAGCACGGGCATCACCTCTCGCCAGGCGGTGATCCCGAAGGACAGCACATCCATCAGCAGCACGTCCAGCAGGCCCTCGCCGGCCAGATCGAGCACCCGGCGGACGTCGGGCTCGAACTCCCCATCGGCCACCAGGACCTGCGAACCGGAGCGGCGGCGGTGCTCGCGCACGGCGCGCAGCCCCTCGGCGTGCTCGGCGAAGGGCTCCTCGATCCAGAAGAGGTCGCAGTCGGCGACGGCGTCGAGGTAGCGCAGCGTCTGCTCGGGCGTGTAGCCGTCGTTCATGTCCACGAGCACGCGGGCATCCGGGTGAGCCGTGCGGACGGCGCGGGTGACTTCGACGTCGCGGGCGAAGCCCTCCTCGGCCCCCATCCAGCGGTTGCCGCGGCCGATCTTGAGCTTGAACCCGCGGTGGCCGCTGGACTGGTCCGCGGCGCAGCTGGCGAGGACGGCGTCGACGCCGCGCGGTGAGTCCTCGGGGTCGAGATCGTCGAAGTAGATCGCTCCGGAGTAGCAGGCGACCGGGGCGGTCCCGTGCCCGCCGAGCATCTGGTGCACGGGAACGTCGAGGATCCGGGCGGCGAGGTCGTGGAGGGCGACGTCGAGCGGGAGCGCCGCGGGGTCGAGGGCCCCTGAGGCCGGGTCGAAGACCTCCTCGAGCGGACGGCCGACCACCCGGGTCACGTCGACCTGCGGGCCCTCGTACAGTCCCCATCCACTCGCGCCCGCTTCGGTGCGCACGGTGATGGCGAGGGCCGAGGGTCCGTCGCCGTGGGCTCCGAGGCGAGCATTGCGGCCGATGGTGCGGGGGTAGCGGCTGCGGATCGGCGAGGTGGTGACCTCCGTGATGCGGTGCCCGGTCAGAGCGCTCATGCAGGATCCCCCTCGAGGATCTCCAGGGGGCGGATCGTCACCCCACCTCGTCCCCAGCCGCCGCCGGTGATCCAGGTTCGGGGCCCGTCCTGGACGATCTCGGCGCAGTGCTCGTCGAGGTCCACGTCGATCCGGCCGGCGTCGACGAAGCACAGCGGGTCGGTCGAGAAATAGGCGAAGGTCCGGTCGTACTCGCCGGATTCGCACACGAACAGCAGCCACCCCTCCCCCACGCGCACCACGAAAGGGGACTCCGTCGGCCCGCCGTAGGTGCCCGCGACCGCGGATTCGTAGGCGACCTGCGGCGGGGACCAGGTCAGCAGATCCTCGGAGGTGCGCACCGCGACCTGGTGGAAGCCTCCCGCGGGGGTCGAGGTGCGGGTGTAGTACAGCAGCCACCGCGTCCCGTCGCGGATGACCATCGGGTCGCGGGCGTCGAAGCCGTCCTCGAACAGCACCGGCTCCTGCACCGTCCAGGCGAACAGGTCCTCGCTGGTGGCGAGGGTCATCCGGTAGGCGGTGTGGTCCGCTGTCCCGCCGGCGTAGAACATCCGGTAGAGCCCGTCGTGGCGGATCACGTGCGGGGCCCAGACGTGTGTCTCGCCGATCTCGGGGCGTGCGGGCAGCACGGGGTCGTGGATCGTCCAGGGGGCGCCGGTGAGGGCGTCGGCCGAGGCGTGCAGGAAGCGGTCCTCGCCCAGCGGGTCGGCGGGCTCGGGATGCCAGATCCCGAACACGTGCCAGCGTCCGCCCTGGTCCTGGATCAGCGTGTGGTCGTTGATGTACCAGGGCTCCGCAGCCGACGGCGAGGCATCCAGCAGGCGGCGCTTCGTGCCGGGGCGCAGGGTCACGCCCTCGAGCGTCGATTCGTCCTGGGCAGGCATGGTCACGTCCCGTCGGTCGCAAATCGTTTTCTCGCTGGAGGTCGAGACTAGGCCAGACGGCACGGCGGGTAAACCCTGCATCACGTCGTGTCCTGTCGGAACCAGGCACCTGCGGCGCAATCCTCGAGCACCCGCGGACCGGAGGTTTTGGAGGTAAACGATTGCTCCCTGCGTCGTCCGCCCCTACGCTGAGTGCGTCAGAACGTGACCGTCGACACACCCCAGGAGCCTTCGATGAAGACGTCGAGATCTGACCGCAGCGACCACGCCGCCCCCGGCCCGAGCGATGCGGGACATGTGCCGCGCTCGGCCGTCCTGCGCGGCGGGGCGTTCGCCGTCGGCGCCGGGAGCCTCGGCGCCGCGGCACTCGCCTCGGCCGCCGTCGCTCCGTCGGCAGCGGCCCTCCCCGGCGAGGGCGGGCGCGGCGGTCAGGGCCATGGCGTGGATCCGAACCCGGGGTACGAGCGGCCGAGGGTCACCCGCCTGGCCACGCTCACCGGACCGGACATCACCACGCGCTTCCGCATGGACGCCACCGACCTCGGCGCCCCGGCGGTCACGCCCGACGGACGGATCCTGCTGATCTTCGGCGACACCTTCGAGGGGCCGAAGGTGGGCAGCGGCTGGTGGCGCTCCCCCGTCGGCCTCTTCGCCGATCCGGATCGGAAGCTGAAGCACGGCCTGGAATGGACCTCGGCAGTCGGCGGGGAGACCGCCGAGCAGCTCGTCGAGTACGCGCACGACAGCGACCCGGTCTCCACCATCCTGCCGGGCGACGTCCTGACCATCGGGGACACGATCTACCTGTGGATGATGGTCAACCACGGCTTCGGCACCGTCGCCTCCACCGAGATCTGGACCTCGACCGATTCCGGGGAGACCTGGGAGCGCACCGCGGAGATGTTCGCCGGGGACCACCTGGACGGCTTCAGCCAGCAGTGCACCTGGGCGCTGAACCCTGCCGACGACCACGTCTACCTGCTGACCACGGGCTTCCAACGGGACAAGGGGGCGATCCTGCAGCGCGTGCCCGCCGCGTCGATCCTGGACCCGGGCGCCTACGAGACCTGGGGGGCGACCGGGGAGGGTGAGGCGCAGCAGTGGGCGTGGGGGAACCCTCCGACGCCGGTCCTCGGCGGCCAGGTCGGAGAGATGTGCCTGCGCATCGTCGAGGGCACCTGGACGCTGACCTGGTTCAACGCGGGCCTGTACCGCGTCGACGTGCTCTTCGCCGACTCCCCCACCGAGCTGACCGAGCCACTTCTGACCGAGACCCTCCTGTGGGGCTCGAACTGGGGTCAGGAGGACGACGAGCGGGTCGCCCAGCTCTACGGGCCCTTCGTGCTGCCCGGGTCGAGGCTCGATGATCTGCACCTGGTGTGCTCGCAGTGGCACACAGGGCCGGACTGGCCGTACCACGTCCAGCAGTACCGGGTCGAAGGGCTCGGGGCGGCGCTGCGCGAGCGTCGCTGACGGGGAGTCAGGAGGCCGTGCGCGGCTGCAGCGCGACGCTGAGGAAGACCGTGCCGGCCTCGTGCAGGGACCGGTAGCGGTACAGACCGTCGGTGAGCACGCGCCCGGAGCCCCCGGCCTCGACGACCTGGGCCCCCTCGCCCGTGGAGATCTCCAGCGCGCCCTCGATCACGTGGATCATGCGCCCTGCGGAGGGCACACCGGAACCGCCCTCGTAGGCGTCGGTGCCCAGCAGCTTCCATTTCCAGGTCTCGACGGAGACGGCCGGGGCATCCATCGCGTCGAGGATCACCGCCCAGGAGCCGCCGTCGGTCGACCAGACCTCGACGCCGTCGGGGTGGGCGTGGGCGCCGATCCCCATCAGGGCGGCGAAGGTGGTGCCGAGCCCGGCGGCCACCCGGTCGAGGATCGCGACCGACGGGTTGGCCTGGCCGAGCTCGATCTGGGTGAGCATGCGACGGCTGACGTCGCTGCGTTCGGCGAGCGCGCCGACGCTGAGGTCCAGCTCCTGCCGGGCGGCGCGGATCCGATCGCCGATCTGCTCGACGACGGCCTGGCGCATGCCGCCGGAGCCGGGTGCGGACGCGTCCGGGGCAGGGGCGGGGTCGCTCGGATCAACCATGGTGATGCGCACTATATTGCACGATCCACCCATGGGCATTATGTTGCGCAGTGAGGGTCTTTCCTCGGCCCTGACCACCACTGCTGGCATGCCGGCCCGATCCGGTGCTGCCGCCTCACGCCCTGAAGGAGGTCGTTCCATGACGCCCCAGGTCACCGCTCCCGCTCGCCCCGCGCGACGGGCCGACGGTCCGCTGCTGCGCTGGTACGTCTCCTACGGCTCGTTCACCGTGCCGCAGGCCGCCGCACCGATCGCCTTCGCGCTGATCGCGCTGCCGCTGACCGGCGACCCCGCCAGCGGCGCCGCCATGATGATGGCGATGACGATCGCCCAGGTCGTCGGCGCCGTGCCGGTCACCCGCCTGGGCCGGCGGTTCGACCCGATCCGTTTCCTGCGGGTGCTGATCGGACTGCGCACCCTCGCCCTGGTGGCCATCGCCGTCATGGCGGGGCTGGGCACGCCCTTCGCCCTGCTGGTGGCGGCCGCGGCCGCGGCGGGCGTGGTCAATGGTGCCGCCTTCGGGCACCTGCGCGCCGTGCTCAACCACCTCGTGGCCGCAGGACGGCTGCCGCGGGCCCTGGGGATCACCGCGACGCTGAACGAGGTGGTCTTCGCCGCCGCGCCCGTGATCGCCTCGGCCTTCGGCGCGCTGTCCCCGCAGGCGGCCATCTGGGCGATGGTGCTGCTGGGGGCGGGCCCGGTGTTCCTGCTGCCGCGCATCCCGGGTGCCGAGGCTCCGGCCACGGACAGCTCGCGAGACACCGCGCGCCCGAGGAACCTGCGGGTGACCCCGATGATCGCCGTGTGGCTGTGCTGCGCGGCGGCGAGCTCCGCGGCGATCGCGGCGATCGAGATCGGCGCCGTCTCGATGGCGGTCTCCTTCGGCCTGGCCCCGTCGTGGGGCGTCGCCTTCCCGCTGGCGCTGTGCGTCACCTCGATCACCGGCGGGGTGTGGGTCAGCGTCCGCAACGCGACGCCGCGCCGCCGCACCGTGCTGCTGTGGCTGATGGTGATGGCCGCGGGCGTGCTGTCGGTGATGGTGGGCCACTCGGTCCTCGCCACCATGATCGGAGCGCTGCTGGTGGGCCTGGTGCTGGCGCCGCTGGCGACCTACTACCAGCTGGTGCTGGACCGTCTGGTGCTGCCCGAGCAGCGGGCCGAGGTGTTCGCCCTGCTGCGCACCGCGAACGCCCTGGGGATCATCACCTCCAGCGCCCTGATCGCCCTGGTCTCCCTCGACGTGACGTTCGCCGTGGTGCTGACGATGATGACGCTCGCGATCGGGGTCCTCACCACGGTGTTCGTCGCGGCGCGGATGCACGCGCGGCGCCTGCGCCGGGCGCCGGACGCAGCGCCCCGCGGCCCGCAGCGCGAGCACCTGCCCCGCCGCTGATCGCCGCGGCCTCGCCGTCGTCGGCCACCGCAGCGCCGGGAGGTCAGCGCAATTCGCCTCAGCGCAGGCTGTGCCCGATCGGGAAGGCCTCCCCGGTGCCGTCGGCCGTGGGGATCGCGACCGGGAGCGTGCCCTTGGTGTGCACGGCACCGGCCACGGCGCCCGCCACGGCCCGCAGATTGCACTCCGAATTGCCGTAGGCGGCCAGGGATGCGGCGACCTCTCCGACGTGCACCACGTCGTAGGGGTTGCGCAGCGAGGCGTGCACCACCGGGACGCCGGTCGCGGCCAGCGCCTGGACCACCTCCACCTGGGACGCCGGGGGCTCGAATCCCGCCGAGGAGGTGAACACCAGCACCGCCTCCACGTCCGCAGCGGCCGCGGCGGCCTGCTCCGCGGTGGCGTCGGCGAGGATGCTCGCCTCCAGCCCGTGCTCGGTCAGCGCCTGCGCCGTCGTCTCCAGCCGTGCGGCGGTGGCCTCCCCGGTGACCAGCACCGAGGTGCCGCCGGCCAGCGGCACGGTGTCCTGATCCGTGATCAGTGTGATCGAGTCGTCGGCGATCTTCTGGGCGGTGTGCCGGGACTGCTCGGTACCGACCTCCGCCAGGGCGCTGCCCGGGTCCACGCTCGCGTCCTCGAACAGATCGCGGCGCAGCTTCTGGGCGAGGATGCGGCGCACCGAGGCGTCCAGCCGGTCCTCGCCGATCTCTCCGCTCGCGACCGCGTCGCGCACCCCGCCGATGGCGACGGCGAGATCCGGCGGCATGAGCATCTGGTCGGCGCCGGCGAGGATCGCCTCGACCGGCACCCGGTCGTCGCCGAACATGGTGCGCACGCCCTCCATGGCCAGCGAGTCGGTGACGATCACGCCCTCGAAGCCGAGCTCCTCGCGCAGCAGACCGGTCAGGATCGGCTGCGAGAGGGTGGCCGGTCGGCCCGAGTCGTCCAGGGCCGGGACCACGATATGGGCGGTCATGATCACGTCCGCGCCCTGCTCGATCGCGGCTCGGAAGGGCGGCAGGTCGATCTGGTCGAGCTCGGCGCGGGTGTGGTCGATGACCGGCAGGCCGAGGTGGGAGTCGGTGGCGGTGTCGCCATGGCCGGGGAAGTGCTTGGCGGACGCGGAGCAGTTCGCGGACTGGATGCCCTTGACCTGCGCGGCCACCAGACGGGAGACGGCCTCGGGGTCCGCGCCCAGCGAGCGCACCCCGATCACGGGGTTCCGCGCCTCGATGTTGACGTCGGCCACCGGGGCGAAGGCCTGGTTGACGCCGGAGGCACGCAGCTCGGAGCCGACGATCACGCCGGCCTTCCGCGCGTGGCTGTGGGAGCCGGTCGCCCCCAGTGCCATCGCGCCGGGCAGCGGCGTGGCGGGTGCGGGCAGTCGGTAGACGACGCCGCGCTCCTCGTCGGCGGCCACGATCAGCGGCACCCCGCCGGCCTCGAGAGCGGCGGCCTGGACGTCGTTCGACAGGGTCGCGATCTGCTCGATGTCCTGGAGGTTGTCGGACCAGGTGAAGTAGATCAGCCCGCCCACGTGGTGGGTGGCCACGATCTCCGCGATGGTGTCGACCCCGGTGGTGGAGGTGTTCGAGGGGTGCGGGGCGTCGGCCGTGGCGCCGTAGCCGACGGCGACGAAGAGCTGGCCGATCTTCTGCTCGAGGCTCATCCCGGCCAGCAGCTCGTCGATGCGGCCGTCGTGCTTCCCGCCGCCGCGGCCGGGGGCGGCGTGCGCCGCCATCGGCACGCCGACGGCGGCTCCGGCGGTCAGCGCGGCGAAGCCGCGCCTGGAGAGTCGGGAATCGGAGTGGGGCATATGGGGGGTCATCATCGGCTCCTGCTCAGTAGATCCGGTACTCGTCGGCGGCCTGCACGAAGTCGTCGAGCTCGTCCTGCCAGGCGGCGACGATCTTCTCGGCCGGATCGCCGTCCTCGAGCATCGCGCGGGTGCGCCGGGTGCCCGAGAGCTTGTCGATCCAGCACACGTCGTCCTGGCTGCGGCAGTCCTCTCCCTCGCGCCAGTCGACCTCGGGGACCTCGCGGAACAGGGACGCGAGCACGTGGATCCCGGTGCGCACGGGCTCGTACTCGCCGGGGTCGGTGAGGTGCAGCTGGAGGCCGCCGCAGAACTCGCCGGCGTGCTTGGAGCTGACGGGGGTGGCGAACATGGGGCGGGCGAGGACGCCGGGCAGCTTCGCCTCGGACAGGTCGGCGATGATCGCCTCGACCTGCTCGAAGGTGATGAACGGGGCGCCGAACCACAGGAACGGCGTGGTGGTGCCGCGGCCCTCGGAGATGTTCAGCGACTCGATCAGCCCGGTGCCGGCGTAGACCACGGCGGTGTCGGGGGTGGGGATGTTCGGCGAGGGCAGCACCCAGGGCAG
This sequence comes from Brachybacterium fresconis, assembly GCF_017876515.1. Classification (NCBI taxonomy): domain Bacteria; kingdom Bacillati; phylum Actinomycetota; class Actinomycetes; order Micrococcales; family Dermabacteraceae; genus Brachybacterium; species Brachybacterium fresconis. Next base: position 3,664,074 of record NZ_JAGIOC010000001.1, on the reverse strand, counting down.
GTCCGCGTCCCGGGGGTCGTCGGGGTCGTAGCCGCTCATGGCGATCACCTCGAGGTCGACGGCGCCGTCCAGGAACTCGCCGTCGAACAGTCGGGCGAGCTCGCCGACGGTCAGCCCGTGGCGCTGCGGGATCTCCTTCAGGCCCACGAAGGAGGACAGCGCGGGCTCCAGGATGAAGCCCTCCGCGTCGGTGCCCAGCGGGTTCGGACGGTCCAGCACGAGGAACCGCTTGTCGTTCTCGGAGGCGGCCTCCATCGCGTAGTAGAGGGTCCAGATGTAGGTGTAGAAGCGGGCACCGATGTCCTGGATGTCGAAGATCAGGGTGTCGACGTCGGCGATCATCTCGGGGGTCGGCTTCTGCGTCTCGCCGTACAGGGAGCGCACCGGCAGCCCGGTCTTCTCGTCGATGTAGTCGCCGACGGAGCCGCCGGCGGGTTCGGCGCCGCGCACGCCGTGCTCGGGGCCGTACAGCGCCACCAGGGTGTATCCGCCCTTGTCCTCGCCGTCCAGGAGCAGGTCGATGGTGGAGGTCAGGGAGCTGTCGGTGCCGGTGGGATTGGTGATGAGGCCGACCTTCGCGCCCTCGAGGGTCTTCTTCAGCGTGCCGGGGTGGAGAAGGTTCTCGACGCCGAGCGCGAACTTCCCGTGGCCCTTCCCGGGGCCCTTGCCGTGGCCCTTCCCGTGACCTTTGCCCTTGCCATGGCCCTTGCCGTGCTCGTCCCCGTGGCCGCGATCCGCCGGAGCCGCCGCGGCGGTCGCCGCCGAGCTCAGCACCGCCCCGGCGGGCAGGGCGCCGAGGGAGGCGAGGAGACGGCGGCGACCGGGACGGCCCCCGTCGCGCTGCCCCTGGTGGTCCTCCGCCTGGTCGTGGTCGGGCATCTGCGGTGCTGGCTGCGTCACGGCGCATTCCTCCGTCGTCATCGTCGGATCAGGTGTGCGCGGGTCGGCCGGCCGCGAGATCGTCGTGGCCGGTGCCGAGGCCGAATCGTTTTTCGGCCGCACAGGGGTCGACGCTAACAACGCACAAGGCGCGTGACAAGCGTCACACGCGCGGGGTCGCCTCGTCCGTCAGCTCTCGTCGTCGCCGACCACGCCCTTGCGCAGCATGATGCAGCCGTACTCGCGGGTCTCCAGGGTGCGCACGACGGCGAAGACCTCCCGCCCGCGCTCGTAGAAGGCGAAGCGGTCGATCCACTCCAGACGGTCGGCGCGGGTGGCCGTGGCCTCCTGCAGCTGCGGCTGGACCTCCTCGCCGGTGCCGGGCTCGGGGGTCATGAGGGTGATCGAGGGCCCGGCGTACATGTCCACGGGCAGCACGGTGCGGATCGCCCGCACCGCCTGGGGCGAGGTGGTGGCCAGGTCGACCACCGGCACGCCCATCGCATGGGCGGGGTAATGGGCGTCGGTGACCAGCAGGGTGTCGTTGTGGCCCATGTGGTCCAGGATCTGCAGCAGGTCGCCGCCGAGCAGGGGGTCGATGCCGGTGAGCATGAGGGGCTCCTTCCGGGAGCGTGGGAGAACGGGTCGAGGCCGACGCTGCTGGAGCGCGGGCGTCGTCGGACGGCGCGGTGTCCTCACCGACGCGCACCCCATGGTCACCCTTGTGCCGGGCGCGGTTACCGTTATGACAGGTTGGACGGCGTGTCGAGACCGGCATCAGAATGGAGAGCACCATGAGCACACAGATCCCCGGTCCGCCCCAGGATGCGGCGGGAGTGCTGGTCATCGGCTCAGTGACGATGGACGTCACCACCTTCTCCTCGCGCCTGCCGCGGCCCGGAGAGACCTTCCTCGGCAATGCCTTCACCCTTGTGCTCGGGGGTAAGGGCGCCAACCAGGCCGTGGCCGCGGGACGGGCCGGGGCGCCGGTCCGCTTCGTGGGCTGCGTGGGTGATGACCTCTTCGCTCCCCTGGTGCGCCAGGCCCTGACCGACGCCGACGTCGACGTCTCGCACCTGCGCGAGGTGTCCGGGCAGACCGGCGTGGCCCACATCCGGGTCGACGCCTCCGGTGAGAACGACATCGTCATGGTGCCGCTGGCCAATGCCGAGATCACCACCGAGCAGATCGATGCCGCCTTCGCGGAGTTCACCCCCACCAGCCGGGTGCTGCTCACGCAGCTGGAGATCCCCTTTGCGCGGACGATGCACGCGATCCGCCGCGCCCACGACGCCGGGCTCACGGTCGTGCTGGATCCGGCCCCGGCGCATGACCTCGACGAGTCGATCTGGCCGCTGGTCGACGTGGTCACCCCCAACGAGACCGAGGCATCGCTGCTGACCGGCATCGAGGTCGACTCGCGCGAGACGGCTGTCCGGGCAGGGCAGTGGTTCGTCGACCGCGGAGTCGGCCAGGCTCTGGTGACCATGGCGGCGGCCGGCAGCGTGCTGGTCGACGCCGACGGGGTGCAGGATGTTCCCGCCCACCCGGTCGAGGTCGTCGACACCACCGCTGCCGGCGACGCCTTCGCCGGGTACCTGGCCGCCTCCCTGGCCGGGGGCGACGAACTGCCGGCGGCGATCGACCGTGCCGCGGCCGCCGGGGCCGTGGCGGTCACGCGCCGCGGGGCCTCCCCCAGCATCCCTCGGGCGGACGAGGTCGCCGCCACGCTCGCGGCGACCGCGCAGGGAGACTCCGCCCAGCGCTGAACCGAGGGGGCCGCGCTAGAGGTAGATCGCCTCCTGGACCTCGTCCGAGTCCAGGTTGTCGGCGTCGTACCAGAGGAAGCCGGTGTCGATCACCTCCTCGACCTCCTCATCCCGGATCGCGGCGAGCACGGTCTGCACGGTGATGCGCCCCATCGCGACGGGATTCTGGGTGACGGCGCCGGACATCTCGCCGTCGCGGATCGCCTCGACCTGGGCGCGACCGGAATCGAAGCCGACCACGGCGAGGTCGTCACGCCCGGACTCCTGGACGCCGCGGAGGATGCCGATCGCGGAGCCCTCGTTGGTGCCGAACATCCCGGCCAGGTCCGGGTTGGCCGTGATCATCGAACGGGCGATGTTCGCGGTCACCGCCTGGTCCCCGCCGCCGTACTGGGTGGGCAGCAGTTCGATGCCCGGGGCGAACTCCTCGATACCCGCGATGAAACCGTCGCGCCGGTCGGTACCGGAGAGGGAGACCTGGTCATGGGCGATCACGGCCACCTGGCCCTCTCCCCCGAGCAGGTCGGCCATGTGTTTGCCGGCCTCGCGGGAAGCGGCCGCGTTGTCCGTGGCGACCGTGGAGACCGGCAGGTCGGACTCCACGCCGGAGTCGAAGGCGACGATCGGGATCCCCTTCTGCTCGGCCTCCGCGAGCGCACGGGCGGCGGCCCGCGAGTCCAGCGCCGCCAGCGCCAGGCCGTCGGGATTGCGGGTGACGGTGTTCTGCAGCATCGTGATCTGCGCTTCGATGTCGCTCTCGGTGGGCGGCCCCTCGAAGGTGAGCACCACGCCCTGCTTCTGGGCCTCGGCGTCCGCACCTCGCTTGACGGCCTGCCAGAACTGCTGCTGGAAGCCCTTGGAGACGATCGCGACGTGCAGGACGTCATCGCGTGAGCGCCCGGTGCACGCGGATGCGGGCAGCAGCAGCGCTGTGGCCGCGGCGGTCAGGACGGTGCGGCGGGAGGCGGTCATGAGGTGCGCTCCCGGCGCTTGCGCAGACGGTCGATGAAGACGGCCACCAGGATCACGGCGCCCAGCAGGACGTCCTGCCACTCCTGTGGGATGGAGAGGATCTGCAACCCGTTGGTGAGGGTGGAGATGATCAGCGCGCCGATCATCGTGCCGGCGATGGTGCCTCGCCCGCCCGAGAGGGAGGTCCCACCGATCACCACGGCGGCGATCGCGTCCAGCTCGTAGCCCATCCCGGTGGCGGGCTGGGCGGAGCCCAGCCGCGCGGAGATCATCACACCGGCCAGACCCGTGAACAGTCCGCCGACGGTGTAGACGATGAGCAGCCACTTCCTGACGGCGACGCCGGCGAGCCCAGCGGCCTCCTGGTTGGCCCCGATCGCCATCGTGTAGCGCCCCAGCACGGTGCGTGACATGAGCACGGCGGCGATCACCGCCGCGAGCAGCAGCACGAGGACCGCGTTGGGGACGGAGGGGATGATGCTCCCGGTCGACAGCCACATGTACGAGGGCTGTTCGAAGTAGATCGGGGCGGCGCCGGAGAACACCAGTGCCAGTCCCCCGGCGACCATCATCATCGCCAGCGTCGCGATGAACGGAGGCAGGTCGAGGATTGCCACGTTGATGCCGTTGACGAGCCCGACGAGTCCGCCGAAGAGGATCGCCAGCATGATACCGAGCGGGACCGGAAGGCCCCAGTTGACGATGAACAGACCGCTCATCACGGCGCACAGAGCCATCGCGGTGCCCACGGACAGATCGATACCGGCGGTGGTGATGACGAAGGTGGCCCCGAGCGCGAGCAGACCGATCACCACCGTGGAGTACAGGATGGTGACGATGTTTCCCCAGGTCGGGAAGATCTCGGGGCTCGCGATGGAGAACGCGATGAAGATCAGCACCAGGGTGCCGGCGGCCAGCATCTGCTGCATCCGGCTGCGCCAGGACGGGCCGCTGCGGGTGCTCTGCCGCTGCGGGGCAGGGGCATTCTCGGTGGTGGTCGTGGTCATCGGTCACCTGCTTCGTCGGTGGGGAGGTGGTCGGAGGCGCCGGTGCCCTTCGCGGTGTCGGTGCCGACGCGGGGCTCGGCCGAGAGGTCCGCGTCCGATCCGGCGGTGGCGAGCGCCATGATGGATTCCTGGTCGGCCTCGGCGGCGTCGAGCACGCCGGTGACCCGGCCCTCGCTCATCACCGCCACCCTGTGGGACATGCGCAGCACTTCGGGCAGGTCGGAGGAGATCATGATGATCGACCGTCCCGCGGCGGCGAGCTCCTCGAGGAGGTCGTAGATCTCCTCCTTCGCGCCGACATCGATCCCGCGTGTCGGCTCGTCGAAGATGAGCACGTCGCAATCCTTGAGGAGCCAGCGGCCGATCACGACCTTCTGCTGGTTGCCTCCGGAGAGGTTCTTGACCCGCTGGGCGACGTCGGGCGTCTTCACGCGCAGTCGTCGGCTCTGTTCGACGGCGGCTCGGTAGGAGGCCCGGTCGCGGGTGAAGCCGGCCGTCTGGAAACGGTCCGACAGCGCGGACAGCTCCATGTTGCGCTGCACCGAGTGGTCCAGCAGCAGGCCCAGCTGCTTGCGGTCCTCGGAGAGGTAGCCGAAACCGTGCTGCGCGGCGTGGGCGGGGCTGCGGAAGGTGACGGGACGACCGCGGTATCTCACGCGCCCGGCCTGCCGGGGCAGCGAGCCGATGAGCGCCCGAGCGGTCTCGGTGCGGCCGGCTCCCATCAGGCCCGCGAAGCCGAGGATCTCGCCCTCGCGCAGGTCGAACGTGGCGTCGGCGACGCGGGGCGTGCTGCGCAGCCCCTCGACCTCGAGGACCACCGAGCGGTCCCGTCGGACGCCCTGCGGTCCTGTGCGGGTGTTCACGGCACGGCCGACCATCTTGGTGATGACGTCCTCGAGCGTGGCTTCGGCCATCGGGGTCGCGTCGACGTACTCCCCGTCGCGGATCACTTGCACCCGGTCGGCGATCCGCCGCAGCTCCTCCATGCGGTGGGAGATGTAGATGACCCCGGTCGAGGGCGTGACGAAGCGTCGGATCAGCTCGTGCAGGGCGTCCGTCTCTCGCTCGTTCAGCGCGGCGGTCGGCTCGTCCATGATGAGCACGCGCGCGTCATAGGAGAGGGCCTTGGCGATCTCGACCATCTGCTGCTGGGCGACGGGCAGGGTTCCGACCTCGGCCGACGGGTCCAGATCCATCCCGAGGCGATCGAGCAGCTCCTGCGCGCGGGCTCGCAGCTGCGCTGGGCGGGTGAGGAGGCCGCCGAACGTGGGCTCGCGTCCGATGTAGATGTTCTCCGCGACGGTCAGCGTGGACATCAGGTTCAGCTCTTGGTGGATGATCGCCAGTCCTTGCTGCGCCGCGTCGCGCGGACCGCTCACGCGCAGAGGACGCCCCAGGTAGTGGAAGGATCCGGCATCCGGGGTGTGCACGCCGGCCAGCAGCTTCATCAGGGTGGACTTGCCGGCACCGTTCTCGCCGACGAGCGCGAGGACCTCCCCCGCGCGCAGGTCGAGGCGCATCTCGGACAGGGCCCGCACGCCCGGGAACTCCTTGACCGCGCCACGCACGCCCAACAGCAGCTCGGGGCTCGCGTCCTCCCCGGGGCCGTCCTGCCCGGACCCGTTCTTCGTGTGCTTCTCGTCGTGCTCGTCCAGCGTCCTCGCCTCCGCACTCCGTCGTCGCGGCTGCCGCAATCATCGCGATCGCGTCAGTAATCGATTACACGCTACAGGCATCGGTCACGGGAATGTCAAGCCTGCGGTTCGACGGGCCGGTCGGGCGGCCGGATCGTCGGCACACCGACACCGCACAGTCCCGCCCCACCGCAGCGGCCGGACGGACAGGGCCGCCCGAGCAGACATACGGTGGGTGCATGACCGATGCCGGCGCCTCCGCTCCCCTGCCCCTCTCCTCACCCGAGGACGACACCTCGGGTCCCGCGCCGGCACCGTGCTGCGCCGCCGCACGCGAAAGTCTCGACGGGACGGAAGACGTGTCCCATCCATCGACCTCGGTTACCCGCACGGACCGAGCCCGCGACCTCGCCGCCTGGGCAGCCCCGACCGAGCAGGTCCGATCCCGCGCCGACCATGCCGTCTCGATCCCCGCCGGGCCCTTCCGCATGGGCTCCGAGGACAGCGACCGGAACCCCGGCGACGGCGAGTCCCCCGTCCGCGCCGTGGATCTGCCGGCCTTCCGCATCGATCCGGCGTGCGTGACCAATGCGGAGTTCGCCGCCTTCGTGGCCGAGACCGGGTACGTCACCGAGGCCGAGGACTTCGGCTGGTCCTTCGTGTTCGGAGCGCTGCTGGACAAGGATGTGCGCCGGGCGAGCCGGAAACCTCCGGGGACTCCGTGGTGGCGGGCCGTCGAGGGAGCCCGCTGGGATCGTCCCGAGGGCCCCGGCTCCTCCGCGGCCGATCGTGCGGACCACCCCGTCGTGCACGTGTCCCTGCGGGACGCGGAGGCCTTCGCGTCCTGGTGCGGGATGCGCCTGCCGCAGGAAGCGGAGTGGGAGAAGGCCGCGCGGGGCGGTCTCGATCAGGCCCGCTACGCCTGGGGTGACGAGCTCACGCCGGGCGGCGAGCATCGCTGCAACATCTGGCAGGGCGCCTTCCCGGTGCGCAACACCCTCGAGGACGGTTTCCTGGGCACCGCGCCGGTGCGCTCGTTCCCGCCCAACGGGTACGGGATGTACGAGGTGGCCGGGAACGTCTGGGAATGGTGCAGCGATCGCTGGACCACGGGCCAGGCGTCCTCGCTGACCGGGGACGTGCGGGTGATGCGCGGCGGCTCCTACCTGTGCCACGACTCCTACTGCAACCGCTACCGGGTCGCCGCCCGTAGCGGGACGGCCGCCGAGGACGCCAGCGGCAACAAGGGCTTCCGCCTCGCGATGGACGCGTGAGAGCGCGGCGCGCCTTCCGACGCCTCCCGAGCTCGACCAAGCGGGATGGCGCGACGCATGGTGACAGCTCATGCCGCTGGCGTCCCGGAACTGCTGAACGGGCCGAGCGGACGGCTGCACGGATCGGCGACCGTGGGGATCTCAGGCGGCGCGGCGTCCGGCGGCGAGATCGAGCAGGTGGTCGATGACGCCCTGACCGCTGGCGCGCAGGCCGTTGTGCTCGTACTCGCTGGTCACCCACGGGGTCACGCCGCCGAGCAGGTCCGCTGTGGCCAGGGAGTACTCGCGAGGGACGTAGGCGTCGTCGAAGTAGACCGCAGCCGCGCCGGGGACGTCGGCCTTCCGCAGCGCCTCCTCGTCGTACAGCCGCGGCCACTCGTGCTCGGCGAGCAGGTCGGCGGCCTCGGCCCAGGGGGCGAGCTCGGGGTCCTCGGCGAACAGGTCGCGGTGCATGTGCTCGCCGGCCAGCAGCGTCGGGTCCTCGCGCACAGCCTGGGGCATGGTGCGGTCCCCGGCCCAGCGCGTGGCGGTCCCGTCGGCCCAGCAGCTCTCGTGGAGCACGGCGTACAGCGGATTGCGGCCACCGAAGGGCAGCGCTGCGGCGAGGTCGTGGGCGAAGGCCGGGGCGGACGGATCCAGGCCCAGCAGATAGTGGAGCCGCTCGGCGCCCTGGGAGGCCCCCAGCAGATGCCCGAGACGGCGCAGGCGCTCGACGCCCACACGCTGCCCGTCGGCCAGGCGCAGCCGCCCGTCGGCGGCGAGATCGGCCAGGCCGCGCATCCGATCCCGGTCCCCGGGGAAGCGCGTCCAGAATCGCTCGCTGCGGGCGATCATGCCGTGCCAGGTGGTGGTGTAGACGGCGTCGAGGTCTGGGCCGAGCGCCGGCAGGCCGCCGGTGAACAGGGCCGTGTCCACGCTGCCGGCGTGGGCGCTGAGGGAGCGCAGCGTGGTGAAGCCGCCGAAGGACTGCCCCAGCAGGGACCAGCTCGTCACCCCGAGATGCTCGCGCAGCAGCTCGGCGTCGGCCGCGATCGCGTCGGCCCGGAAGTGGGTGAGGTAGTGCGCCTGCTGGGCAGGCGTGGCCTCGCGCAGGGTGGGTGCGCCGTCGATCGCTCCGGCGGGCAGGGGCGCGTCGAGGCCGACGGGGGTGGAGCGCCCCGTGCCGCGCTGATCGAGCATCACCACGCGGTGCTCGCGCAGCAGACGCGCGAGCCATCCCGGGGAGGACGCGTCCAGCGGGCGGGGCGCCTCGGAACCCGGGCCGCCCTGGAGGTAGACCAGCAGCGGGAGATCCTCCCCGCCCGGCGCGGTCACGATCCGGGCGAACAGCTCCAGGCGCGCCGAGGCGGGATCGGCGTGGTCCAGGGGGACGGGGAGGGTGATGTCCTCCAGGTGCAGGCCGGGCAGGGTCCAGGTGGTGTGGGGCATCGGACTCATTCGTCGTCGCGGAGGGTGGCTTCGTCGTCGCGGGTGGTGGCGCCGGGGAAGAACTGCCAGTCGAAGGCGTGCAGCCGACCGGGTCGGTCCCCGCGGTCGCGGGCGGCGTCGATCACCACGGAGGAGATCCGGGCGAACACGTCGTCGACGCCGTAGTAGCTGATCGGGTCGAAGTACTCGGATTCGGCCGGAACGTCCCCGATGGAGATGATCTCGAGGTCCCCGGGGATGTCCAGCCCCAGCCGCTCGGCCGCGAACTGGAGGGCCACGGCCTGGTAGCCGGTGAAGCAGATGACGGCGCGCGGGCGGGTCGGTCCGGAGAGCCACTCGAGGCCGGCGCGGTAGGTGTCGCGGCTGCCCTCCGGACTCACGTGCACGAGATCCTCGGGGCGGCCGTCCCCCAGGTCGCGCACGGCCTCGAGGAAGGCCCGGGTGCGGGGATGGGCGAGGGTGATGCGGGTGCACCGCCCGTCCCCCAGGTTCGGGGCCAACAGGTGCACCCTCTCGTGGCGGCCCCGCAGTCGTCGGTAGGCCTGGGCGACGGCCCGGTACGGCGTCGAGGAGATGACGTCGAACCCCTCGGGCTCCATCTGGGCCGTGAAGGCGACGATCCCGGTCTGGGTGGCGGCGTTCAGGCGGCGCACCCGCTCGGGACCGTCCTCGACGAAGTCGACGCTGGTGATGAACGCGGCGTCGGCCGAGGCGCCGGAGAGGTACTCGAGCCACCGCTCGTCGGCGAGCACCAGCGTGGACAGGTCGTGGGGCAGGGCGTCGCGACGCACCTGATTGGCCAGCTGCACGCCCCATGGATCATCGAGGGTGCCCAGAGAGAGCACGATGCCGCCGCCGCGGCCGGTGCGCATGGCCTGTGCGTTGCGGTTGGGGACGTAGCCCAGCTCCTCCGCGGCCGCGCGCACCTTCGCCTTGGTCGCCGGCGATCCGGCCGAGCGGCTGCCGCCGCGGCCGGAGAGCACGAAGGAGGCGGTGGCGATCGAGACCCCGGCCCGGCCGGCGACATCGGCGAGGGTGACCGCGGTGCGGTGGGCGGGAACGGCGACCTCACTGCTCATGACGGCTGGACCTCCTGGTTCGTCGCGCTCGGCAGGTCGGCGCGGGCCTCGTTCCCGGCATCCTACCGCCGGGTCTGATCACGGTGATCAAGTAGGCCAGGACCGGAGAGGCGGCTCCACCGGCGTCGTCGGCGCCGTACCGGGCACCAGGTCGGCGGCGCCGTGCCGGGCATCAGGGGGTCTCGGGGCGCAGCAGCTCATCGAGGTGACGGCCCAGGGCCGCGCGAGCCCGGTCCGTGGACAGGCTCTCGGGCTCCAGGCAGCGCAGGGTCAGGCCGTCCAGCAGCGCCGCCAAGCGGTCGGCCTCGAGATCCTCGTCGAGCCCGTGCCGCAGCGCGCCGGCATGCGCCGCCCTCGTCAGCGTGCGTTCGATGATGGTGCGCATCCCGCGTCGCAGATCCGTGACGTACGGGGCGAACTCCTCGTCGGTGCGGGCGGCGACCCAGAACTCCAGCCACACCGCGGCCTCGTCCGCTCGAGTCCGGTCCAGTGGCAGGAACTCCTCGAGGATCCGGGTGAGCAGGACCCGACGAGAGAGCTCCCCGGCCCGCACGGACTCGAGATCCCCCAGATGGGCCCGGAACCGCGCCTCGAATCCCCGTGTGAGCTCCTCGATCGCCATCTCGCGGATCTCCTGCTGGCTGCCGCAGTAGTGGCGCACCGAGCCGATCGCCAGCTCGGCCTCGGCGGCGATGCTGCGCAACGAGGCGTGCGCCGCCCCGTCGCGGGCGATCACCCGGAAGACGGCGGCGACGATGTGTCGGCGGCGCTGCTCGGGATCGACGATCTTCGGCATGCACTTTTTATAGCACACCCTTGCCATCACGTGCGTGCGAGCCGTAGCGTTTTTAGCACATGCATGCCATGAAGGCTGCCGAGGTTCCTCCGCTCCGCGACGAGCGGCCCGCCCCGGCCCGAAGGAGGGAAACCATGTTCCGCATCATCGAGATCCTGGGCGTCGTCGCACCGCTGGCGGCGCTCGTCCTGCTGGTCGCCTATCGACGGGCGATCCCATCGACCTCCCTGGCCCTGGGGGTGATCGGCTGCGTGCTGGCGGCGCTGAACGTGCTGGTCGGCTTCGTGGGCAAGCGGGTCGTGTGGTTCGGGTCGCTGGACGGCGGGGGCCTCGAGGGAGCGCTGGGATGGCTCGGCACCGTGGCCGCACTGCGTCTGGGGCTGCTGGTCCTCGCCGTCGCCCTGCTGGTGATCGCCGCGTTCCACGGGCGCTCCGCGTCCGACCGGGTCCTGCCCTGGGTGTTGGGAGCCGCCGTCCCACTGCTGGTCGGCCTGATCACGCCGCTGCTGGTCGGCGAGGTCGAGCACGAGCTGCTCGCTCGCGACCACGGCGGGCTCGCCGTGATGGCGACGCTGCTCGGGGAGGCCGTGCAGTTCGCGGCGCTCGGGCTGGGCATCCTGGCCCTGTCCGTCGGGGTCACCACCGGTCGGGGAGCCGGCTCCTCGCAGCAGCGGGACTCGGCCGTGCTGGTCCGGGACACCGTGCGTTCGGCGTGGACCATGTATCGCCGCCACACCCGCAATCGGAGCCGGAGCGGGGTCGGGGGCGGCAGCCGGAGGATTCTGCCGTGAGGGGCGGCAGCCGGAATACTCTGCGGTGAGAGGGCGGGGAGCCGGAGCATTCTGCGGTGAGCGGGCGCCTCTCGACCCGGGCGCCCTCCTCGCGCCGAGCCCGACACCTCACGTTCTAGGAGACCCCACCACCGGTCAGCAGCTCCAGGGCCGGCCCGATCGTGTTCAGGACGATGATCGCGCCGACGATGCCGACGGCCCAGGAGAACGCGGTGGTCGCGTTCTTCACGGCCCAGTCGTGGGCACGGTCGAGGAAGGAGTCGGCGCGTGCGCCGAGCGCGGCCCGCACCCCGGCCAGGACCACCCCGGGCAGGATCATCACCGCGCAGTAGGCGACGAGCACGAGCGCGCCGCGACCCAGACCGATCCCCATGTCGGCGATGATCCCCATCGCCGCCAGGTACGGGATCATCGAGGCCGCCTCGATCACGCCGGCCAGCAGCGCCAGGCCCACCAGCACCCCGGGGTGTCCGGAGGCACGACGGGCGCGCTCGGTCCATTTCCGCGCGGAGGCCTCGGGGTCCCCACCGCGCTTGGCGACCGCCTTGGGGTCGATGCGGAAGGAGTACAGCACCAACCCCACCCCGATCACGGCGAGCACCAGCATCACCACCGGCGAGGCCAGCAGGTGCCCGAAGGACTCGATCAGCGGCAGCAAACCGGCCAGCAGCGCGATGCCGAGGACCAGGTAGAACACACCGATCACGGCGAGATAGAGCAGGGTGCGCCCGGCGATGCGCAGCGCTCCGCCCTGTCCCACCACGAGCAGGATGACCGGGATGACGAGGGTGCCCATCGAGGTGGAGTCGATGAGGGCGAGCACCAGCAGACCCAGCGGGCCGGCGAACTCCGGGAGCGATTCCATGTCCCCATCCTGTCCGCCGATGCCTCCTGCGGTCCTCCTCCCAAGGTGCGAAGTGCGCCCGCACGGACGGTGGCGTGCGCCACGGCCGCGTAGCCTCGAGCCATGCCCTCCGACCCGGTCGAGCACCGCCCACGTATCGCGATCGACCGTCGCGATGCGATGGCGGCGGCCGGTTACGCGGTCGTGGTCGTGCTGCTCGCGGTCTCCGGGGCCACCAACTCCGGCTTCCTCGGGGAGGACCTGCGCTGGCCGGCCGCGGTGTCGGTGACGCTGCTGCTGGTGGCCTGCGTGAGCCTGCTGTGGCGCCGCAGCCTGCCGTTGCTGGTGCTGGCGGTGGCCGGGACGCTGGCCGCGGCGGAGATCGTCGTCGGCGGGCAGATCTCCGCCTACTTCCTGCTGTTCGAGGCGCTGTTCACCCCGGTCATGCACGGCAGTCGGCGTCTGGCCCGGGTCACCACCGGCGTCGCCGTCGGGATCGCCGTCCTCGCCTTCGTCGTCGCGGTCGCGCTCGGGGCGAGCGGGCCCATCCTGCTGGTGGTGCTGCTGGTCGCTACCCTCGTGGTCTCGACGCCGCTGCTGTGGGGCTGGGAGGTGCGCCACCACCGCGGCGCCCGTCTGGCCGCCGAGTCCCTCGCCGACGTCGAGCACGAACTCGCCGCCACCCGGGCCGCCCACGCCGTGGAGACCGAGCGCCGCACCATCGCCCACGACCTGCACGACGTGATCGCCGGGCACCTCAGCGCGGTCTCCCTGCACACGAACCTCGCCTCCTCCCTCGAG